>JACQFS010000065.1 GCA_016199935.1 Verrucomicrobiota bacterium
CGCAATAAAACCGTCACCGCCGCCATCATCCAACCCCGCCGACCCATGAAGCTCCCGTCTTTCCTCGCCGCGTTGCTTTCACTCTCGCTCGCCGTCACCGCCGCGCCCGTCAAGGGCTGGCTCACCTGGCGCGGGCCGTCCCAAAATGGCTCGTCGAAGGAATCTGGTCTGCCCAGCAAGCTCGACGTGAAGGAGGCGCTCTGGACCAGCGACTTCGCCGGCCAGTCCACGCCGGTCATCGCCAACGGCAAGCTCTACATCATGGGCTACGTGGACAACGGCCCCGACCTTCAGGAAGGCGTCGCGTGCTACGACGCGGAGACGGGCAAGCTGCTGTGGAAGCATCTCTTCAACGACTTCATTTCCGACACAATCTACCTCCGCTACGCCACGAGCAGCCCGACGATTGATCCGGAGACGGGCAATGTTTTCATGCAGGGCACGCAGGGCATCCTCGCGTGCTTCACGGCGGACGGAAAACTACTCTGGAGCCATTCGCTGATGGAGAAGCTCGGTCGGCTCACCTTTCCGAATTCGCGCACGGCCTCGCCCGCGGTGGACGGCGACTTCTGCATCATCCGCGGCATCATGGGCAACTGGGGCGCGCAAGGTCAGGCCGGCGACCGCTTCTACGCGTTCGACAAAAAAACCGGCGAGCTGGTGTGGGCCTCGACGCCCGGTGACCGGCCGAAGGACAATTCGTTCTCGCATCCGTTCTTTTTCTTCTATCAGGGGAAACGCTGTTTCATCTCGGCGACCGGCGACGGCGGCGTGGTCTGCATCAACGCGCGCACCGGCGAAACGCTCTGGCGCGTGCCGCTCTTCAAGGCCGGCATCAACTCCACCACCGTCGTGCACAACAACGACAAGGTCGTCGCCATCTTCGGCACGCCCTACGAGCCGGGCCAGATGGTCTGCATGAAAATCCCGACCGAGCTGCCGAAGGTCGTCCCCGGCGGTTTCCCGAACGTGGACCGCGCACAGGTCGAGCTGTGGCACTCGGCGGAGATTTCCTCCTCGACCAGTTCGCCGATCCTCGCGGGCGACCGCATTTATACCGTGAAGGAAAAAGGCGACCTCGTGTGCGTGGACGTGAACACCGGCAAGATTCTCTGGCACGTGCAGCTCGGCATCGAGCAGCGCAACGCCTGCCCGCTGTTTGCCGACGGAAAAATCTACGTGCCGATTCTCAACGACCCGGAGAGCAAGGGCGGCGCGGACGAAGGTGGCGGCGATGCCGGCACCAAGGGCGCGCTCTACGTCATCCAGCCCGGCGACACCGAGGGAAAAATCCTGAGCAAGGTTTCGCTCGAGGGCCGCTGCTTCGGCACGGCGGTCGCCTACAACGGAAAAATTTATCTCCAGACCACGCGCAAGATTTATTGCTTCGGCAAAAAGGGCGACAACGCCGGCCTGCCGAAGGACGACGCGACCGAGGCGTGGCCCAAACCCGGCCCCGCGACGCAGCTCCAGGTGATCCCGAACGAAGTGCTGATGCACCCCGGCGACAAGGCGAACTTCCGCCTGCGCTCGCTCGATGCGAACGGCTTCGTTGTGCAGGAGGGCATCAAGTCCAGCGACGCGACCTGGGCCGGTTACATCCCCCCGACGGCGCTCGTGAAGGCGAAGATGGACGGCGCGTTCAACGCCGAGGGCCAGCTCGAAGTGGCCAAGGACGCGAAGATGTCCGCCGGCGCGTTCGAGGCGACCATCGGCACGATGAAGGGTTACATCCGCGGCCGCGTGGTGCCGGGGATTCCGTTCACGCAGGACTTCGAGTCCATCCAGCTCAGCGACACGACGACGAACACCGTGGAGCCGCCGACGAAATTTTCCTACCCGCCGCTGCCGTGGATCGGCGCGCGCTTCCGCTTCGAGGTGCGGGACATCGAGGGCACGAAGGCGCTGACCAAGACGATTGACAACAAATTTTTCCAGCGCGGCACCGTCTTCATCGGCGACTCGGACATGAAGAATTACACCATCCAGGCCGACGTGCGCAGCGAGGGCAACAAGCGCAAGATGTCCGACGTGGGCGTGATCTGCCATCGCTACCAGATTCTCCTCAAGGGCAATGAGCAGAAGCTCGAGGTGAACTCGAACCTCGAGCGCCTCCGCTTCCCCGCGCCCGAGGCGCCGCCGAATTTCCGCTGGTCGCCCAACGAGTGGTATGTGATCAAGGCGCGCGTGGACACCAAGCCCGACGGCTCGGGCGTGGTGCGCGCGAAGGCGTGGAAGAAGGGCGAGCCGGAGCCCGCCGCGTGGACCATCGAGGTGCCGCACCAGACGGCGCACCAGCAGGGTTCGCCCGGGCTGTTCGGCTTCGCGCCGCAGGACCAGCGCGTGTTCATTGACAACATCAGTGTGACCGCGAATTGATTTTCCCACAAACTGACCCGCACACTCTCGAAATAATTTGCCATGAAAACCCTCCCACTCCTCACCGCCGCACTCGCGGCCGCCGGACTGATCACCTTCACCGGTTGCGACAAGAAAAAGGAAACACCGACGCCCGAGGCCGCCCAATCGGGCGCCAAGCCCCAAGCCGCGGCCAACAACGGCGGCGACTGGCCGCAATGGGGCGGCACCGACGCGCGCAATATGTATTCCCCCGCCCGTGGACTGCCCGACAAGTTCGAGCCGGGCAAACTCAAGCAGGGCACCGACCAGATTGACCTCGCGACGACCAAGAACGTGAAGTGGACGGCCAAGCTCGGCTCGCAGAGCTACGGCAACATCACCGTCGCCAACGGGAAAATTTTCATCGGCACGAACAACGATTCGCCGCGCGACCCGAAGCTCCAGGGCGACCGCTCCATTCTCATGTGCCTCGACGAGAAGACCGGCGAACTGCTCTGGCAGCTCGCCGTGTCCAAGCTCAAGTCTGGCAAGGTCAACGATTGGGAAAACCTCGGCCTGCTCAGCTCGCCGCGCGTCGAGGGCGATTACGTTTATCTCGTCACGAGCCGGTGCGAAGTCATCTGCCTCGACGTGAACGGCATGGCCAACGGCAACCAGGGTATGCAGGACGAGGCCAAATACATGGCGAAGGACACCGGCGCTCCGCCCCCCGCCATCGGCCCGAAGGACGCGGACATCATCTGGGTTTACGACATGATGGACGAACTCGGCGTGTTCCCGCACAACGCCTCGAATTCCTCGCCGCTCATCATCGGCGACCGCGTTTACGTCTGCACCTCCAACGGCCAGGACTGGACGCACGTCAACATTCCCTCGCCGCTTTCGCCGAGCTTCATCGCGCTCGACAAGAAGACCGGCAAGCTCGTCGGCGAGGACGACGCGGGCATCGGCCCGAAAATTTTCCACGGCCAGTGGAGCTCGCTCTCGACCGGCACCGTCAACGGCAAGCCGCTGCTCTTCGCCGGTGGCGGCGACGGCCTGGCCTACGCGTTTGATCCCGAGCCGAAGAAGGAAGGCGACTCCGCGTTTCTGAAAAAAGTCTGGTGGTTCGACATGAACCCGCCGGAATACAAGGCCAAGGACGCCGCGCACAAATATCCCGCCGCCGAAGGCCCGAGTGAGGTGAATGCGACGCCGGTCTTTTACAAGAACCGCATCTACATCGCCACCGGCCAGGACCCGGAGCACGGCGAGGGCGTGGGCCATCTCGTCTGCCTCGACGCGACGAAGACCGGCGATCTCGCGAAGGCCGGTGCGCTGATCTGGGAATACAAGGGCATCCACCGTTCGATCTCGACAGTCTCGATTGATCCCGACACGGGGCTGCTGTTCATCGGCGACTTCTCCGGCTTCGTCCACTGCCTCGACGCCGAGACCGGCAAGGTTTACTGGACGCACGACATGAAAGCTCATATGTGGGGCAGCACGATGGTCGCGGACGGCAAGGTGTATGTCGGCAGCGAGGACGGAGACGTGGTCGTGCTCGCCGTGAGCAAGGAAAAGAAAATCCTGAGCAAGATGAAGGTAGTCGAGAACGGCGTGGCGAAGGAACTGAACGGACCAAATCTCGGCGCGCCGGTTTACTCGACGCCGGTGGTGGCCAACGGGGTTCTCTACATCGCGAGCAACACGCACCTCTTCGCGATCCACGACTCGGCGAAGGCCGCGCCGATGCCCGACCAGCCGAAGGCAAAATAACCACCCGAACCGCAACCATCCAACCCGACGCCCGATCATGCCCATCCCCACCGTTGCCCCCGAACTCGTCGCCAAGGCCAAGGCCGAACTCGACGCCCACCTGCGCGAAATCATCACGTGGCATTTCAGCCCCGAGACCGGCTGCCCCTACTGGCTCGACTGGGCGAAGAAAAATTTCGACCCGCGCAAGGAGATCACCAAGTTCGAGGACATGCTGAAGTTCCCGCACTTCGCCGATGAGTCGCTGCGCGACCTCCAGCCCGAGGTCTGGGTGCCCGCGCAGTTCAAGGGCAAGCCGTTCAACATTTTCGAGACCGGCGGCACCACCGGCATGCCCAAGCAGCGCATCGGCTGGAACGACTACACGCGCTTCGTGAAGAAGCTCATCACGAACAAGCAGTTCGACGTGGCCAAACAATACATGGCGCACGTGGTGGACCAGGCCGAGATGATCCTCAAGCATCGGAAAGTTTCCGGCCTCTTCACCACGCCCAAGCTCCTCGAGGCGATCGCGGAAAAAGTGAACCTCTACGACGCCGGCATCCGCGGCGTGTTCTGCGGCGGCACCTCGATGAAGCCGCAGGAGGTGCGCTTCATCGTCGAGGAGCTGCTCGAAAACCGCATCGGCTTCTACCCGACCTACGGCAACACGCTGATGGGCCTGGCCGCGAGCGTGCCACTCCAGCCCGAGGACAATTTCAGCGTCACCTACTACGCGCCGCAGCCGCGCGCCGTGCTCCGCGTCGTGCATCCGACCAAGACCGACGAGACGGTGGCCTACGACACGTGGGGCCGTGTCGAGCTCACCACGCTCACGAAGGAGTTTTTCTGCCCGCGCTTCCTCGAACGCGACGAGGTCATCCGCCGGGCGCCGCGTCCGCCCTACGCCTGGGATGGCGTCGGCGACGTGCGGCCGTTCGGCGCGATGGAGAAAAACATCGTCGAGGGCGTTTACTGATTTTGCCAGGCAGATAGGTTTGAAATGGGACCGGCGCGGTGGCGAAAACCACCGCGCCGTTTTGTTTTTGCGCTGGTCTGCGGAAAGCAAAAAGGCGGGGCTGGATTTTACTCCAGCCCCGCCGTGAGGAAATGATCCGATTAGTAACGGTCGCGACCGCCACCGCCGCCGTAGCCGCCACGGCCACCACCGCCGCCGCCGCCGCCACCACCGTAACCACGGCCGCCGCCGCCGCCACCGGGCGGGCGCTCTTCGCGGGGACGGGCGACATTGACGGTGAGCGCACGGCCGCCGAGGTCAGCGCCGTTGAGGGCCGCGATGGCCTTCTGCGCTTCTTCGGGGGTGCTCATGGTGACGAAGCCGAAACCGCGGGGCTTGCCGCTCATGCGGTCCAGCATCAGGTTGGCCTCGACGACGGTCCCGTGCGCCGCAAAGGCGTCCTGGAGGTCGTTTTCGGTGGTGTTGAAGGAAAGGTTTCCAACAAACAGTTTATTGCTCATGTGATGTTTTACTGTCCGACTAACACTGCACTTACCAGACTGTTCCCGTTCATCGGGTTTCAAATCATCACTGAACCAAGTTCACTTGAAGATTCACCATGCCGTGGAAGAGACAAGCTATCTAACAGGTGCGGCGAAGTTGGCCTTTCCCGGAAGATTTGCAACAACAAATCTTTGGAAAAATGGTGTTGCCACCCCGGCCGCCCCTGCTAGTTTCCCGCTCCCTTTCCGCCCGTGCGGCCGGGGAAAACGGCCTCAACAGTCCGGCGTCCGTGTGGACGACGGCGGCCATAACAACATCAAACACCAATCCTGTGTTCCGCAGGATGGCCTCCGCCGAGCGGCTGGCTTTTAACAACGGAAAAACGACAGACATGAATATCGGCGTCAAAGAACTCCTCGATGCGGGCGTCCATTTCGGACACCAGACCAAACGTTGGAACCCGAAGATGAAACCGTTCATCTTCGATGCCCGCCACGGCATCCACGTCATCGACCTCAGCAAGACGGCCACGCAGCTCGAAGCGGCGTGCAATTTCCTTTCCAACACCGTGGGCAAGGGCGGGCAGGTGCTCTTCGTCGGCTGCAAGAAGCAGGCGCAACAGGCCGTGCGCGATGCCGCCACCGCCTGCACCATGCCGCACGTCACCGAGCGCTGGCTCGGCGGCACGCTCACGAACATGAAGACCGTGAAGCAGTCGCTCAAGCGCATGTTCGAGATCGAAAAAATGGAGGCCGACGGCTCCATCAACGATTACGTGAAGCAGGAGCAGTCCAGCATCCGCCGCGAACTCGCCCGCCTCGTCAAGAACCTCGGCGGCATCCGCGACATGGAAGGCATGCCCGCCGCGATGTTCGTCATCGACATCAAGCGCGAACACAACGCCGTCGCCGAAGGCCGCCGCCTCGGCATCCCCATCGTCGCGCTCGTGGACACCAACTGCGATCCCGACCTCACGGATTTCCCCATCGCCGGCAACGACGACGCCATCCGCTCCGTGCGCCTGATCCTCAACACCGTGACGCAGGTCATCGGCGAGGCGCGCGCGGAATACATGGCCAAGTATGGTCGCAACAAGGCGCAGGCCGAACCGCCCGCGGCGGAAGCCGCGGCCCCCGCGCCCGAAGCGGCGGCCGTTGCGGCGGCTCCGGCGGCCTGAGGAATCATCTTCAAATGCCGGCCGTTGGATTCACCTCCGCGCGCCGGCGTCTTTTTCACCCGACACCTCGCTCCTGAAAACCTGACCCCGATTTATGGCTGACATCACTCCCGCAATGGTTGGCAAGCTCCGCGAAATGACCGGCGCCGGCCTCATGGCCTGCAAAAACGCGCTCGTCGCCTCCAACGGCGACCTCGACGGCGCGGTGGACATCCTCCGCAAACAGGGCGTCGCGTCCGCCGAGAAAAAGGCCGGCCGCAGCGCCAACGAGGGCGTCATCGCCCAGTTCGTCGCGCCCGGCGGCAAGGCCGGCGTGCTCATCGAGGTGAATTGCGAAACCGACTTCGTCGCGAAGAACGAATCCTTCGTTGCCTTCTGTTCCGAGCTGGCGAAGAAGGTCGCCACCGACGCGAACGCCGATCTCGAAGCGGACCGCGTCGCGGCCGTCGCGCGCATCGGTGAAAACATCCGCATCACCCGCCACCACCGCCTGGGAGTCACCGGCAACGGCCTCATCGCCGCCTACATCCACACCGGCGGCAAGGTCGGCGTGCTCGTCGAAGTCGGCGCCGGCAAGGAGGCCACGACCACGAGCGAGGAGTTCAAGCAGCTCGTCCGCGACATCACGCTTCAGATCGCCGCCGCCCATCCGACCGCCGTCACGCGCGAGCAGGTGCCCGCCGCGGTCATCGACAAGGAGCGCGAAATCGCCGCGCAGTCCGATCGACTCAAGGGCAAGCCGCCGCAGGCGCTGGAGAAAATCCTCGCCGGTATGCTCGACAAGTTTTTCCAGACCGTCTGCCTCGTGGAGCAGGGCTTCGTGAAACGCAACGGCGAAGTGACCGTGAAAGAGCACGTCGCGGAAGTGGCGAAGAAGCTCGGCGACGAACTGACCGTCCGCAGCTTCGTCCGTTTCCAAGTCGGCGAAACTGCCACGGCCTGAGCCAAAATTTTTTCGCACGCGCCAGCCGCCTCCGAAATCGGAGGCGGCTTTTCCTTTTCCAAGTTTCAACGCGGACAGATGAGCGGGATGACCTGCCGCCCATTTTTGCGATACACGCGGAAGTCACGGTCCAGCGTGAAGACGGGCTGCCCTTCGTGCAACTCCGCCATCCGCACCAGGCAGGCGTCGGCGAAGGACATCGGCACGCTGTGGTAACGCCGCAGGAGCGTCATCACCGCGTCCGCCTCGTCGGCAAAATCGAAGGCAGTGCGGATCCAGCCGCGCGCGAGGAGGGTGGCGAGCTGCTCCATGGCGGCGGGTTCATGATCGAGCACGAAGCACGTCTCCGAGAGCACCGCCTCGCACGTGAGAAACGGGGGGCGCAGCTCCTTCAGCCGCGCCACGGTCCAGTCGTGGAACTCGTCCCCCGCGCAGAGGAACGCCACCAGCGGGCCGGTGTCGAGCAGCACGCGGTCAGTCACGTCCGTAGCCCTTGAGGTGGCGCTTGTTCGTCGAGCGGTCGGCGGGGCCGCCCTTGACCACGCCGCAGGCGTCGCGCATCAGGTCGAACGCCGAGAGGTTCGCCGCCGCGCGCTGCGCGTGGAGGTTCGCCTCCAGCGCCTCGCGCACCACGACGGACTTGGAGACCTTGCGCTTCTCCGCCACCGCCTCCAACTCCGAGTCGAGGCCGTCGGGAATCTTGCACGTGATGGTCGTCATGGCGGGGATGGTATTACCATTTTTAAAAAAGGCAATACCCAACTCCGGAGCGAAGGAGAGTTTGACGCGCCCGCGCCCCGTTGCTACAAACCCGCGCGCGCATGAAGAAACCCGCCCACGCCAAATATCGTCGAATCCTCCTCAAGCTCAGCGGCGAGGCGCTCGGCGGCGAGACCGGCAACGGCATCAACCCCGACGCCATTCACGACATCGCCACCCAGATCGTCGAGGTCCGCGCGCTCGGTGTCGAGGTCGTCATCGTCGTCGGCGGTGGAAATATTTTCCGCGGCCTCGCGGGCAGCGAGAAGGGCATCGAGCGCGCCACGGCCGATTACATGGGCATGCTCGCCACCGTCATCAACGCCCTTGCCCTCCAGGATGCGCTGGAAAAAATGGGCGTCGCCACGCGCGTGCAGAGCGCGATCACCATGACGCAGATCGCGGAGTCGTTCATCCGCCGCCGCGCGGTGCGGCATTTGGAAAAGGGGCGCGTGGTCATTTTCGCCGCCGGCACCGGCAATCCGTATTTCTCCACCGACACCGCCGCCGCGCTGCGCGCGAACGAAATCGGCGCCGAGGTGCTGCTCAAGGCCACGAAGGTGGACGGCATTTACGACAGCGACCCGAAGAAGAACCCCAAGGCCGTGCGCTTCGCGCAAATCACCTTCCAGGACGCGCTGCAAAAGCGGCTCAAGGTGATGGACGCCGCGGCGTTCGCGCTCTGCCAGGACAACAAGATGCCGATCATCGTGTTCGACCTCTTCAAGGAGCACAACATCAAGCGCGTGGTGATGGGCGAGAAAGTGGGGACCTTGGTGACAGGTTGAAAAGTTGCACGTTGCAAGTCCGCCACGCGCCACCGACTCTCGACGCCTTCGATCAGAAACTCTCAACCCTTTTTGAATTATGAGCATTGACGAAATCCTGATGGACACCGAGGAGAAGATGGAGAAGACCGAGCAGCACGTGGTGCAGGAATTCTCCGGCGTGCGCACGGGCAAGGCCTCGCCTTCGCTGGTCGAGAACGTGATGATCGAGGCCTACGGCTCGAACATGCGGCTCAAGGAACTTGCGTCCATCAGCGCGCCGGAATCGCGCATGCTGCTCGTCACGCCGTTCGACCAGTCCAACCTCAAGGCCATCGAGAAGGGCATCCAGAGCGCCGGCCTCGGCCTCAATCCCGCCGTGCAGGGCCGCTTCCTGCGCATCGTCCTGCCCGACCTCAGCACCGAGCGCCGCCAGGAATTTGTGAAACTCTGCAAACGCCAGTCCGAGGAGGGGCGCGTCGCGATTCGCGCCGAACGCCGGCAGGCCATCGAGGCGTTGAAGAAAACCAAGGGCACCGCCGGCGTCTCCGAGGACAACATCAAGGACGCCGAAACGGAAATCCAGAAGCTCACCGACCGGTTCATCGGCAAGATCGACGCGCACCTCTCCCAGAAGGAGAAGGAAATCATGACGGTGTGAGGCCGGCGGAGTGCCGGAGCGGCACAAGTGTTGATTCGCGCCGATTCCGTGAGGATGATTGAGGAAGTTGAAGATGCCGCCCCGTGAATCAGTATTGTGCAACGCAACATTACAGAGTTGCCGAGACTGAAGCAGTTTCGCGCGTTTTGCCTCGTGTCCGCCGGGTCAGCCTTCGGCGTTCTACTGCTTCTGAGCGTCATCACCTTTGTGCCCTCCTCCGTCTGGGTCGCTGCTCGCGCAATGTTGCTCGCCACGATTGTCGCCCTCTACTTCGTCATCATCGCGGGGCGCACGCAGGTTGTCATTTACCAACTCTCGCGCAGCCTTCCGCAGAGTATTGATCGTCCAGCGCCAGAGTGGATCACTGTTCCTTTCTTCCTTGCCGCCATCGCCGTCGTCTTCTGGCCGCACGTTCGATGAGTTAGCCTCTCGTGAGGGCGACTCTTGCACGCCCGCAACTTTCCCCTGCGGCCGGTTTGCTTCTCGTGTAAAGTCTCCGCGATGTCCGACCCGCGCGATCCCGATGCCGGCCTGATGCTCCGCGTCAAACGCGGAGACCTTCAGGCTTTCGAGGCGCTCGTGGACAAATACCGGCAGCCCGTCCTCAATCTCGCGTTCCGCATCGTGCGCGACGCCACCGAGGCGGAGGACGTCGCGCAGACCGTCTTCGTGCAGGTGTGGAAGGCCGCCGACCGTTACGAGATCTCGGCGAAGTTCACCACCTGGCTCTTCACGATCACCCGCAACCTCTGCCTCAACGAACTCCGCCGCCGCTCGCGTCACCCCGCCGACTCGCTCGATGAAACGTTCGCCGACGATGACGAATCACCGCTGCGCCAGCCGCCGGATTTGAAAACGTGCGCCGCGCCGGACGAACTGCTGCACGCCGAGTTGCTTGAAAAAGTCGAAGCCGTGCTCGCGCATCTGCCCGAGAGCCAGCGCACCGCGCTGCTGCTACACGAGCGCGAGGAGTTGAGCTACGAGGAGGTCGGTCGCGTGCTCGGTTGCACGCTGCCGTCGGTCAAGTCACTCATCCACCGCGCGCGCGAAACGCTCAAGGCGCGGCTCAAGCCCTACCTCCGCACCGGCGCGTGGCGCGGCGCGGATTGAATGAAACTTAAACGCACCCCCGGTTTTTAACCTGACGCGAACATGAACGACTCCGAGTTCGAAAAACTTTCCGAGAAATCCCGCCGCGGCGAACTGACGCCCGATGAGGCGGCGGAGTTCCGCGGCCATCTCATCGCACACCCCGCCGCGCAGGCCGCGTGGGAGGAAGACGAGGCGCTCGCGCAACTCGTCGCGCAACTGCCTGACGCGCCGATGCCGTCGAACTTCACCGCGCGCGTCCTAACCGAGGTCGCGCGCGAGTCGCGGCCCGTGCCGCCGCCAGTGCGCGCGGCGTGGAGCGGATGGCTCGCCACGATTTTCAAAATCACCCGCCCGCAGCGCGTCGCGCTCGCCGCGGCGGCCGTCTGCGCGGGCCTGCTCACCTTTCAGCAATTCCGCGCCCACCACCGCGCGCAGGTCGCGGAAAGTCTCGCGAAGTTCACCGGTGCCACCGAACTGCCCGGCGTCGAGGCGCTGAAGGACTTCGATGCCATCCGCCGCCTGAGCCTGCTGCCCGCGGGCGTGGACGCGGAATTGGTCTCGGCGCTCTCGCAACCGAACGACAAATGAACCGCGCGCTTGCACTTTCGCTCCTGCTGATTGCGTCACTCCTTGCGGCGCACGGCGCGGGGATCACTCCGCCGCCACTACCGGGTGCGGCGGGCACCAACGTGGTCCCGCCGATCCCCCCGCTGCCGCCGCGCAACGTGAACTGGTTCCGCGAGCTCCTCGCCAAGCCGGCGGCGGAGCGCGCGCTGGCGCTGGCGGATTTTTCCGAGGCGCGCCGCGAATTGTTTCTGCGCAAGCTCAGGGAATACGACGCGCTCCCGCCGGAGGAGCGCGAACTGAAGCTGCGCACCACGGAGTTGCGCGTGTGCCTCAGCCCGTTGCTGCACACGCCCCGCGAGCAGCGCGCCGCCCTGCTCGCGCCGCTCGCGCCGGAGGAGCGCCGGCTCATCGAGGAACGGCTCACGCAATGGGATTTGCTGCCGCCCGATTTGCAGACGCCCCTGCTGGAGAACCAGACGGCGCTGGATTATTTCGCGCGCGTCGAGGGACAGACGCCCGCGCAACAGCAGAGCTACCTCGACGGCCTATCGCCCGTGGACCGGCAGCGGGTCGAGGCCAGTCTCGCGCGCTGGAAGCAACTCCCGGCCGCGGAGCAGCAGCGCATCACGCAGCAGAGCGCCGCCTTCTTCCAGTTCACCGAGCATGAGAAACAGGTCGTCCTCGCCCAGATGCCCGCGGGCCAGCGCGAGCAACTCCAGCGCACGATGGCCGCTGTGCAGGATCTCCCGACGGAACAGCGCGAGGCCTGCCTCACCGCGCTCCGTCAATACGCCGGCATGTCGCCCGAGCAACGGCAGCGTTTCCTCACCGCCGTCGGGCGCTGGGAGGCAATGACGGCCGCGGATCGCGCGCACTGGCGCAGTCTCTCCAGCAAACTCCCGCCGCTCCCGCCGCTCCCGCCCGGACTCGTGCCGCAGTTTCCGCCGATCACTTCCTCGCGGTAGCAGCCGACGTGAGGAGGCTCATTTCTCGTCCTGAAAAGTCAGAGCCTCCTGACGTCGGCTGCTACCATCCGCTTTCGCGTTGACGCTTGCCCGCGTTGCGATTGAACTCCGCTCGTTCAATACATCGCACTCCCATGAAACTATTCCCAAAACTCCTCCTGACCCTCGCCGCCACCGTTTTGCTCACTGCCGCCGCGCTCGCGGAACCCAAGCTCGGTCTCCAGACCTGGACCTGCCGCAACATGACCTTCGAGCAGGTCGTGGACTTCGCGGTGAAGCACCACATCAAATATCTCCAGTGCATCAGCAAGCACATGGACCCCGCCGCGCCCGCCGCGGAGACGCTCGCGAAAAAGGCCATCCTCGATAAGCACGGACTGGTCTGCTATTCGTTCGGCGTCAACGGCACCTCGATGGACAAGGAGAAAAACCGCAAGCTCTTCGAGTTCGCCAAGCTCATGGGCATCAAGGTCATCGTCGTCGAGCCGAAGAACATGGCCGAGTGGGACAACCTCGAGGAGCTGGTGAAGGAATACGACATCAAGCTCGCCATCCACAACCACGGCAAGGGCTCCGCCTACGGCGACCCCGAGACGGTGAAGGCCGTCTTCGCCAAGCGCGACCGCCGCATCGGCGCGTGCATTGACATCGGCCACGTGAGCGGCGCGGGCCACGACGTCGCGGAAATTTTCCGCCAATACGATGGGCGCGTCTACGACCTCCACCTCAAGGACAAGAAGGTGGAGAAGGCCGACGGCAAGGACGTGGTGCTCGACGTGGACATCGGCACCGGCATCTCGAACTACAAGGGCCTTTTCGCCGAGCTGAAGAAATCGAAGTGGGACGGCGTGATGGCCATCGAGACGGACAACGCGGGGTTCGCCAAGGAGCCGACGGAGTTCGTGGAGAAGGCGGCGAAGTTTTTTAAGGCGAATGTGAAGTAGTAACGATCCGGGAAGCCCGGATGTGCGGCCCACCAAATCGAATGAGCGCATGAAAAGCAACGGGCGCATCTTCATCAGCTACCGGCGCGACGGCGGCGCGGACATGGCAGCGCCTGCTGCGGGATCATCTTCAGTCCCGCGGCTTCAACGTCTTCATGGACGTGGAGGACCTCAAGAGCGGGCGCTTCAATGAGGCGCTGCTCAACGAGATTGATTCATCCACGGACATGATTGTCGTGCTCTCGCCGGGCAGTCTTGACCGTTGCTTTCAGGAAGGCGACTGGCTGCGCTGGGAGGTGGCCCATGCGATCGCGCGTGGAAAAAACATTGTAACCGTCATGCTGCGCGGCTTCGCATGGCCGACGGAACCGCTGCCGGAGGACATCCAGCAACTGCCTTACTTTCAGGGCGTGGAGCCGTCGCACGCGCTGTTCGGGGCCAGCGTGGACAAGTTGGCCACGCTCCTAAAGGCCAGGACCTCCTTCTGGAGATCCCGCCACGCCGGTTTGCTGGCCGCTGTTGCGGCAGCGGGTTGTATGGCGGTTGTCGCGGCATTGGCGGTGTGGTTTTATCGTCCGTCCCAACCCGAAGGCTCCGAGGCAGTGCGGGGAAAGTATTTGTGTTTCGCCCAAGACGATTGGCGGAAAGGCGTCCCGCTCTTGGCTGAGCAACCCGGTGTTCTTAAAGCTGCCGCCTTGGCCGAAATCCAGAGTGCGTCCAATCAGGTCGAGGTGGCCCGGCTATGGGTTGCCGCGGCCGAAAAATTGCCGGCGCCGGACAAATGGCATTGCTACCGACGGGGGCGGTATTGGTTTCGCAAAGCTTTGGAATCCGCCCAAGCGCGTCAGGATTCCAAGCAGATCGAAGCCCTCAACTCGGAACTAAGCTCGCTGCCGACGCTCAAGGCTTCCTTGAAGATTTCGGGTCAGTCGTTTCATCAGGAGACGCTTGTTCTGCGCCGATCCTCAATGTCATGGACCACTCACAGCGGAGTGGGGCCATACTTTATCCGTGGAACCGCCGGCGACCTGCCGCCATTAACCTTCGCATACGGCAAAGTTGCCACGCGGACATTCGAGCCGGAGGAAGTGCACAAAGTGTTGCCCGAAGGAATTGATTTCAGCACCGCCAAAATGACCCGGCAGCAGCTCGGCGGCAAAACCGGCCGATATTCCGTCATCGAATTCAAGATCTTGGAGGATGGCGCCGGTATTTCAGTCGTGATGAGGGAAAAGCAGAATTACTTCGATGCGTTCACCTTCGACGTGACGATCGAATTCGGACAATAACCCTCGGGTCCGGGTTCCCTCCTCATCCCTCAATGCGCCTCGGCCGTCTTCGCGACGAGATGCCACTCGGTCAGTTCGTCGAGCAGCACCTCCTCGACGGCCTCCACCGCCTGCGCCACGCTGGCCGGAGTTTGGAGCGCTTCCAGTTCCACCGCCGTCGTCGCGAGCCGGTGGGCCATTTCCGGATAACGATGATTGCGCCGGACGCTGTCGAGCACACCCTGCAGGCCGGAGGCGGTCGCGGCCGCCAGTGGCAGAACCAGCGGCAGCAATCGCACGGCGAGGTTGCCGGGCACGGTGGCTTCCCATCCGAGGTGGGCGAGCTTGTTCAACAGGGCCGTCCCCACGAACACCGGCGCCGCGAGGGAACACCAGACGGCGGTCTTTTTGCAGAACGAGTAAACCTTCGCCGCATGCGTCGCCTGCCGTGCAAAGTAACCTTCCTGCTCGCGGAGCCGGTCGCTCAGATACCGGCGCTTGAACCCTTCGAGCGAGTGCTCCGGCCCGAACTCCCGGCGGGCGGCCAGGCCCACCGTGACGGCGAAGCGATTCCACTCTGGCGCGTGCTGTTGAATCAGGGGGCGCAACGGGTCCAGTAGCGGCTGCGTCGCGCGCAGGCTGCGCACGAGCTCCGCGCCGAAGCGGGCCTTGAGCCAGTGCTCGCGGGTGTGCTTGGAGTGCAAATTCCAGATGAGCCACAATGCCGCCAGCACCATCAGCAATTCCGCCAGCGCGAGCGCCGGGGCGGCCAGGTGCGAAAGCTCGCCCGCGAAGCACACCGCCACCGAGGCCACCACGGCCGCCGCCGTGTGCAAGATCATGGCCGACGACGCCGCGCGCCGGAACCGCGGCGCGTGGGCGTTGGCGACTTCGTCGAGTTCGCCGTGCAACGCCTGCGTGTCCTTGCCCAACGCTCCGCCCAGCGAGCGGCCCTTGCGGGAGGCCGAGTAATCCAGTTCCGCAAAGAGCGGATCGGGCGCCGGCCACTCGGCGGGGAAATTTTCGCGAGCCACCTGGCCGGTCGCACTGTGAATCCAGATCAGCGGCTTCTTCAGCGCGCGCGCCATCTGCACCGTCTGCTGGGTTCCGCCCAAGCCGCGCGAAGGCTGGCCGTCCCAGAACGCGATCAGCACATCGCAGCTTCGCAGCATTTGTGCGCTCGCGTCGAAGTAGCAGTTCGGCCGAACAAAATCCGACTCCGCCACCCGGAGCGTCCCGCCATGGGTTCCCCTTTGCGCCGCGTGGATTTGTTTTTCTGCGCGGGCCCATTCCGACGGCCCGACGAAATCAGCCCGGAAGTCCGCTGTCGGCAACGGCAGGATCAGGTGAACCGGAAGTTGCAGCCGGTGAGCCAACTCCACTGCCTCGATATCCGCGCCTTCCGCGATGCTGCTGTAAAACTGCAGGGCTCCAGTCTGCCTCGTGACTTGCTCAATCAACCACCGCAACTCCCGCTCCACGGCGGTTCTGAATTCCTTGGGGTTGGACACATCGCGGTGGCCCGCGAAGGCTGCAATCCAGACTCCCTGCATGACGGTGCTCATCGTGATCCTCGTTTGCTTGGTTTCTTCACCGTGAAAAATGGCTGGCCGGCGTTTTCTGTTAGCCGCCTGGTTGTTCCGGTGAAATGCATTTTCACCGAGCCGACTTTAACGAGCCGCCGGAAATGGTGAAGCCCCAAGGTGAAGGATTGTGCCCTGTCGGCACAGCTGACTCCTACGCGATTCACAAATCCAGCGGTCCCGCCATTTTCTCCCCGTCCAGCGCGTAGATGCCCACGAGGTAGCCGTTCTCATACATCTCGCCCACCTTGAGCGAACCGTAGAGCGTCACCGCCTGGTCCATGATGGGCTTCACGCCCTTGCCGGTCATCTTCACGCTCACCCACTCGTTGATCCGCGGCACGCTGCCGTAACAGCACATGGACTGGTCGCGCAAAATGAGCAGCTCGGTGATGAGTCCGCCCTCGACCTTGAGCGGCAGCATGAAGCCCTTGAGCGCGACGCGCTGGTTGTTGAGCTTCTTCACGTCGGCGGGAATCTGCTCCTTCGCCGGCTTGGCAGGCGCGTTGGTCTTCACGCTGGACTCGTCCGGCATGTCGTAGGTGAAGCCCGCGAGCTTGTCGAAACCGATGGTGAGGTAATCCTCTGCACCCTTCGCGGCAGGCGCGGTGGCGGCGGGCGCGGCCTTGACGGACTTGGCGTCAGCGGCGGGTGCGGTGAGCGGCACGATGGGCGCGCCTTTTACTTTTTTCGCGGGCTGGGCGGAGTCTGCCGCGAGGACAGACAACGGCGCGAGGGCGAGCAGGGCGGCTGCGGAAATCTTACAGATGACGTTCATGCTTTCTTTCAGACGTTCGCCGCGCCGTTTCACTTCGGCAACTTGAATGCGACGGACGCGTAAGTCTTACCCCCGACCGCCAGTTCCTTCAACACGCCATCGAATCCCGCCGCCGTCTTGAGCCATTCGGCCTGCGTTTGGAACTGCGAGGTGTTGCCCGCGGTCTCGCCCGTCGCGGAGTTCGCCACGGGCTTGAACGTGAGCGTCTCCTCGCGGCCCGCGACCTTCGCCGTCACCTGAAACGATTCCACCGGCAGCCGCACGAAATTCTCCGCGTGCGCGTCGAGCACGTAGGCATTGAGCACACCGCCCGCGGCGGCAATGAACTCGACGTTGAACTCGTGCTCGCCCAATTCCACCAACGTCCCGCCGTGCGGCGCCTCGTGATGATGGCCGCCGCCAGCGGCGTGGCCGGATTCATCGTGCTTCCCGCAACCGGCGAGGAGGAGCGCGCCGGCGAAGGCGAAGGTGGTGAAGATTTTCATCACTCCCGATTGTAGCAGTCGAGGTAACGAGACTCCATTCAATCGGAGCAGAGTGAGTCTCGACACCTCGACTGCTACGAAACGTGGCGCGCTCGCTTTCATCACGACACCGGCACCAGATTTTCCGCCACATCTGTCCGATACGCCTTCCACGCCGGCACCACGCCCGCGAGTGCGCCGAGCGCGATCATGCCCGCCGGCGCGAGCAGCAGCACCGGATGCAACGTGAGCGGATCAATCACCACGCCCGTCTGCTCGCGGATGACCGCCGCGACCACGCTGACGATCACGCCGTAAATCCCAAACGCCACCGCCATGCCGATGGCCGAGATCGCCGCCGATTCGAGCACCACCGCGCTGAAGATGGTTCCGCGTCGCGCGCCGAGCGCACGCAAGATGGCGATCTCGCGGCGGCGCTCGTTCATCGAGTTGTAAATGCTCGCGAGCACCGAGCCGGTCGCCACGAGCGCCACGAGGTAGGCGATGAGCGCAAGCACGCGATCCATCCAGCCGATTTTGTCGAAGAGCTGCGCCATGATCTGCGCGATGGGCCACGCGAAGGTGAGGCGGTTGCCCTGCTTGTTATACATTAGCTCAAGCTGCTTGCCGGCAATGGGCGAGCGGAGCTTCACGAGCACCGCGCTCACGTCGGTCGCCGTCTTGGGGTCGTGGCCCGCCATGTTCTGGATGCCCGCGAGCGAAATCCAAATCACGCGATCCGCCGGCGTGTTCGACGGTTCGAGCACTCCCACGACCACATACTCCTCCTCGTGCTTGTCGCGCTCGTTGAAAATCAAACCGTGAAACGGCTGGAAAGTGTCGCCGTATTTCAGCCCGAGCTTGCGCGCCGCAAAACTCCCCACGACCGCCTCGCGCAAGTTCGGATCGAACACGCGCCCGCCCTCGCGCACCTTGAATTTTTTCCCCGGCGCGAATTCCACGTCGGTCAGCATCTCCGTCGTCGTGCCCACGAGCCGGTAGCCGTGAAAATTATCACCGACCGCAATGGGCACGGCGAGGGCGACGCGCGTGTCCTTCTTGAGGTCGAGGTAATCGGCGTTCGCGAGATTTCCCGGCGAGGCTTCGAGGTGGAAGATGCTGTTGAGCACGAGTTGCAACTGCGAACTGCGCGCGCCGAGCACCGCGTCGAAACCGCCCGTGACGCCGGTGAAGGTCTTCTGCGACTCGCTCTTCACGACCCACACCGCCATGAGCAACCCGCCCGCAAGCGCGATGCTCGCCGCCGTGACGCTGGTCGAGAGCGCGTGCTGGCGGAGGCTTTTGACGACTAGCCGAACAGCGTTCGAGAAAGTCTTATTCGATAGAAGACCAACGGTGCAGCCCATCCAAACAACCCCAGCACTAATCTTCGTCAGAAGAAATCCCGCGAAAAGCTCTTGAGCCAAACGCTTGAACCCAAGAGCCAAGCAAAACTCGTGAGCCAACTGAGCCAACAGCCCGAAGCCAACGGTCAAACAAAATGCAAGCGTTGACGCGAAACAGAGCCGAGGAAGCCAGATCATAATTATGACACAACCTCCTTCGGCGCCGCCGCGCGGTTGATCCTCGCCAGATCCTGCACGGTCTCGAACTGCGCGAGCACCTCGCGGTCGTGGCTCACGAGCAGGAGCGCGGCGCCGTTCTCCCGGCAGCCTTCGCGGATGAGCGCGAGCGCCTCGCGGGCATTGGCGTGGTCGAGATTGCCGGTCGGCTCGTCGGCCAGCACGAGCTTGGGGCGATTCGCCAGCGCGCGCGCGACAGCGACGCGCTGCTGCTGGCCGGTGGAAAGCTGGCGTGGCTGGTGATGCAGCCGGTTCTCCAATCCCACACGCTTCAGCAACGCCATCGCGAACTCGCGATCCTCGCCCGCGCCGAATGACATGCCGAGCAAAACATTTTCCAGCACGGTGTAGCCCTGGAGCAGATTGAAGGTCTGGAAAATGTAGCCGATTTTCGTCGCGCGCAGCCGGTCGCGCTGCGGCTCGCTCAAGGCGGACATTTCCTCGCCACCGAGTCGGATGGTGCCGGAGTCCGGCTTGAGGATGCCGGCGATGAGATTCAGCAGCGTGGTCTTGCCCGAGCCGCTTTCGCCCGCGAGCGCGACTTGCGCTTTTTCCTCCAGCGCGAATTCAGAAACATCCACGACGGCGTGAGTTGCGCCGTCGGGAGCGAGGAAGGATTTCTTGAGTTGGCTGACGTGCAGCAGCGGCATCGCGGCGAGTGAAGCAGGGTTGGGAGAAATTTTCAGCAACGGTCTGACGGGAGCGCGGCGCGGAGTGTTCAGTTGCCATCGGAGGGACGAGCTACGCGAGTCCCCATAATCTTCCCGCGGAAAAGTCAGGGACTCGCGTAGCTCGTCCCTCCGAACGGTTATGCCAGCGGCACGCGCTTGAGCCGCCGCTTCTGTAACCAGCCCACGCCGACGAGATCGTAGAGGCCGCGCCACACGCGGTTCCACACGCCGTATTTAGAGACGCCTGCCACGCGCGGACGATGGTTCACCGGCACCTCCTTCGTGCTCACACCATTTCCAGCCACGAGAATGGGTAGGAAGCGATGCCAGCCGTTGAAGGGCAGCACGCCTTCGAGCGCGGTGCGCTTGAAGACGCGGCACGCGCAGCCGGTGTCCTGAAAATCCGCACCGAGCGCCGTCTTGCGCGCCCAGCGGGCGATGCGCGAGGAGACCTTGCGCACTAACGTGTCGCGCCGGTTCACACGCTTGCCGCAGACGAAATCCACCGTCGCGAGTTCCGCGAGCAGCCGCGGCAAATCCGCCGGGTCATTCTGCAAATCACCATCGAGCGTGGCGATGATCGGCGCCGTGGAATTCTGAATGCCCGTCCACACGGCGGCGCTCTGACCGGCGTTGCGCGCATGACGGACGCCGCGCACGCGCGGATCGGTGGCACGCGCCTCGGCAATGCGTTGCGGCGTGGCGTCGCGGCTCGCGTCGTCCACGAAGACGAGTTCCCACGGGTGGTTCACGTCCTTGAATGCGGCAGCTACTTCGCGCGCCATCGGCAGCACGTTGTCCGCCTCGTCGAAGACGGGGACGATGATGGAGATTTCGGCGGACACCGGATTCGTTATGCCCAAAGCGCGAGGTCAACGGAAGTGATTTCCCGCGAAGCCGCGCGCTTGCGGCGGAACGTTCTGCCACCTTACTCTGCCCGCGTTTGAAAATCCTCGTCGCCATCACCGGGGCCACCGGCATCCTTTACGCCCAGCGCCTGCTCGACAACCTCGACCCGCAGGAGCACGAGGTGCATCTGGTGCTCTCGAATTACGCGCATCAGGTCATCGCCGAGGAGTTGCCGGAAGGACTCAAGCTCCGGCCCGGCGTGCAGCAGCACAGCCTCAAGAGCATGAACATGCCCTTCGCCAGCGGCTCCAATCCGCCCGACGCGATGGTGGTCATCCCCTGCACGATGGGCACGCTCGGCCGCATCGCGCACGGCTTCAGCGAGGACGTGCTGCTGCGCAGCGCCGACGTGGTGCTGAAGGAAAAGCGCAAGCTCATCCTCGTCCCGCGCGAGACGCCGCTGAGCCTGGTGCATGTGAAAAATTTCGAGCTGCTGCTGCTCGCGGGCGCGACGATCCTGCCGGCGAACCCCTCCTACTACACGCGCCCGACGACGGTCGTTGAGGTCATTGACACCGTCGTCTCCCGCGTGCTCGACCACCTGGGCGTGCCGAACAAACTCGCGCCGCGCTGGCAGGAGGAGAGGGAGTAATGTTCCGCACGGTCGCCAAGTGGGCTTCCTTCGTGAAGTTCTCGCACACCATTTTCGCGCTCCCCTTCGCGCTCGCCTCGATGGTCGTGGCCGCCCGCGACACGCGCGGCTGGCCGGGCTGGGAAAAATTCCTGCTCATCCTCGCCGCGATGGTCTGCGCGCGGACGTGCGCGATGGCCTTTAACCGCATCGTGGACCGGAAATTCGACGCGATGAATCCGCGCACGGCGGGGCGGCACCTGCCGGCGGGGCAAATCTCGCTTTCCACGGCTATCGCATTTTGTGTCCTCAGCGCGGCGGGGCTGGTCGTCGCCAGCTTCTTCATCAACCGCATCTGCTTCTACCTCTCACCCGTCGCGCTGTTTTTCGTCTGCTTCTACTCGCTGACGAAACGCTTCACCGACTACACGCACGTGTGGCTCGGCCTCGCGCTGGCGCTCGCGCCCATCGGCGCGTGGCTGGCGGTGCGGGACATGGACGCCTTCACGACGTGGTGGCCGATGCAGGAAAGTTTTCTGCTGCCGCTCCTCCTCGCCGTAGCCGTGGTGTTCTGGCTCGTGGGCTTCGACCTCATCTACGCGCTGCAGGACTACGAGTTTGACAAACGCGCCGGGCTGCATTCGCTCGTCGTCGCGTGGGGGCCGAAGAACGCGTTGCGCGCGGCGTTCCTCGCGCACCTCGTGATGTGGATGCTGCTGTTCGGCTTCGGGCTGCTGTCGCGGTTCCGGTTCGCCTACCTGGTCGGGATGCTCATCATCGGCGGGAGCCTGGCGTTCGAGCATTTCCTCGCGCGGCGGCGGAGCATGAACTGGGTGCAGAACGCTTTCTTCCGGCTGAACGCGCTGGTGAGCTTGGTGTTCCTGATCGTGACGGTGACGGAAGTGCTGCTGCCGGGGTTCCGGTTCAATCGGTGAGCGCCGCTCCCGTCACGGCGCGAGGATGGCGCGGTAGTTCCGATTGGTCACGCCGCTGACGGAATCGGTGACGTTCATCGGCGTGGTGGTCATCAGCACGTTGGACCAGTCGAACCAGCCGTTGAAGTTCGTCGTGCGCTGGACGCGGTAGGTGAGGCCAATTTCGCCGCCGAGTTTGAGCACGAACAAATTGCTCACGAGTGACGCGGGCAGGAGCGACGGCGGCGGGTTCGGCACGAGCGGGTCGGTGCCGAGGAGATATTCCTGCAAGTTCGTGAGGCCGTCCCCGTCGGGATCGCCTGCGCCGTTTTGCGACGTGGTGTTGCCGAAGTGGAGAATTTCCCACGCATCCGGCAGGCCGTCGGCGTCCTCGTCGTCGGTCACCACGCTGCGGCCGTTCATCGTGAAGCTGAACGGCACGGGCGACGCGGTGGTGTTCGTGAAGAGAAGGTAGTAGGCCTGCGACGGAATCCACGGCCAGTTGTTCGGGTTGAGGAGGTATTGATTGATCGTGCTGTTGGCGCCGCCGCCGGAAGTATAGTGCTGGCTGGCGAGGATGGGCACGGTGCCCTGCTCCAGAATGACGGTCATGCCCGACGGATGCACCGAGGTGCTCTTCC
The DNA here is from genome assembly GCA_016199935.1 of Verrucomicrobiota bacterium. Classification (GTDB taxonomy): domain Bacteria; phylum Verrucomicrobiota; class Verrucomicrobiia; order Limisphaerales; family JACQFS01; genus JACQFS01. Next base: position 22,818 of record JACQFS010000065.1, read on the forward strand.
ACCGCGCGGCGTCGCCGGGAACATCCACGCGCGCGAGCAGGGTGCCGTTGGCCGGGAGCGTGTTGGTGAGGAAGCCGCCGTAGAACGGAATCACGTTGGTGACATTCAACGCGCCGCCGTTGGTGCTGGTGCTGAGCGAGAAGGTCGTGTCGTTGAGCGACCACACGCCGAGGAAATAATTCGCGCCGGGCCGCAGCGGCGGCGTGGTGAGGTTGAGGGTGCCGGGCGAATCGAAGCGCGAATAGGGGCCCTGGTTTTTCAAGTCGGTGTTCCACGTCGCGGCACCGTTCAGGTTAAAAGGATTGTCGTAGTCGAGGGGGGAGCTCTGGTCGCCGGGCGGCACGGAGTCGCGCACGAACACACGCGCGCCGCCGAGCGAGCGCGAGAAATTCACCGCGAGGTTCGCCGGCGCGTTGCTCGGCACGGCGATGCGGTAGTAACGCCAGTCGCCGCCGGCGACGCTCTGGTTCGTGGCGAGGCCGCCGTCGAGCGCGAGGTTTTGCACGAGCGCGTTGGTGACGGGATTGCCGCACGCGAGGCGGAGCCGGTAGCGGCAGTTGGAGCCGCCCGAGGCGTGGACGGCGATGACCCACGTGCCGGGCGGCAGGCCGGATTCGTAGCGGCCGTTGAGCGGAATCCAGTTGCCGTATTCGGTCGTCGTGCCCGTGAGCGAGCGGTCGAAGATCGAGCCGCCGGTGCCGCTCGCGTTGTGCGTGAGCGTCGGGGCGTTGGTCTGGCGGAGGTAAAGATTCGGATTGCCGCTGATGGCGTCGAGCTCGGTGCGCAGCAGGCCGGCGTTGTTCGACGGCACGATGACGGCGTAGTAGTGGAACGTGTTGTCCGCGAGGTCCACGCCGCGGTCGCCGGGGAGCGCGACGCCGTTCGTGTCCGTGCCGGTGTCGCCGATCTCGGGCAGCGCGAGGCCGGGCGCGACGTTCGTCTGCGCGACGGTGGGCATGACGAACGGCACGCGCTGGAGCGAGTTGGTGGTGAAGCCGCGGCTGGTCAGGGTGAACGTCGTGTTGCCGCCGCCCTTCACTTCGAGATACCAGACGCCGTTCGTGAGGAACGGCGGAACAATCAACCCGCTGCCGGTGATGTAGGAAGTCTGATCGCCGGCGCCATCCTCCGGCGGAAGATTTTTGCGCGCGCGCACCGAGGGCGTGCCGCTGGTCGAGGTGAGGTCCAGCCGCCAGCCGAGCACGGCGGCGGGGCCGAGATTTGTAGGCACGACGACGCGGTAGTAGGCGCGCTGGGTGTCGGCGAGCACGCCGGTGGCGACGTTGGTATTGCCATTGGTGTTGAGTTCGCTGCTGAAATTCAAATCGGGCGCGAAGAGCTGCCGCACGCGCAGCGTGGCCGTGGCATCCGGCCCGCCGGCGCACGCGCCGGCGACGCCCTGCGCGTTCACGGTCACGCTGTAGGAACCGCCGACGGGATTGGGAACCGTGACGAGGCCGGCGGACGAGTAGCCATAGTTCTGCCCTCCTTCGCTCCCGGCGTAGTCGCACGCAAAAATCACCGCCCAGGCGGCGGCCACCGTCTGATTCGTCTGGCCCATCGTGAAGGCGGGAATGCCCGTGACATTTTCCAGCCGCACCTCGAGCGCGACCGCATTAGACGGCAGGGTGAAGAGGTGCGACGCGAGATCGCCGGCTTCGAGGAAGTTGGTGCGCACGAGGTCCGCGACGCCGGCGGTGCCGAGGTTCGTCACCGGCAAAGTGCCGAGGCTGGCGATGCTGAAGCCGGTCGAGTTCGAGCCGTAGCGACTCAGCCCGATGGAGGGATTGACGCCCTCGCTGACGACGCCGATGAAATAAGTTCCGGGCGTGATGTTCGTCGCACCGACGGGCGGGAGCACCGCGTAATGCTCGTTGCCCGGCTGCTTGTTGCGGTGCCCGCCATTCGGGTTGCCGCTGATGGCGCCGCCGGAGACGACGTTCGGGATGAACTCGCGGTTGACCAGCAGCATCGCCTCGCCGTTGGTGGGCGCGAGGCGCACGCGCCAGCTCGGCGTGTTGCTCGGCACCACCACGCGGAAATAGGTGGCGTCGCGCACGGGCAGGGCCACGATGTTCGTCGTGCCGCCCGCGCCGGAGAAACTCAGGTCGCGCACGAGGATGCTCTGGTTCGTGCCGATGCCGCGGCTCTGCACGCTGTAACTGGTGCCGCCCGTGCCGTCATACACGCCGATGTAATAGGAGCCGGGCTCGAGCGGATTGCCCATGCCGGCCGACAGCGTGGCGATGTGCGTGTTGGCGCCGTCGGGGCCGGAGGTGTATTGCGACCAGTCGCCGTCCACCGTCCACCGCGCGCCGCTCGGCCAGTTGGTGTCGTTGTTGCGGCCAAAAGTGTTTCCGCTGGCGGTGTCCGGCAGCGTGTCGCGCTGCACGACCATCACCGGCGTGTAGGTGTTGGCGTTCACCATCCGCAATTCCCAGCCGAGCGGGCCGGCCGGCACGGTGACGTGGAAATAGCGCCAGCTTCCCGCGTTCTGATTCGTGATCGCGGCCGTGCCGCCGTCGAACGTCAGCTCCGTCGCCGTGACCGCGTGGATGCGGAACGTGAAGCCGGCGTTCGGGGCCGGATTGAAGCCGCCGTTGTCCCACGCGCTGACGGTGACGCTGTAGAGCCCGTTGCTCGGGCTGGCGAGCGTGATGAGGCTCCCATTGCGGATCGTGGCCCCCTGGCCACCCTCGCTGCCCACGTATTCGGAAGCCGAGTAGCCCCAAAATGGCCCGACGATGCGATCTATCATCCGCTCGGACATGTCCGGCGCGCCGGTGATGTTTTCCAAACTCAACTCGACGCTCAACGTGTTCGACGGAACGGTGAACTGATACGCCGCGAGGCTGCCGCCAGGCAGCGCGTTGGTGTGGAGCAAATCCACCGCGCTCACCGTGCCGAGGTCGAGCACCGGCAAAGAGCCGAGGCTGCTGAGGGTGTAGTTGACGCTGTTGGAGCCGATCTGGCTTCCGTTCGGAATGGGGCCGATGCCCTCGCCCACGACGGCGAGGTAATATGTGCCCGCCGCGATGTTCGTCGCGCCGTCGGGGGCGAGCTGCACGAATTGTTCGTCGCCAATTTTTTGCTGCTTCCGGCCGCCGCTGAAATTCTGCGTGTTGCCGTAGCCGCCCAACTGCGCCGCGGTGCTGGGCAGCGCGCCCCGTTGCACCAGCAACAGCGCGTCGCCGACACTGTTGGTCAGCCGCACCTTCCAGCTCGGCGTGTTGCTCGGCACCGTCACGCGATAGTAGGCCGCCTCGCGCGTGGCGAGGTTCGTGCCGTTCGTGCTGCCGCCCGCGCCGGAGAAATTCAGGTCGAACACGGGAATGGTGAGGTTCGTGCCGATGCCGCGGCTTTTCAGCGTCCAACTCGCGGCGCCCGGCGCATACACGCCGATGAAGTAAGTGCCCGGCTCGAGCGGATTGCCCATGCCCATCGCCATCATGTTGACGTGGGCGGCCGAGCCGTCCGCCTCGAAGTTGTAGCCCGTCCAGTCGGGGCCCGCCCCCACTTGATAGGTGCTTGGCCAGTTGGTTTGGTTCAGCCCCATGTTGTAGGTGCCCGGTGGCAGCACGTCGCGGCAGACATACATCTGCGCCGGGGTGTTGGAAACGTTCACCAGCCGCACGTCCCAACCCAGCGCATTGGTCGGCACGGTCATCTGGAAATACCGCCACGAGGTCGCCTCCTGATTCGTCACGGAAAGGACCCCGCCGTCGAACGCCACCGCGCCCGCGGTGACCGGATGAATGCGCACGACGTGGCTCGCATTGGTCGGGTTGCAACTGTCGTCCACGCTGGCGAACACCGTCATCGAGTAGGTGTCCGCCACGGGGTTCGCGAGGGTCACCAGGTGGTCGTTCACGTAGGTGTAAGTGTGCCCGCCCTCAAAAGTGGAGATGTCGCAGAAGCTGGCGAGCACCGGGCCGACGATGCGGTCAATCTGCCGCAGCGCGAAGCGCGGATTGCCCGTGCGATTGTCGAGCCGCACCTCCATCGCCTGCGTGTTGGTCGCGACGGTGAAGCGATACGCGGCCAGTTCGCCGGCCTCGAGCGAATTGGTGCGGAGCAAATCCAGATTGGTCAAGGTGCCGAGGTCCGTCACCGGCACCGCGCCCAGACTGGCCAGCGTGTAATCGCTGCTGCCCGTGCCGATGCGGCCGAGGCTCGAGTCCGGCCCGACGCCCTCGCTCACCACCGCGAGATAATAAGTCCCCGCCGCGATGTTCGAATAAGTATCATACGGCAGCAGTGCGAAATGTTCGTTGCCCGGCTTCTGCATTCGCTTGCCGCCGTTGCCGCCGGCGCCCACCGAACCACCGTTGATGACATTCGGGAGAAAATCCTTCGCCACCTGGAGCAGCGAATCGCCCGCGGTCGCGGTGAGTTTTACCTTCCAACTCGGCGTGTTGCTCGCGATGACGACGCGGAAGTAGGCCGCCTCGCGCGCGACGAGGCCGGTGAGATTCGTCGTGCCGCCCGCGCCGGAGAAATCCAAATCGCGAATCGGAATCGCAAAGCCCGGCCCGATGCCGCGGCTCTGGAGCGTGAAGCTGCTCGCGCCGCTGCCGTCATACACGCCGACGTAGTAGGTGCCCGCCTCCAGCGGCTGGTTCATGCCCATCGCGAGCGTCTGCACGTGGCCGGCCGCGCCCGCCGGCGTGTTGGCGTAGCCGGTCCAGTCCGCGCCGGCGGCCCAGCTCGCGCCGGTGGGCCAGTTGGTGGAGCCGCCGGGCGAGAAGCTCGTGCTGAGCGCGGCCGGCAACTGGTCGCGCCGCACGACCATCCCCGGATTGCCGGCGGTCACGTTCACCAGCCGCAGGTCCCAGCCGAGCGTGTTCGTCGGCACATCCACGCGGAAATATTTCCACTTGCCCGCCGGCTGGTTCGTCACGCTCACGCTCGTGCCCGCGCCGGAGTCGAACGTGATCAACTGCCCGGTCATCTCGCTGCCGGTGAGGATGAAATTTGTCAGCGCGTTCGTCGGCGAATACACCCCGATATACCAGATGTCCGCCTGATGCCCCGGCTGCTGGAGGAAGCCGTTGGTGTTGGACAAGTCCACGTAACCGAGCGTGGTGTATCCGTAGCTGCCGTCGGTGTTGCGGAAATTCCACCGGCCCGGCACGGCGTTCTGGCGCAGTGCGATCTCGGTGTTCGTCGGCTGATTGGCGAGTAGCAGCTCCCAGCCGAGCGTGCCGAGCTGCTGCGCGATGTTCGGCACGCGGTAGAAGCGCCACCCTGCGCGGTTGGGCGCGTCGTTGGTGATGCTGAAAAGATAATTCACGTCGGTGATGATCGGATTGCCGTTGGTGAACGCATTCGTGAACCCGCCGCCGCCATACACCGTCACGTAAAACGTCCCGTTCGCGAGCGTCGGCGGCACGAGCGTCACGCTGTCGCCGATCGCGCCCGCCACGTCGGAGAACGCGTCGTTGCGATATTCGTTCGGCACCAGGTCGCGGCGCACGGCGAGATTTCCGTCGCCCGCGGTGGGCATGAGATTCAACTGCCACGCGATCTGCTGCACCGGCACCTGCACGCGGTAGGTGAGGTAGGGGAAGTTCGTGGTCGAGACGGTGGCGTTGAAGTTCGTCCCGAACGGAATGTCGGTGACGGGCTGCTTGCGCGAATCGAGGTTCAGCGCGACGCCGGGATTGCCCGGCACGCAGACGAAGTAGGTGCCGTTGAACGTGCCGATCCCCAGATACGGCTCCACCAGCAACATCGCGCGGTCCTGAGTTTGCTCGTAGCTGATCGGATGCGGCACGAAGGACTTCTTCACGTAGAGCGTGTTCGTCGCGCCGTTGAGGCCGAGCCGCCACGCGAGCGTGTCGGCCGGCGCGGTCGTTTTGAAAAACGCCATGCCCTCGGGAAGGATGTTGATGTTCGTCCCGCTCGACGCATCCGCCGCCAGCGGGCCGAGGTCGTAGGCAAACACCTCGCCCGAGAGCAGCGTCCACGTCGCCCCCGGCGTCGCGCGCACGAGGAGGAACCAGTCCTGACCCGCGGTGAACTGCGACGAGTGCAGCACCATGCCGTCGGAGCCGACGCGCGTGGAACTGAAGCCGAAGTCATTCGTCGCCGGCAGGCTGCCGTATTTCAAAAACACATCCGCCTCGCCGCCGAGCACCTTCAGCGCCGTGCGCCACGCGCCGACGCCCGCGTTCTGCGTCTGGATTTTGAAATAGAAAAACCCGCCGCTCGGATCGGAGTTCGTGAACACCTGCGTGCCCGTCGCCGTCGTGCCGGGATCCCACGTCAGCGTCGTCAGATACCCGACCTCGGAGTAGAGCGTGTAGCTGTTCGTCCCGCCGGTGGCGCGCACGCCGACGAAATACGCGCCCGGCGTCGCCTCCGTGTCGGTGTAGGTGACCGTCGCGTTGGTCGTGCCGATGAATCGTTTGTCGAAGCTGTTCGTGTCCGGCACCGAACCTTTCCGCACGTAGAGGTCGCCGGTGCCGGGGCCGGTGGAATTAAGCACCAGCCGCCAGCCGGGTGAGTTGCTCGGGATTTCAATGCGGAAATAATGGAACTGCGTGTCCGCCAGCGCGCCCGTGGTCGTGGACGCCTGCGGCTTGTTCACGGGCAGCGTGTTCGAGCGCATCCCGGCGATGTTCGTCGCGAACGACACACCGAACGCGTGCGTGGCCGAGCCGGCCGGCGTGCGCACCAGCAGCCCGTGCGTGCCGGCGGTCAGTTCGGGCAACTGGAGGTTGATCGCATTCGTCACCGACGGCGCGCCATCGAGCTGCGCGATGAAATCGTAGTTCGTGTCGCTCGCCGTGCCGCCGAGCTTGAGCAGCAGATGCGACCACGCGCCGCCGGAGTTGTTCGTGACGATCAGCGAGAGGTTCGTCGCCGCGGCGTTGAGCGTGAAGGTGAAGTTGCTCCCCGCCCCCGGCGCGTTGGTGCCGACGAACGACGCCGCACGGCTGGGAAGGTTGGAGGTGAACGCGAGAGACAGCGCAAGCACTGCTTTCGCCCAATGAGATGACAACCGAGTTTTCATGGCATGAGGTGCCTGTTCCGGCGTTGAACTTTGGGAAGTAAGTGGATCATTGGTTATCAATGTTCGCCGTCCGTCACAAGCCCAATTTCGTCCGGCGCACGGGTCTGGCTCGGAATCCTCTTTGCGCCTTCTCACCTTTGCGCTTAATTCAGCGCGGATGAATTTCATTCTCCGACACAGCCCGCTGCGCGACCTCCACGACAAGGTGGCCGCGGGCGTGCACTTGTCCGAAGCCGACGCGCTTCGTCTTTTTGAAACGAAGGACCTCAACGCCCTCGGCGCGCTGGCCGACTTCGCGCGTGAACGCAAGGTGGGCAACCGCGCGAGTTACATCGTCAACCGCTACCTCAACTACTCGAACTACTGCATCCTGAGCTGCCAGTTCTGCTCCTTCGCGCGCAAGAAGCGGGACAAGGACGGCTTCGAGTTGACGGCGGAGCAGATGGTCGAGAAGGCGCGCGAGGCGTTGCGGCTCGGCATCACGGAGCTGCACATCGTCGGCGGGCTGCACCCGTCGCTGCCGTTCAGCTACTACGTGGATTTTCTAAAGGCGCTCCGGGCGCTCGATGAGCGGCTCCAGTTGAAATGCTTCACCGCCATTGAAATCCTCCACCTCGCGTGGCTGGCGAAAAAGTCCGTGGAGGAAACTTTACGTGAGTTGAAGGCCGCCGGACTTGATTCGCTCACCGGCGGCGGCGCGGAAATTTTCCGCAAGGAAGTCCGCTCGCAGATCGCCAAGGGCAAGGAGTCCGCCGAGGAATATCTCGACGTTCACCGCACGTGGCACCGGCTCGGCGGACGCAGCACCTGCACGATGCTCTATGGCCACGTCGAGAGCCTTGCCGACCGCGTGCATCACCTGAGCCTGCTGCGCGCGTTGCAGGACGAGACGCGCGGCTTCACCGGCTTCATCGCACTGCCGTATCAGCCGGAGAACAACGACATCCCCGTCCACACGCCGCCGACCGGCTTCGACTCGCTGCGCACGCTCACCGTCGCGCGGCTGTTCCTCGACAACTTCGACCACATCACCGCGTATTGGGTCGGCCTCGGCCTCAAGCTCGCGCAGGTCGCGCTCAGCCACGGCGCGGACGACCTCCACGGCACGATCATCGAGGAGCACATTTTCCACATGGCCGGCGCGACCTCGCCGCAGGCGCAGACCGAGGCGGAAATGGTGAAGGCCATCCGCGAGGCCGGCCGCGTGCCGGTGCAGCGGAACACTTTTTACGAGCCGATCAAGGTGTGGGACGCCATGCCCACGACGACTGAAGCTCAAACGCCGCCGGACAAGTCGAAGGTCTTGGAGGACAATCTGGCGACCGCATAAAGCTCAAGTGCCGGCTTGATCCGATCCGCCGATCTGATCAATTGATCCCGGCGTGCCGCGAACTCCAAAACGTCCCAAGCCCGCCTACCGCCGCCCGCCACCGCCCTCGCCGGAGGGACGAGCTACGCGAGTCCCTGACCTTCCGGAAGAATTGGGGACTCGCGTAGCTCGTCCCTCCGAAAGTGCCACCCCTCCCTCTCCCCCGTGCCTTTCCTTTCGGCCTTGGTTGCTGCGCTACCCGCGGATTTTCAAATTGACGGCTGAAGATTTCCCGCGGTAGAACTTTGGCGTGTTTGTGACTTTCAACATGAGCACCAGACGATGGTGGGTTTCACTCGCGGTGGTATTTTGCCTTCTAGGGGGAGCGGACGCGGCGACGCTAAGCACGACGGTCCAAGGCGTCTCCAGCCAGTTCATTGTCGGCCCCACCGATCGCGCCGCAGCTCATGCCGTGGACGGCAGCGGTCTGGACACCAACAGCCCTCCGGGCCACACCAGTCAGCCCAATGGATTCATGTGGCTCAACACCGGCGATGGCAGTTTCGGTGGCGGGGCCGATCCCGATCCGCCCGGCCAGCTTGCCGACATCACGTTCAATCTGGGCGGGGCCTCTTTCGTGGACAGCTTCCGTGTCTGGAATTACAACGAACTCAACAATTTCAACGACCGCAGCATCCAGACGCTCACCATTTCAACCGCGGCAAGCGCATCCGGACCGTTCACGCCGCTCATCAATGCGAGCAACAGCACCACGACCTTTACCTTTGCCCAGGCGCCGGGCACCAGTGGTTACACCGGTCAACTCTTCACCTTCTCCACGCCGTTTATAGCCGCCTTCGTGCGATTCGACATCAAGTCGAATTATGACGCGGCCGGAACCGACCACGGATTCGTCGGGTTGGCCGAAATACAATTCTACGGGTCGGCTGTCCCGGAGCCATCGGTGTGGGTGCTCTTGGGAACGGGCTTGCTGGCGGTTGTCCTCTGGCGGCGTTCACGTCGTGCCGGAGCATGAAGGGCTCAAGGCGGCGAGCCGCTTGAGTTCATAAAGGGGTCGCTCCTTGGAACCAGTCATCTTGTTCGCCAACAACTTCAAGTCCTGCGCGACACCGCCTCCTGCACCACCCCGAACGCGGCCGCTGGCGCCTGCCGTGAACCCCAA
>JACQFS010000070.1 GCA_016199935.1 Verrucomicrobiota bacterium
CGGCGCTCGACGTGCGCGCCGACCAGCCCGACACGCCGTGGGGCCGCGCGCAATCGCTCCACCTCACGCTCAACACCGCCGAGATGGCGACCAACCTCGCCGGCATGAGCGCGCAGTTCGAACTCGACGCGGAGAACGCCGCCGCGCCCTGGGGTCAGGCGAAGACCATCGGGCTTTCCGCGCGGATCGGGAAGTTACCGGCGGATTCCGTGCCCGCGACGAATGCCGCGCTGGGCGACTGGAATAAAATCTTTCCCTACTCGGTCGCGTGGCAGCTCCGCGCGGAATCCATCGCGGCGCCGGAGTTGGAAGTGGACAAGCTCACCGCCCGCGGCCGGTGGCGTGCGCCCGAACTGGAGGTGGAGAAGCTGGCCGTGGAACTTTACGGCGGGACGTTGAACGCCGACGCGCAGCTCGACGTGCTGACGCGGGCGGTGCGCGGCGGCGCGGCGGTGACGGATTTGGACGCGAAGAAACTGGACCGCGTTTTGGGACCGAAGACGATGCAATGGCTCGGCCAGTTCGGCTGGAAAAAACCGCCGGTGGCCGGCGCACGCCTCGGACTCACGCTGCCCGCGTGGACCAACGCGCAGCCGGATTGGGCCGAGGAGGTGTTGCCGACGTTGTGGCTGCGCGGTGCGCTCACGAACCAGGCCGGAAGTTTTCGCGGCATCCCGTTCGACCGCGCGCGGCTGGACTTCGCGTTGAGCAATCAGGTCTGGCACCTCACTGATCTCGTCGTGGACCGGCCCGGCGGGCAGCTCGTGGGCGAGCACACGTCGGACGAGCGGACGCACGAGCACTGGTGGCGCGTCGCGGGCGACGCGGACCTCAAGGCGTTCACGCCGCTGTTCAACGACGCGGAGGTGGAGCGCGTGCTCGAGGATTTCAAGCTTACCGGCCCGACGCATCTCGAGGCGGAGTTGTGGGATCGCGCGCACGAGCCGGACAGCCTCGGCGCAAAGGTCCGCGTGCGCGCGACCAACTTCACTTATCGCGGCGAGTCGGTGGGCGAGTTCACCGCCGCGGTGCAATACACGAACCGCAACCTCCAGTTTCAAAATGTCCGCATCGTGCGCTTCGACGGCGAGGTCACCGTGCCGTCGGGCAGTTTCGACCTTCCCTCGGAGCGCATCTACCTCACGAACGTGCTGTCCGGCATCGAGCACGGCGCGGCGTTGCGGCCCATCGGTCCGGAGACGGCGCGCACGATGGAGCCGTATCAGTTCGCGAAGCCGCCGCGTGTGACGGTCAACGGCGTGATCCCCGTGCATGACATCACCGCGGTGGACCTGCGCTTCGCAGTCGAGGGCGGGGCGTTTCACTGGGAGCGGTTCAACCTGCCCGCCGTGAAAGCGGACGTGCACTGGCACGACAACGGCCTCGACCTGACGAACCTCGCCGGCGTTTTTTACGACGGCAAGATCACCGCGCACGCGAAGCTGGATTTCAGTCATCCGCGCGGAACGGCCTTTGCGTTCGTCGCGGACGTGTGGGAGAGCGACTTGAACAAACTGCTCGCGGACCTGAACGCCAAAACCAACCGCGTCGAGGGCGTGCTCAACGGCCAGCTCATCGTGACCGGCGGCAACACGTGGGACCCGCACAGTTGGCAGGGCCACGGCCGCGCGGAACTGCGCGACGGGTTGCTGTGGGACTCGCCGATGTTTGGGTTTCTTTCGCTGCCGTTGAACATGATCGCGCCCGGTCTCGGCAACAGCCGCGCGCGCGCCGCCACCGCGACCCTCGCGATCACCAACAGTGTCATCTACTCCGAGGATCTCGACATCTTCACCATCGCGGCCCGGCTGAAATACCGCGGCAATGTGGACTTCGACACGCGGGTCAACGCGCGGCTCGAGGCTGAGTTGCTGCGCGACAGCCCGGTGGTGGGGCGCGTGTTCAGCCTGCTGCTCACGCCGCTGACGAAGGTCTTCGAATACAAGGTGACGGGCACGCTGGCCGACCCGAAGCCCGAGCCGCTCTACTTTTTGCCGCGCCTGCTGCTCATCCCGTTCTCGCCGCTGCAAACGCTCAAGGACATCTTCGGCGGCGAGGAAAAGAAGCCGGAGCCGGGTGTTCCACCCCCGGCGGCTGTTCCCATACCCAGTCCCAAGGGTGCGCAAAAGCCGTAGTCGAAAACCCGGCTACACGATTTCCACCGGACACTTCGGAATCGCCTCGAGAAAATTCCGCCCGTAGCCCTTCGTCAGCACGCGGTTGTCCAGCACCACCACAATGCCCGTGTCCGTCTTCGTGCGGATGAGGCGGCCCACGCCCTGGCGAAATTTCAAGACCGCCTCGGGCAGGCTGAACTCGCCGAAGGAATTTCCCCCGCGCGCCTCGATCGCCTCCAGCCGCGCCTCGATCAGCGGATGGTCCGGCACGGCGAACGGCAGGCGCGTGATGATCACGTTGCTCAACGCCTCGCCCGGCACATCCACGCCCTGCCAGAAGGAGTCGGTGCCGAAGAGCACGCTGTCCACGTCCTCCTTGAATTTCTCCAGCATCGTCGAGCGCGGCACGCCCTTGTTCTGCACGAAGCACGCGACGCCGAGCTTGTGGAAGAACGGTTCCATCGCCGCCGCGACCTCCTGCATCAGCTTCGAGTTGGTGAAGAGCACGAAGGCCTTGCCGTGCGTCTGCCTCACGAAGTGCTCGATCCAGTGGATGAGCGCGTCGCGATACCCGGCCTCGCGCGGGTCGGGCATCTTGTTCGCGACGAAAACTTTCATCTGCTTCTCGTAATCAAACGGCGAGCCGACTTGCAAAAGGGTCGCGCTCTCGGCCCCGACGCGCTTGGCGAAATAGTTCAACGCGCTGTTTCGGGTTTCGGGTTTCGGGTTTCGGGTCTTGGATTGCGCGCCCTCGGAACCTGAAACGCGAAACTTGGAACTCGAAACCGTGGCGTCGGCGACGCCCAACGTCGCACTCGTCATGATCACGCTCGTCTCGCTGCCGAAGAGTCTTCGCCGCAAATACTCCGCCACGTCCACGGGTGCGGCGTTGAGCGCGAGCGAGCGCTGCGACTTGCCGCCGCGCTCGACCCAATAGACATGGTCCGGCGCGTTCTGACTGAGAAAGGTCGCGACCTCCTCGCGCAACTCGGCGAGCCGGCGGTTGCACTCGGTCAGTTCCTGCGCCATGTCGCGGTCCTCGGTGGCCTTGATGAGTTCGCTCACCGCCTCGCGCACGCGCTGGAGCGGGAGTGTCACGTTGTCGTGCGTCAGCTCCGGCCGGCGGATGCGCAGCTCCTTCCACTCGCGCTGCGCGTAGGAGCCGCCGCGCGCACGCGGACTTTGCTCCGCCGCCGCCTTCACCTGCCGCGCCAGTTCCTCGCACGCGGTCTCGACCTGCGCGAAAAATTTTTCACCCTCTTCGAGCAGTTCCGCGCAGAGCTTCACCGCATCGCCGCGGCGCAGCGTCGCGAGCAATCCCTTTTCCGTCCGCGGATTCCAAAGCCGGTGGAGCGTGTAGCGGAGCTGGCCGTTGCTCACGCTCAGGCCGATGTGCTTCGAGGCCACGCTCTCCACCGTGTGCGCCTCGTCGAAGATGACGAAATCGTTTTTGAACAGGATGCCGCCCGATTCCTCGTCCTCCTCCACACCGGGGAGCAGGGTGAAGAAGAGCGTGTGGTTCAGCACCAGCACGTCGGCGTCGAGGATGCGGCGGCGCGCGCGCTGAAAAAAACAGAGCGCGTGGTCCTTCGCGAAATCCGACTGATGGCCGCACTGCTTGGGCGAGCACAGCCCGCGCTCCGAGCAGACCTGCGACCAGACTTTGTAATCCGGCTCGATGGCGAAGTCGGAGAGGTCGCCGGTCTTCGTCTCCTTGCTCCACTCGTAGATGCGCTTGAGTTCCTCGACCTCGGGCGTGGTGAAAAGCTGGCCGGCCTGCTGCATGGCCTTGTGCAGCCGGCGCGTGCAGACGTAATTCGCGCGGCCCTTGAGCATGGTGTAGTTGAAGGTCACCGGCTCCTTCAACGCGCCGAGCACACTCGCGAGCATCGGCAGATCTTTTTCCGTGAGCTGCTCCTGGAGATTGATGGTGTGCGTGGAGACGACGGCCTTCTTGCTTTTGGCCTTGGCGAACAGAATCGCCGGCACGAGATACGCGAGCGATTTGCCGACGCCCGTGCCCGCCTCGACGGCGAGGTGCCCGCCCGTTTGCAGCGCGCGCGCCACGGCCACGGCCATCTCCTGCTGCTGCGGGCGATACTCGAAATTTTTCGCCTTCGAGAGAATGCCGGTGGGCGAAAAAATTTCCTCCACCTGCTTCACCAAATCGGTGCCGGCGCCGGCGGGCTGGTTATCGAGGAGGCTGATCATGTGCGCGGCTTGCGCACCACGACCTCCACGGGCGCCTTGTTCTTGGCGATCATGTTCGCCGGCAGAACGCCGCGCCAGTTGGTGAGCGGATAAATGATCGAGCCGCGGCCGATGATGCTGCCGGGGTTGAGCACGGAGTTGCAGCCGATCTCGGCGTGGTCGCCCACGAGCGCGCCGAACTTGCGCAGGCCGGTGTCCACGGGCGCGCCGCTGGCGTCCTTATCCACGGTCACGTTGCCGGGAAGCGATTTGAGATTCGAGAGCACGACGCCCGCGCCGACGTGCGCCTTGTAGCCGAGGATCGAGTCGCCGACGTAGTTGAAGTGCGGCACCTGGCAGTTGTTGAACAGCACGGCGCTTTTCAGCTCGCACGAATTGCCGACGAGGCAGCCGTCGCCCACGATCACGTGCTCGCGGATGTAGGCGTTGTGGCGGATGACGCAGTCGCGCCCGATGATCGCGGGGCCTTTGATCATCGCGCCGTCCTCGACCACCGTGCCCTCGCCGATGAACACCATCTCGCCGATCCACGCCTTGCCCTCGCAGCGGTTGTGCAGGCCCGGCTTCACGTTCGCCTCGACGTAGGCTTTCAGTTTTTTCAGCGCGTCCCACGCGAACTCGCCGCCGTCGAAGAGCGCGGCGTGCGCGGTCTGCGAGAGGTCGAAGAGGTCGGCCGGTTTGAACATGGCGGGAAACTAGGGTTCCGGGTGCGACGTTCAAAGTTCAAAGTTCAGCCGACGTGCCTCCGCTGCCCCAGTGTGCTAAACTCGCGCCCGTGAAAGAAGCCTACATCGCCGCAAAGGAACGCTGGGCGCGCAAGCTGGCCGGGAAGGAAAAGCCCGCCGTGCGCTCGGAGAACCGTCTGCCGCCGGGCCAGCGGCAGGTGCATAATTTTCCCGTGCTCGACCTCGGCATCAAGCCGGAGCTGCCGCCGGAAAAGTGGTCGCTCAAAATCCATGGGCACGTGGAGAATCCGGTCACGCTCGACTGGGCGCAGTTCATGGCGCTGCCGCAGTTCACGGACGTGAGTGACTTTCACTGCGTGACAACGTGGAGCCAGTTCGACATGGAGTTCCAAGGCGTCGCGTTTTTTTCCATCGCGGATTTGGTGAAGCCAAAGCCCTCCGCCACGCACGTTTTTTTCAAAAGCCACGACGGCTACTCCACGAACAACCCGCTCGAAGTGATGCTGGATGACGACGTGCTGATCGCGCATTCGTGGAACGGCGCGCCGCTGCCGGCCGAGCACGGCGGGCCGGCGCGCGTGATCGTGCCCAAGCGTTACGCGTGGAAGGGCGCGAAGTGGGTGCGCGAAATCACGTTCCTCGACCGCGACATTCTGGGCTTCTGGGAGGTGCGCGGCTACTCGAACACGGCGGACCCGTGGACGGAGGATCGCTTCTCGTGAACAAAGTTGCGGCTGGTCTTGAACGCCGGATTCTGATTTCCTGTCGCAAGCAAATCAGCCGCCGGCCGAAGCCGACACCATAAGTTCATAACCCGAACCGGACCGACATGACCGTCCTCGAAGTTCTTCGCAATGCCATGGGCCGCCCGCTCATCTCGCGGCAGGCACCCACGGAGAAAGATGACTTTGGTGACATCGCCTCCGTGTCCGTGGTGTCGGCGTTGCTGAGTGACGGCGTGACGGAGGCGGAGTTGACCGGGTTGATGCCCAAGGCCTACGAAGGCGATGCGGTCGCGCAATTCCGGCTGGGCATGGCTTTTTACCGCGGCGTGGGCGTGACGCGCGACCACGCGGAAGCTTTCAAGTGGCTGACGCTCGGAGCCGAAAAAGGCGATCCCTCGATGGCTCAGGATCGCGCACTCATCATCCAAGGAATGGCCACCGAGGCGGTGGCGGAAGGACGCCGGCGCGTGGCCTCGTTCAAAGGCGAACCGGAACCGCCGCCGATGGGACTGAGCGCGGACGGCGAGCGCGGGTCGGCAAATGCGACGGCCCCCGTGTTGTTTCTGGAACCGGGCACCCCGAAAGACGAGCCGTGGTCACCCGAGGCACGGCGAGCCGCGGCGCTGGCCATGGCGGCGGGGCTGGTGCTGTTGGCGACGGGCGGCGTCTGGCTGGCGTTCCGTGAGACGGTGCGGCCGCAGACGGCGTCGTTTGTCGCGACCGATGGCCAGTCGGGCGGTCCGCGTGATCCGGCGGCGTTTCCCGGCGGAGTGTTCGAACCAGCCGCACCGGAATACGCCAGCGTGAGTGAGTTGCAAATCGCCGCCGACAAGGGCGAGGCGCGCGCGCAGTTTCTCCTCGGTCTGGCTTACGCGAAGGGCGAGGAGATGGCGCAGGACTTTTTGCAGGCCGTGACCTGGTATCAAAAAGCCGCGGAGCAAGGCGACGCCAACGCCCAAAACAATCTCGGCGTCTGCCACGTCAAGGCCACCGGCGTGACGCTGGACCCGGTGACGGCCTACAAATGGTTTTCGCTGGCCGCCAAGTCCGGGCTGAAAGGCGCGGCGATGAACCGCGACCAGTTGGCGTTGATGCTGACCGGCAGCCAGCTTGCCGAGGCCGTCCGGCAGACCCAGGCCTTCGCGGTCCGGCGCGGGGCCTCCCTGCCATGAACGCGAACCCTTCATCCTGGCCTTGCATCCGGCGGCTGGATTTGCTCGATTTGATGCAGAGTCAGCCGCAACGCGCCTGCTGCGCGCGCCGCCCGACTGTGTTATCATTCAGACGTTGACTGAACTATGACGATCCTCGAAATCGTGCGCACCGCGATGGGTATGCCCCCACCGCGGCCGGAGGTTGCCGAAGTCGAGGAACCGGAGCGGATGACGCCGCTGAGCAACGACAAACTCTCCGCGGGAGAATTCCGCTCGACCCTGGAGCTGGCCGAGGCCGGCGACTTGGTGGCGCGCCGCCGAGTCGGGTTCCTTTACTACCGTGGTCTGGGCGTCCGGGTGAACCATCCGCAGGCGTTCAAGTGGCTCACCCTCGCCGCCGAGCAGAATGACACGCAGGCCTTCGAGGGGCTCAAGGTCCTCATGCTCGGCATGACGCCCGACGACCTCGCGCTCGGTCGTCGCCTCGTCGCCCGCTACAAGGGCGAGCCCGAGCCCGATTTCTCCGAACCCGCCGAAGGTTTCGAATCGCCCGAAGAATCGCCCGACGCGGAAACCTCCCCGGACCGCGACCGGGTGACTTACGGTTTCTCCGCGTGGCAGCCGGGCGCGCGGACGGATGAAATTCGCCCCGCCGAAACTCCGGCCCGGCCGGTGACGGCGAAACTTCCCGCCGCCGCCCCAGCGCTCGTCAGTCCGCCAGTCGCGCCCCGCGTGCCGGAAGGTCGGCCCGGCCGGCCCGCGCGAGTCATCACGCCGGTCCACCGGCCATCGTCGCGCCGCTGGGTTTTCGCCGTGGTCCTGCTCGCCCTGACTGGCGGCGGCACCTGGTATTATTGGAACCAGACCCGGTCGGTCACGAACACCGGCGCGGGTTCCGGGGCTGACACAAATTCCGTCGCGTCCCTCTCGATGCCCGGCGTCAGGCTCCTGCCCGCAACCGGCGTCGGCACCAACGCGGCCCTGGCCTCCACCAATCTCGCGGCCGCGCCCACGAATCAGGATCGCCGCTCGCTCATTGAATCGCTGCGGTCCCTCACCACCTCCGGCCGCACCGGTTCGCCACCGCCCGCCAGCGAGCTGCCGGTGGAGAAACTCGCGGAGCAGGCCGCGCGCGGAAGTGCCGACGCGCAGTTTCTGCTGGGCCTGAAATTTGCCGAGGGCAAGGGCGTGCCGCAGGATTTCACCAACGCCGTGATCTTGTTCACCCGGGCCGCCGAGCAGGGCCAGGCTGACGCGCAAAACAATCTCGCCATCTGCCTGGGCCGCGGCACCGGTGTGAAGAAGGATTACGTGGAGGCTTACAAATGGATTTCCCTCGCCATCGCCGGCGGCAACCGCGAGGCGTCCGCCAACCGCGACATGCTCGCGCGCCTGATGAAACCGGAGGACGTGCAGCGGGCCAGACAGCTCGCGGTGGAATTCGTCAACCGGACGCCGCCGAAGCCCGGCACGCCCGCGTCCGGCAGTCCGGAAAACAAACCGTCGCCGCCGCCCTGAGCGGATCGGGGACGCCGCGGCGGAAGGTGGTGGTAGGTTCTGGATTCGAACCAGAGAAGGCGTAAGCCAGCAGATTTACAGTCTGCCCCCGTTGGCCACTTGGGTAACCTACCGACCGGCCGCTGCAAAGGAGCGGGATTTAGTCAAAGGCCGCCCGGGTTGTCAACGCCAGCGCCACGGCTTTTCCCTGCGGTTTTGCGTTTGACCCCTCCTTACCCGTCAGGCAACCTGCGCGCTCAATTTTTATCGGCATTCCTTTATGTTCGGCACATTGCGCAAGCACAAGACCTGGCTCTGGGGAGTCATCATCACGCTCACCATCATCAGCTTCGTCTGGTATTTCAATCCGGCCGAACGCCGGAGCGGCGGCGGCCGGAGCGCGCGGCAAAGCTACGGCGTCATTGACGGCCAGGACATTTCCCGCGAGCAGGCCCTCGCCGCGCGCAACGACGTCGCCATCATCGTCCGCCTCAACACCGGCAACTGGCCCGGCCGCAACGGGCGCATCACGGATGCCGAAGTCCAGCGCGAGACGCAGATCCGCCTTTGGTTGAACAAGAAGCTCGACGATCTCGGCATCGAAGTCAGCAGCGCGACCGCCGCCGAGTGGATCGCCAACGCCGGGATGTTCCGCGACCGCGAGACGGGCTCGTTCCAGAAGCAGGCTTATGACGAATTCGTCAAGCGCACCCTCCGCGAGGGCGGCCTGGCTGAGCACGATTTCGAGCAGTTCGTCAAACGCGAGCTGGGCCGGCAGCAGCTCGCGGCGCTCTACGGCGCGCCGGGAAAATTCGTCACCTCCGCCGAGGCCGAGGCGCTCTACCGAGAGGAGAACGAGCAGTTCGTCACCGAGTTGGTCACCTTCAACACCGACGATTTTCGCGACAAGGTCAACGCCAGCGCCACCAACCTCGCCGCCCATTTCACCAACAACCTCGGCAACTACCGCCTCCGTGACCGCGTGGTGGCGCAGTATGTGCGGTTTGATTTCACCAACCATCTCGCCACCGCCGACGAGAACATGGCCAGGCGCACGAACCTCACGCAGCTCATTGACTCCTTCTATCAGCAGCAGATCGCGACGCGCGGACCCAACTTCTACATGGGCACGAACAACCAGCCGCTCCCGCCCGAGGCCGCGAAGGTGAAGATCCGCCAGCAGATGCGCGAGGAAATCGCCCAGGCCGAGGCGCGCAAGGCGGCCGTCGTGTTTGCGGACCAGCTCGAAAGCGCCAAGGCCGCGGCCACTAATTTTTCCGCCGTTGCCGCAAAAAACGGGCTGAAGGTCGCCGAGACCAAACCGTTCAGTGAATTCGAGCCGCCCGCCGGCCTCGACGTGGACACCAAGTTTTCCCGCCAGGCATTTGCCCTCACGGACAAGGAGCCGTTCGCCGGCCCCGTGGTTGGCGACGATGCCGCATTCGTCTTCACCGTCACCAAGCGGCTGCCGAGCGAGGTGCCGCCGATGGAAAGCGTTTTGCAAAAAGTGATGGATGACTTCCGGCAAGCCGAGTCGTTCAAGCTCGCGCGCGCCGCAGGCGCGGCCTTCGCCGAGAAGGTCAGGGCCGGCCTCGCCGCGAAAAAAGATTTCACCGCCATCTGCGCCGGGGCCAAGGTGCAGCCGATCGCCGTGCCGTCGTTCTCGCTCGCCACCCGCTCGCTGCCGGAAGTGGAGGGCGCCGCGAGCCTGTTCGACCTGCGCAACGTCGCCCCGCCGCTCAAGGCCGGCACCGCGAGCGATTTCGCCCCCACGCGCGCGGGCGGCTTCGTGCTCTTCATGAGCGCGCGCAAACCGGCGGACGAGACGAAGCTCAAGGCCGAGCTGCCCGCGTTCCTCGCCGAGTTGCGTCAGGAGCGTCAGGGACTCGCCTTCCAGGAATGGATGGGGAAGAACCTGCGGCTGGCTCCGAACCCGTCGGAGTGATCCGCCGTTCCCGCCGGCTCCGGCGAAGCATCCGTTCGTCGCGAGATTAAACTCGGGCACCCGCCGAATTTTTTGAGCAACACGATCAAACTTTCCTCGCCCGCGACGAAGGAGTTCTTGGAAATCCCGATCCTCTTCGAGGACGAGCACCTGCTCGCGCTCGACAAACCCAGCGGGCTGCTCACTTCGCCGGATCGTTACGACGCGGAGCGGCCGAACCTCATGCGCCTGCTGCACGCGGGCATCGCCGCCGCCAAGCCGTGGGCCATCGAGCACCGGCTCGGCTACCTTTCCAACGCCCACCGGCTCGACTTCGAGACCAGCGGCGTGATCTTGCTCGCGAAGGAAAAGCCCGCGCTGGTGAAACTCGCCGATCAGTTCGGCACGGAGAAACCCGCCAAGCTCTATCTCGCGCTCGTCAACGGCTCGCCGGCCGAGGACCGGTTCACCGTGGACGCGGCCATCGGGCCGGACCAGCGCACGCCCGGCCGGATGCGCGTGAACCAGCAGGACGGCAAGCCGGCGCGGACGGAGTTTGAAGTCGTCGAGCGGTTCGGGGGCTTCGCGCTGCTGCACTGCCGCCCGGCCACGGGCCGCACGCACCAGCTTCGCGTTCACCTGCGTCACGTGGGTCTGCCGATTGTCGGCGACGCCGCGTATCGCGGCGCGCATCTGTTTCTTTCGACCCTCAAACGCGGTAACTACCGGCTCAAGGAAGGCCGCGAGGAACGTCCGCTGATCCCGCGGCTCGCGCTGCACGCGCACCAGTTGACCGTCGCGCATCCCGTCACCGGCGAACCCGTCACGATCACCGCGCCGCTGCCGAAGGACTTCAACGTGGCGTTGAAATATCTGCGCAAGTATCCGGGCGGCTCCGCGCCGGCCGCCCTCGAGCCGCCGGAGTGAACGGCGCGCGCCGCGGGTCGGCGCGCTCAAACCGGCCGCCACTTGGCCGACCTCTTCATTTTTTCCCGCCCTTCGCCGCCGACGTAGAAACGCGTGAGCCCGCAGTCGGAGCAGACCACGACGAGCAGCGGGGTCGTGCCCCAGAAGCCACCGAGCCGCGGCCAGAGGACGGCGGTGTGGTTCCACGTTTGGGTTTCGGTCGCGTAAAGGCGTTCGCCTTCGCACTCCGGACATTGGCGCAGGTTCATTTTCATTTGGTTCCTTTCCATGTGTGAGGAGCGGCGGCGCGAACGCCGCCGCTCCCGGACTTCCGTCACGCCGCCTTCTTGGTCTGCTCCTTCAGCATCACGCCGAGGAGACCGTCCACGATTCCATTGCCGCCGGGTTGGCCGGTCACGGAAACGTCCGGCACGATGCGCACGTTGCGGTCGCCGACGATCTGCATGAGTTGCATGACCGTGTAACCCTGCACGCCGATGGACTCGACGCCGGCGCGATAGGCCTGCGCTTTCGCATCGCCCGTGGCGCGGATGGCTTCGGCCTCGCCGAGCGCGCGGAGACGAATCGCCTCGGCTTCGCCCGTCGCGTGTTTGACGCTGGCGTTCGCTTTCAACTCGGCAATGTTCACGCCCTGTTCCGCGCCGACGACTTGCTGCTGGATGTCGGCGAGCGACGTTTGCCGCACGAGTTGCTGCCGCTGTTTCTGCGCGGCCTCCTGCGTCTCGAACGTCTTGCGCTGTTCTTCCGCGATCTTGCGGTCGGTCTGCGTGGTCATCAATTCGGCGGGCGGATTGATGTCGCCGATGAGCGTGTCGATGGCCTGCACGTCATACGCGCCGATGGCGGCGCGGATGTGTTCCGCCGCTTCCACCTGTCGCTGACTGCGTGCGCCGAGAAAATCGAGCACCGTGAAGTCCTGCGCGGAGTTGCGGAAATAATTTCCGACCGTCGGTTGCAAAACGTGATCCACCAGATTTTGCATCGAGCCGACGCGTGAAATCACCTTCGGCGCATCGAGCGCGCCGACGTGGATGATCTGCGACACGTCGAGGTTGAACGCGAATCCGTCCTTCGAGCGCACGGTGATGGACTGCAATTTCGAGTCGTAATTATGCGCCTCGGTGCGGTTCGCCCAGTTGAGCACGATGTTGGTCGTGGGCACGAGCTCGACTTTCATCACGCGCGTGTTGAGCGGATGTTTGCCGGGATACAGCGGCGTGACCCACACGCCTTTGTGGCCGGCGTTCACCAGGTCGCCGTGTTTGAAGTCCACGCCGCTGACGTCTTCGTGCGCCTTGCCGACGAACGAAATGACGACGCCGACGTAGCCGATGGGAATCTGCACCATCGGCACCTGCTCGACCTGCACGAACCACGGATTCAGGTTCCACGCGCCGGACAACAGGATTTGCTCCTGCAATCCACGACTGCCGCCGTCGTCGAGAAACGCCTGCGCGTTTTGAAAACTGTCGTGGCCCGCGATGGTTTGCCCGGCGATTTCGCCCGCCGCAATCGGCTGACCGTCGAGCGTGGTGACGACGCCGACCATGTCCGACTCGACGCGATGCAGAAGCAGTTGCTCCGGCATCATGCCGTGTTCATGCGCGGTCAGCGAGGTGATGACGGTGAATTGCGCCGTGTTGATGCGATACGTGCCGGCGGTGAGGATGCCGAGTTGGCGTCCCTTCTCGCCGCCGCCCGCGAGGAACTTGCGCGCGTCCTGGAAGTCGTCGCACTCGATGCGTTTGCCGAGGATGTGTTCCGACGGCATCGCCGCGCCGTCCGCCGCCATGACGAGGGCGATCTCGCCCTGCGACACGACGGTGAAGGGCACCTTGATGACGCGGAACTGCCACGGCCAGTAGCCGAAGTGCAGGCCGGGCGCGAGCGTGTCCGCCTGCAAACCCGCCTCGCCCGCGAGCGCGATCAAGCGTCCGGGTTGGAGCGAGCGGCTGGCGAAACGTTTCACCACGATGCCCACCTGTCGTTCGCGGATGAGCACGAGGCTGGAGAGCAGCACGAACGCAATGAAGCCCGCGAGCCACCAATACCACGCGACGTGCAGACCGAATCCACCGATTGCCAACATGACCAGGTTCGTTTTCATACCCATTCTCCGATTGGGTCGCGCGCGCGCACGGGTTCTCGCCGTGCGCTTACGCGACGTGTTTCAATGGGGTGACCGTGATGATCTCGCACACGCGAAATCCAGAGGATCGCCCTTCCACTTGCCTGCGAGGTTAGCTGACGGGCTTGGTCCTGGAAGTGACCTTGGCGATGGTTGCCCACCGCCGTGCGCCCCGTCCGGAAACTGATTCCGGAATTTGGTTCCCCCGCGCCGGTCCGCAGGAAGGCGGTCCGGCTTCGGCTGCTATTTCAGACGAGTGACCCAATCGCATGGGTTGGCAGCGATGTCAAATGCGTGGCGGAAATGAAGCTGACTTTCGAGGTTGCGCTGATACGTTTTGCCCAGATTCAAAACACAAACCCCTGACGAGTCATCCCATGAGCACCTTGCTTCCTGAAGTTTCCGCCTTCCTCAATTCCTCCCCCATCAAGCAATTCATCGGCGGCGAGTGGGTCGCCGCGGCGAGCGGCGGCTCGCTGGAGACGCGCGATCCCGGCGATGGCAAGGTCATCGCCAAGTTTGCCGCCGGCGATGCGCGCGATGTGGACGCTGCCGTGAACGCCGCACATCAGGCGTTCCGCAAATCCGGCTGGGCCACGCTGCCCAACAACGACCGCGCCGTTTATCTCCACCGCCTCGCCGATCTCATCGAGAAGCGCGCCGAAATTCTCGCGCAGATCGAGTCGCTCGATGTCGGCAAGCCGGTCGGCCAGGCGCGCGGCGACATCGCCAACGTCGCCGCTTCGCTCCGCTACTTCGCCGACCTCAACGTGAACATGAGACGCCGCGAGCCGATTGCCGTGAAGGGTTTCGATGCGCGCTCCATCCGCGTGCCGTATGGCGTGTGCGGATTTATTTTTCCGTGGAACTTTCCGCTGCTGCTCGTCGGCTGGGGCATTTCGCCCGCGCTCGCGGCGGGCAACACCGTCGTCATCAAGCCCGCCGAGGACACGCCGCTGAGCACGCTTTACTTCGCGAAGCTCGTCGAGGAAGTCGGCATCCCGCGTGGCGTCGTCAACGTCATCACCGGCCTTGGCGAGACGGCGGGCGCGGCGCTCTCGCGGCACACGGGCATCAAGCGCATGTCGTTCACCGGCTCGCCCGAGGTCGGCCGGCTCGTCGGCGAGGCGTGCGGAAAAAATCTCGTGCCGGTAAAACTCGAACTCGGCGGCAAAGGCGCGGCCGTGGTGTTCGACGACGTGGACGTGGCCGCGACGGCGCAGGCGCTCGCGGGCGCAATCACGTTCAACAGCGGTCAGGTCTGCTGCACCGCGACGCGCTGGCTCGTGCACGAGAAAATTTACGACGAACTCGTGGACCGCGCGTGCAAGGCGCTCACGAGCGTCGCCATCGGCCACGAGATGGACGCCGCCACGCAGATGGGCCCGGTGGTGAGCGAGAAGCAGCGCCAGCGCGTGCTCGGCTACCTCGACCGCGGCGAGAAGGAGGGCGCGAAGGTCGTGCTGCGCGGCGGCGCGGCGAACGTGAGCGGGCATCAGGCCGGATATTACGTGAAGCCTGCGCTGCTCGGCGGCTCGCCGGACAACGTCTGCTGCCGCGAGGAAATTTTCGGCCCGACCGCCTACCTGATGAAGTTCAAGAGCGAGGACGAAGCCGTCGAGTTGGTGAACCGCTCGACCTACGGATTGGCGAACAGCGTGTGGAGCCAGAATCTCGACCGCGCCAACCGCGTGGCCGAGGCGATGGTGGCGGGGAACAGTTGGATCAACGCGCACAACCTCTTCGCGCACGGCATCCCCTACGGCGGCTGCAATCTCAGCGGCATGGGCGGCGGCGTGAACAGCCCGGAGACGTTCCTCGATTACCTCCGTCCGCAATCCATCGTGCGACCGTTGTGAGTTTTGGGAACCGAAGCGGTCGCCGGGAACTCGCCGCAACGGCACCGAGGTGCGCGTGACGGTCGGGGCGCGAACTGACCCCAAGGCGCGGGATCAGCGATTCCGACCGTCTGCCAGAATAAACTAGCCAACCTCCTCCAACACCAGCCCTGGCACGCGCTCGAACTCGCTTCGATTGAGCGTTGCCACCGAGTGACCGGTGGCCTTGGCGATAGACGCTATCAACAGGTCGCGTTCTCCAATCAGCGTTCCCTTCTTTTCCAAATCCGCCCAGAGCCGGGCGTGTTCCCTTGCCTCAGCCAGGGCGAACGGAAGCACGGCGTAAGCCTGCAGGACGCCTTCCACAAACCGCGACCGGCGTTCACGGATGGCGGTGTCAGTGGCCCGCTCGCAGCCGTGCAGCAACTCCGACGCGGTGACCGCGGTGATGAAGAAGGGTTCGGCGGGCCGCGCCGCCAGAAAGGCGACCAGATTGAAACGCCCGCGCTCGGTGGCGATGAGCAGCGAACTTTCGAGGATCACTCCCATGCCAGTGAGCGCGGCGGTGATTGACGGCGGCGCGCGAGATCCATGTCGGCGGCCAGCGTGTCAGCTTCCGTGGCGGTGAGATGGAACAATTTCGGCCAGAGGGCGGCGAGTTCGGCGCCGGTCTTTGGCGTGGTGGCAGCGGCGGGATCGGGACGCGCAAGCAGCCGTTCCCGCAGCCGCCGCAGTTCCCCGGCGGAGAGTTGTTCAATCGCGGCTTCGATTTCCGCAAACGTGCTCATGGGGGGAGAGTAGCCGGCGGATGGGGCTTGTTCAAGCCGGCATTCCCTGCGGCGGCTGCAACCTCAGCGGGATGGGCGGCGGCGTGAACAGTCCCGAGACATTCCTCGATTACCTCCGCCCCCAATCCATTGTGCGACCGTTGTGAGATATGGGGAACCGAAGCAGTTACCCGAGGTGCGCGTGACGGTCGAGCACGCGAAGGCGTAGCAGCTCGATGGGCAACGAGCATGAGCGGGGACTACGCTTGCCACGACCGGCTCTCAATTCCTGACAACTTCGCTGGATTGACCCCTTTCTTTCGGGAGCCGTTACTCGCGGCCCGGCCGGATGGCTTTTTCCAAGAGCCAACATCCCATGAAACCTGGATTCTCAGCGTTGACTGTCGCTCCCCACTTCTCACAAAACGCGACTGAGAATTTTCCGAGTTTATCGCCCTGAAGTGAAGTGCAATAGCAAAATGGACCTTTGCTTGTAGTTAAAATGATCAACGGCTGATCGCCTTCAACGATGCACACTCCGCTGACATCAATTCCGGCTTTTGCTTGAATCCCATAAATCTGGACCAACATGAAATGAACCCAAATATCTGGTTCATTGGGAGGCAAGTGTTCTGGTTGTCTAACCCCACCGCCCTTGTAAAGTAACCCGTCGTTCGTCAGCACGAGACCATATTCACGGCTCAGTTTTTCTTCATACGCTCTTTTTTGAAAAGGAGGACATTCTTTGGCGGCGTGTTGAGTCCCGATTAATGTTGTTTCGGCTGCAACTGAAGCCTGGCTGGCTATGGAAGCTGGGCGTGCGGCGATTTGGTCGCGCAACAGTTCCTCGATGCGTGAAAAGCCCTCTCTTTCCGCCCACTGCAAAGGGGTTTGACCAAAATCATCTGTGGCTTCGACCTCTGCTTCGTTGTCTAGCAGCAACTTGACTACATCTTCATGATTTTGCATCACAGCCAAGTGAAGAGGCGTCCTGCCACAGTTAACCCGAGCATTTACATCGGCCCCGTTAGCAAGCAGAAACTCCGCTACTTCCTTGTGGCCCCCCGATACGGCACGGTGCAATGGAGTCAAGCCTGCTGAATCCTCACAAAAAACATCAGCTTTCTTGGCAAGCAGAAACTCAACTACATCCTCGTGGCCTTCGGATGCCGCCCCGTGCAATGGAGTCCAACCATCGGAGGCCCAGTCCCTTCTGAAAACAAGTTCAGGATCATCCGTGAGTAACGCCTTTATCTTTGCCAAATCGCCTTGTTTCGCCGCTTCAAGAATTGAAACTGTCGGGCTTTTCGATGCGCTCATGGAATTGCCTATTATTATTTAATCAAACTCCTAATTTCTGGCGCGTCTTTGAATGCTTTCACGGTCTTTAATGATAGATCGTCAAAAAGCATCTGATACAACTTCCGCTCATTCGAATTCATTGAGAGAAGAGTGCCGATTGGGTATTCAGCTTGTCCGTCAATCGTGGCAAGCCAAACAATCTTTTTGCTGTTCGCGTCCCGCATAGTCCATTCCACTTGAAAAACAACCTTTCGTTTGGCCCAAGCAGACAACCCAGCGAACACTTCGTCCGCTTTGGCTATGCGCGGTTCCAGCGTCACGACCGCCTTCCCGTCCGTTGCAGTCGCATCGACCTCCCTAGTGACACTTTGAAACGTCTGTTGAGTAACGCTTTTAGCATAATTCTCAAGCACCTTCCCAAGGGGATACTCATGACGACCCGCTCCCCATTGATAGGAATAAGTGTAATTCAACCATTTTTTATCGAGCAACAAAATGACATTAAGAGGAATTTTATGTTCACCTGCTCCCTGAGCAAAGACCATTGCTTTGACCGGCATTGTATGCACTTCCGTGCATCCGGTCGAGCAAATGACTATCAGCGTAAAAAGAAAAACACTGAGCGATAGCTGAAACAAACTTCTTTTATTTGATCTCATAATTCAACCCGATTTCTAGTTCGACAGATGTTTCCCCGGTTGTTGTTGGAGCGCTAATTCGGAATAACATCGCGCCTGATTTAACTTGCTGCTTTGGCATCTGATAATAAGTAAAGCCTTGAATCGATTGACCGGCGCTTAGCGTGAGGTTTGGAAGCTCCTTATCAATGAAGTTTTTTTTAACCAGAGATGCGTTAACCATCATATTTGCACCAACAAATGCTAAGGGCAAAGCAACCAATGAACCTCATCCGAAGACCAACGCAGCGCCCGTGACGCCGACGGCTTGACCAGTAGGGCTGGATTGGTCGCGTTTTTCTTCATTGGCTCTTTTTTCCGCATCCGATCCGATCAACAAACGGAAATTCTCCTTATGAATCAAAAAAGTGGTTGCAGTCGTCTGGTTTTCCAACTGAACGTGAAGCACCGCGATTCCTTCTTTGAGTGTGTTCAGTTTGAAATAGGTTTCCGAACGCTCTGGATCAAAGAATGGATCGACCGTAATTTTCAATCCGTCCTTTTCAATTGTCTTAGCTCCTATGGAATGTGTTGTTCCAGGATTGAAATCTTGCATTTTCACCGAAGTGCAACCGCTTCCCAAGACAACGGAAACACAAGCAAGAATTGCAATCGCAAAGGGCGACCGGAGGTTCGCTGTTTCCGTGTTCACTGTTTAGTGCGTCCTTTAAGAGAGTAATGACTTTTCGCTCAGGTAACGCCGGAAAACCGTCATCCTCCCACCATCACGCTCACCGGGTTGCTCCACAGGCCGACTTGCTGATCTCCGACGCGGTAGATGCCGCGGTAGGTCCACTTCGCGGGTGTGGCGGGGAGCGGGTGCGTGTCGGTGTAGCCGGGCGTGGTGTCGTAGGCCAGCGGCACTTCGCCGCCGCCAGCGCCGCGATCCACGCGCAGTTCAATCATGTCGAGGAACGCGCCGTTGCCGCTCCAGCCCCAGCCGAGTTCCACGCCGGCGGCGGTCAGCTTCGCCTTGAAGTCGGGTTGCACGGTGGTCAGGTCCGGCCCCGCGTGCATGCTGCCGATGGCGCCGAGATCGGTGGCGATGGCTTCGGTCAGCTTGCCGCTGTCCTTCACCGTCTGGATGAGGGCGAAGATGCGGTTGAGCGCGCCAGTGTTCACGGGCACCGTGCCGACGGGCAGCGGGGGCGCGACGAAGAGCGGCAGCACCATCAGCGCCGTGCCGTCGCCGGTCTGGGCGTCCCGCGCGGCGTCGGTGCAGGCCACGGACCAGGTGCGCACGGCCGGGAGCCAGAACTGGAGCACGTAGATGAGCCAGCGGGCGTCGGCCTGCGCGGCGGCAACCTGCGCGGCAGTGAGGGCGAGCGCGGCGGCGTTGCCGGGCAGTTTGCTGATCAAGTTGGCGAGCCAGACGAGCTGGTCGCCCACGCGGATGGGGTAATAGGCGTTTCTTTTCATGCGCTGGTGTTTGGTTGGGGGTTTAACGGGCGGGGAAACAGGCGGCACATAGCCGGGATCGCCCGGCTCCAGTTGATAAGCGGGATCGCACCAGCGGTTGTTGGGGTCGTCGAGAAAAAACCCGGCGTCGAATCGGATGATTTTCATGCGCTTGGGAGGTGGGGGACGCGTTTTGCGGCAAAAACCGGCCATTTTCCGCGTTTCCGGAGCCTCCAACTGCGGCGGGTGACGCCGCTCCTGCGGCAGGTGACGCACTTTTTGCTCCGAGGGGCGCTCCCGGCGGGAAAGGGGGCGTCACTGGCGCGGCGAGGGGCGGTCTTTCCGGCAAAAGGGGTGTCCGTGAAACGCCGTCGCGGCTTCCCGGAGCGAAAAGGGGCGTCCGTGCCGGCGCAAGTATGGTCCGCGGCGCGACGAGTGGCGCGCCCCCCGGGCCGCCGGGAACGCCCCTCGGCGCAAAAAGTCCGCCCCTTGCGGCGAAAAGTTCACCCCTCGGCGTAAAAAGTCCGCCCCTTGCCGTGGCGCGAGCGTCCCCTGGCGCGGCGGCGGCGTGGGTTGGGCCGGCGGTGACGCGGATCGGAGGAACAAAGACGCCACCCGGAACGGCGGCGAACACCCCCGTGGGAAAAAGAATCAGCGGACGGACGGAAGATTCGGCACCTGCACTATTGCGCGGTTGCGCGGTTGCGCGGTTGCGCGGTTGCGCGGTTGCGCGGTTGCGCGGTTGCGCGGTTGCGCGGTTGCGCGGTTGCGCGGTTGCGCGGTTGCGCGGTTGCGCGGTTGGGAAGCGAACCGCCGCGCTCCTTCCGCTCAGCCAAACGTCCGCTTCAACCGCCAGTCGTGATAAGCGACGCGTTGCTCCGCGGTCATCTTGTCAAAGTCCGGCGAACCGTTGGCGCGCTTCGGCCAATCCTTCGTATGAGCCGACGTGAGGAGGCTCTGATCATTTCCGTTTTCCGTTTTCCGTTTTCCGCTTTCCCCGCCCGCCAGCGGATTGTTCCGCACCTCCACCGTCGAGCGTTTCGTCGCGCTGCCGTCGTAGCTCATCGCCTGGTCGGTGAGTTCCAAATCTTTTTCCAGCGCACGGTGCGGCTTGATGCCTTTGCCTTGCAGCACGCCGTGGTAGGCGCGCACGGCTTCCTCGGGCGACACCTTGCCGTCGGTGATGAGCCGCAACATCTCGATGAACGCGAGCTGGTGCTCGGCGTTGTTGATCTTGCGGCCGTAGAGCGCCACGCGCGCGCCGTATTTCTGCGCGTCGTGGATGAGCTTGAAGGCGTCGTAAGTCGTGCCCGCACTGCCGCCGAGGATGCCGACGACGAGGTTCGGATCGTATTGCGCCAGCTCTTCCATCGCCTTCGGACCGTGATAGACGATCTTCAGAAAAATGGGCCGACCGCTTTCTGGCACGCCGGCGAGTGTGCGGAGGATGTTGTCGTTGATGAACTCGCCGAGCTTCTCCGGCGCGATGCCGCTGCTGACGTTCGGATCGAAGACTTCGAGAAAATGCCGGAAGCCTTTCCTCTCCGCCTCCTCGCGAAATTCCTTATACCAGAGCAACGCCTCGCGGTCCTGCTCCAGCTCGTTGACGAACGTGATCGAGTAGAGGCCGAGGTTCGCGCCGGGAAATTCTCCGCTGCCGTCGCGCTCGCACTCGATCTCGCCGCACTGGATGTGATCAATGCTCGCGCTGCGGAACGGCTGGCTCGGCTCGCGTGTGTAGCAGCCGTGGCGCACGGCCCACACATCGGTCGTGTCGTTCGCGCGCGCGGCGGGTGTGACGTGCGAGTTCTTGAAGAGCCCTTCCTTGATGGCGAGTTGCTCGTTCACGTAGGCGGACATCAGCATGATGTCCACGAGCCCCTGATGCGTCACCTCGCGAATGATGTCTAGAAACTCGGGCAGGTTGCGGTAGCCGAACTCGTCACGCGACCAGACCTCGGGGGAAAACTTCGCGGGCCGCGAACCGCGCCTCGCGAGATAATTCCGCGGCCCCGGTGAGCGCGCGCCGAACGCCATGTCCGCATCCTTCGCGTCGGCGATGATGAACGCGCGCGACTTCGGATTGGCTTTGACCTCCGCGAGTTTGGCGTCGAGGGATTTCATTGCGACACGGATTTCACGGATTAGCACGGATGGGGACGGATTCAATCGGTGAGAATCCGTGCAATCCGTGTCTCATTTCATTTTCGCCAGAATCTGATCCGTGATGGCCTGCACGGTTTTCTCCGCGTCGGAATCGAGGCCGACCGTGGCGTCCTGCGGCACGGGCGCGGCGCAGGCCACGCCGGGACGCCACTCGTCGTTGTCGCAGAGTTCGCATTCCTTGAGGCCGTGGCGCGGGTCGGGGATGCCCAGACTCTGCTTAATTTTCAGCAGGTCCTTAAGCTGTGGCGCGGTCATCGTCTTGGCGGGCACACCGAGCTGCGCGGTCACGAGCACGGTTCGGCAGTAGGCTTCGAGGATTTCCATTTTGAAATACGCATCCTCGACGCTGTTGTGGCTCCACGAGACGACGCCGTGGTTGGCCATCAGAATCGTGTTGTGCTTGTCCGAGAGGTCGGCCACGAGCTTGCCCATCTCCGGCGTGCCGGGCGTGCGATACGGCGCGATGGCGACGGACGCGAAGACTTCGTATTCGGGAATCATGCACGTCGGCGGCACAAGGCCCGCGACCGCGAAGCCCGTGCTGTAAGGCGGATGGCAATGGCACGTGGCGACGGCCTTGGGCTGGCGCTTCATGATTTGCAGGTGCATGAGGATTTCGCTCGTGCGTTTTTTCGTGCCGAGCAGTTGGTTGCCCTCGAAGTCCACGAGGCACATGTCCTCCGGCTTCATGAAGCCCTTGCTCACGAGCGTGGGCGTGCAGAGCGCGATGTCCTCGCCGACGCGGATGGCGATGTTGCCGCCGTTGCCGTCCACGTAAGCGCGGCCCCAGAGGCGGCGGCCGATGTCGCAGAGCTGCTCCTTGAGTCCGTGGCAATAGGGCGAGTTGAAGAGCGCTTCGAGTTCGGCCTTCGACGACTTCGAGTTGAGCTGCTTGGCGGGTGCGGACGACGCGCCCGCGCTGGCGGGACTGCGCCGCGCGTTCGCGTAGTCGCGCAACGCGTCCTTGGCGGAAGGCGTGAGAATGGCGTCGGCGGGGAGGCTCTTCGGATCGCCACCCTTGGCGATGATGGTTTCGATGTCTTTGGCGGTTAGAACAGTGCTCATGAATTAAATGGGTTGTAAAAAATGTCGTCCACCAGTGCGGCGTTGATCGCGTCAATGGGCGGGTAAACTTCAAACGGCTGCGCGGCCTCGCGGCCCTCGACGAATCCAATCGTCTGGCCCACGCCGCCGCCGAGGTTGTCGTAAACGACGAGGCTCGGATCGTTGCTGAGGCCCGCGGGCGTCTCGGTGCCGCGCTGGAAATGTTCGCGCGTGAACGGCGAGACGATGAGCCAGCGCGCGCCCACGAGTTCGGGCACGACCTTGTTCAAAGTCACGCGGCCGATGACGGAGCCGAGTCTCATACCGGCACCCCGGGTTCGATTTCGTCCACGATGCCGGCGATGAGCCAGCGCGCGGGACTTTTCTCCACGCCGACAATTTTGCGCGCCGCCGCGCCGTCGGAGGAAATGATCACGCGCTGGTGCATGCCAGCGCCGTGCGGATCAATGGCGATCTGTGGCGAGCCCTCGGGTTCGCCAGCGTTGTTGATCGGCTGGCAGATGACGAACCGCCAGCCCTCGAAGCTCGGATGCTTCCGGGTGGCGACCACGTTTCCCTCCACACGAGCTAGGAGCATGGAGCCTCCTTCCGTGAAATGACGAATGACGAATGACGAATGACGAGGGAATGACCAAGCCCAAATGACGAAAGCGAACCGGCACGCGAGGCGCGCCATTCGTCATTCGTCATTTGGATTTCTTTCGTCATTCGGATTTCGGTTTTCGGATTTAGTAAATGCGCAGGTTGTCCACCATCACGCAGCGACGGACGCGCGTGAAGGTCTTCGGGTTGGTGACGCCCTCGCCGGTCGGCGTGGCGATGCTGTAGCTCAGGTAACCTTCGCCGCCGAGGCCGAGGCCGGCCATGCAGGGGCCGTTCTTGATGAAGAGCGTCGTGTCGAGCGCGCGGCCCATCGCGGTCATCGCCTCGACGTCGTGCGAGTGGATGATGCTCGTGTGCTTGTAGCCGTGCTCGGCTTCGAGCGAGCGGGCGACGCCTTCTTCCAAACTCTTCACGCGCGTGATCGGCAGGAAGGGCATCATCTGCTCCTCGACCACGAACGGATGATCCGCAGCGGTCTCGGCGAAGAGAAGTTGCGTGCCGGCGGGAAGATTCACGCCCGCGGCCTTCGCGAGCACGGCGGGATCTTTGCCGATGAAATCCCGGTTCACCGCCGCGTGGCCGCAGCCGCCGCCCTGGCCGGGCGTGATGGTGAACGCGGCCTTGGTCAGCGCGTCGAGCTGGGCGTTGCTGAGTCGCACCGCGCCGTTCTGCTCCATCTGCGACATGAGTTTGTCCGCGATCTTGTCGAGCGCGAAGACTTCCTTCTCGCCGATGCAGAGCAGATTGTTGTCGAAGCTCGCGCCTTGGATGATCGCTTTCGCGGCGCGCGTCATGCACGCGGTGTCATCCACGAACACGGGCGGGTTGCCGGGGCCGGCGCAGATGGCGCGCTTGCCGGTTTGCATCGCGGCCTTCACCACGCCGGGGCCGCCGGTGACGAGCAGCAAACGCACGGCCTCGTGTTTGCACATCGCAGCGAAGCTTTCCATCGTGGGCTTGGAAATGATCGTCGCGATGTTCTCGATGCCGGTCTCGCGGAAGATCGCCTCGTTGTAGGCGCGCACGGCGATGGCGGCGCACTTGGCCGCGCTCGGGTGTGGGTTGAACACGACCGCGTTGCCCGCGGCGCAGATGTTCACGATGTTGCCGGAGAGCGTGGGAATGGAGTGCGTGCTCGGCGTGACCGCGCCGACGACACCGAACGGAGTGTATTCCTCAAGTGTGATGCCGTGGTCGCCGCTGCGGCCGTCGGGGCGGATCCACTCGACGCCGGGGACGAGCTTGATGATCTCGAGCTTGGCGATCTTGTGGTCGAGCCGGCCGATCTTGGTCTCGTCGAGTTCGAGTTTGCCCCACGTCTCGGCGTTCGCCTCGGCCATGGACTTGACGATCTCGACAATCTTCACGCGCGCGGCGATGCCGCCCTTCTGAAGCTGGAGGAAGGACTCGTGCGCAGCGGCGCAGGCTTCGTTGGCGTCCTCGAACACACCGAGGTTGCCGCGGCGCGCGGGGCTGGCGGCGGAAGTTTTTCCGTTGCAGCCACAATCTGCTTTGGCAGGCGCTGGCGCGGATGCAGGAGCGGATTTCGCCGGCGGCGCAGACACGCCACCGAGGCGGGCCAGCACATCGGCGACAACATCACGAATCAAAGTTTCATTCACGGCACTCATGATTTTTTTCAAGCCACGGATTGAACACGGATGAAACACGGAATCGGCCTGAGTTTATCCGTGTTCAATCTGTGTTTCATCGGTGGCTAATTCTTCGCGCTGTAGATTTGTTTCCCCAGCACATCCACGACATCCACGATGCCGATGATGACGGCGTCCACCGGCGCCTCGCGGAGTCCGCCGGCGAGACGGGCGCTGCTGCCCTGGCAGAAGAGCACCAGTTCTCCGATGCCCGCGCCGACGCTGTCCACGGCGACGATGGTGTTCTGGCCCGCGCGGAATTTGGTCGGGTCTTTGTCATCCACCAACTGCGGGCGCAACAGGAGCAGCTTGCGGCCGTTCATGGCGGCGTCCTTCTTGGTGGAGACCACCGCGCCTTCGACTTTCGCGAGGAACATGGTGTTGAGGAGTGAGCGGTAATTCGTAAGGGGCGCGTGCCGCCATTACGCATTACGCATCACTCGTTACGAGTTAGCGTTTCTTCGGCAGCACGGTCTCGACGTCGCTGTGCGGACGCGCGATGACGTGGACGCTGACGAGTTCGCCCTTGATGGCCTTGACGGCCTGGGCGCCGGCGTCGGTGGCGGCCTTCACGGCGGCGACGTCGCCGACGATGACGGCGGTGACGAGCGCGTTGCCGACCTGGGTCATCGGTCCGGCGAGTTCGACGTTCGCGGCCTTGAGCATCGCGTCGGTCGCTTCGACGAGCGCGACGAGTCCGCGGGTTTCAATCAGTCCAATTGCTTCTTGTGCCATAGTTTTACTTTTTGTTGTTGGTTGAGTGACGGAGTAATCAGTAATCGGTGGTCAGTAATCAGTTTCGGCTTTCGAGGAGGCGCTTGGACTCGCGGGCGACGACGAGTTCTTCGTTCGTCGGAATCACGAGCACTTTCACGCGCGAGTTGTCCGCGCTGATGACACCTTCGGTGGCGCGCACGGAATTATTTTTCGCCGGGTCGAGGGCGATGCTGAACTGGTCGAGGTTCGCGCAAATGGCTTCACGGAGTTCGGTGCGGTTCTCGCCAATGCCGGCGGTGAACACGATGGCGTCAGCACCGTTCATCTGGAAAAAGTAACCGCCAATCCAACGACGCGCTTCGCAGACGAACACGTCGAGCGCGAGCTTGGCCTTCGCATTACCTTTCGTGGCGGCGTCCTGGATGTCGCGCACGTCGTTCGAGAGTCCGCCGCTGAGTCCTTTGAGGCCACCTTCCTTCGTGAGTTGGCGTTGCGCTTCCTCGATGGAAATGCCGAGCGTCTTCACGGCGTAAGGCAGCGCCTCGGAGTCGAGGTCGCCGACGCGGTTGTTGTGCGGCAGGCCGGACTGCGGGCTCATGCCGAGGCTGTTGCCAATGGCGACGCCGTTCAAAATTCCCGTGATGCTCGAACTGCCGCCAAGGTGACAGGAGATGACGCGCAGCGGCGGATTTTCCACGGGCGACTTGCCACCGTCCACGTAGAGGTTCGCAGCGCGACGGGCCACGTCTTTGCGTCCGAGCATTTCCGCGCTGCGTTCGGCAATGAATTTGTGGCTCGCGCCGTGAAAGCCCCAGCGGCGGATGCCGAGGTCGTGCCACGTTTCCGGCACGGCGTAGCGCATCATCGCGGGCGGTGCGAACTGGTAGAACGCCGTCTCGAACAGCCCGATGAGCGGCACGCGGGGCAGGCGCTTGCCGAAGAGGCGGATGCCGGTGATGTAGGGCGGGTTGTGCGCGGGCGCAAGGCCGTTGTAGGCCTCCATCGCGGCGAGAACTTTTTCGTCGAGCCGCACGCAGCCGGTCACGTCCTTCGCGATGACGGTTTTGAAACCGACCGCCGCGAGGTCGCGCCCGGACTGGATGTGGCCCGCGTCGCGGAGTTGCGCGAGGCAATCCTCAACCGCCTTGGGGTAATCGGTCACGCGCTCGAAGCCGCCCTTGTGGAGCAGCGTCTCGGCGTTGTTCGCGCAGTCGAACAAACGCCACTTGAGCGAAGTGGAGCCGATGTTGGCGATGAGAACCTTCATGCGAAGGAAATCCGAAATCCGAAATCCGAAATCCGAAGGAAGCCCGAAACCCGAAGTCCGAAATGAGCGCCAATGCACCGAAAGTTTTTCGGGCGTTCGGATTTCGGATTTGTTTCGGAATTCGTCATTCGGAATTCGGATTTTAGCAGTCGCTATTGCAGCCATTTGCCCAAGCCAGAGAGACCATCGTGCGGCCTCGGGATGACCTGGACGCTGACAATCTGGCCGACCTGAGACGCGGCGGCGGCGCCGGCATCGGTTGCGGCCTTCACGCTGGCGACGTCGCCGCGGAAAAACGCGGTCACGTAGCCGGAGCCGACTTTTTCCCAGCCGGTGAAGGTGACGTTGGCAGCCTTGAGCGCGGCATCGGTGGCTTCGAAGAGCGCGCAAAGGCCCTTGCATTCAATCATTCCAATCGCTTGTTGAGCCATAGTGTTGGTGTGTAGTTGAGAGTTAGTGGTTGAGAGTTCTGGCGGTGATTACTTCGCGGCGGGGGCTTTGCCGTCGCCGAGGAAAAGTTTCACAAGGTCGTCGTGCGGACGCGCGAGGACGTGGGCGGCGACGAGTTCGCCAACTTTGCCGGCGGCCTTGGAGCCGGCGTCCACGGCGGCCTTGACGCTGGCGACGTCGCCGCGGCAGATGACGGTGATGAGACCGCCGCCGATGGGGATGGTCTTGGAGATGGTGACGTTCGCGGCCTTCGCCATCGCGTCGGTGGCTTCGACGTTTCCGGTGTAGCCTTTGGTTTCGATCATGCCGATTGCTTCGCTCATAGTTTTTCTTTGGTTGATGGTTGAGAGTTCAGGAAATGTTCGGGGAAATCATTTGATTAGATCGCACGGGGTGTTGGGCTGGAGGTTACAGGCGTTGCCCTCGTCGGTGTCAATGTGGACCTCGAGTTTGAAACTCTTGTCCACGCGACACAGCATCCGGTCGAGCGAAATGCCGCAGTCGCCGCCGATCTTCAGCTTCATCCAGTCGCCGGGTTTCACGCCGTAGTAATCCGCATCCGTCGGGCTCATGTGAACATGGCGCAACGCGCGGATGATGCCCGACTCCATTTCAAAAAATCCGGCCGGGCCCATGAGCATCCCGCCGAGCGTGCCCTTGATGTCGCCGGAACTGCGGAGCGGCAGATCGAAGCCGAGCGCGATGCCGTCGGTGTAGGCCAGCTCAACTTGGTTCAGATTTCGGCACGGGCCGAGGATGCGGAGATTGGAAATGACGCGACTGCGCGGGCCGACGAGCGTGACGGTCTCCTTCGCGGCGAACTGCCCTTCCTGATAAAGCCACTTGTGGACTTGGAGCTTGTGACCCTTGCCGAACAGCGCCTCGACCGCCTCGGGAGTCAGGTGGCAGTGACGGGCACTGACATTGACGACCAAGGGATTGGGAGCGGCGGCAGCCTTGGGGAGAGGCTTGCCGAGCCGTTGATAAACGGCCTGCCGGACCATGTGTTCAACCACGGCTCGGTGCGGCGGGTTCGCCAAATCAGTCATAACTGGGCGCAGTTTTGACTGTATTTGAAAGTTTGTCAAACATTTTCTTGCACAAACTTCCACAATATACCAAACTCACTCCAGATGACCTCCGAAGAGCGCCAAAAGCGGATCGAGGAACACCTTCAAAAGGTGGAATTTGCCTCGCTGGAGGAGCTTTCCGCCCTGTTGGGCACGTCGGTTTCCACCATCCGGCGGGATGTGACTACGCTGGAATCCATGGAAATCGTGGCCCGCACCCACGGCGGCGCCCGGATTGCCAACCCCAAGTCCGACGAATACGCCTTCAGCACCCGCGACACGCACCAACTGGCCGAGAAAGAAGCCATCGGGCGAGCGTGCGCCGACCTGATTTCACCGAACCAAACCGTCATCCTCGACGCCGGGACCACCTGCTACCACGTCGCGCGGCACTTGGAGGCCAAGCGGCCGCAGATTTTCACCAACTCCCTGCCCGTCGCGAACCTCTTCTCCGCCGCCAATAAGCTGGAGGTGGTCGTCTCCGGCGGTGTCATTTACCCGCGGCTTGGCGTGCTGGTCGGGCCGCTGGCGGTCGAGGCATTCACGAAGGTCCGCGCGGACACGGCGATCATGAGCTGCGGCGGCATCAACGCCGAGGGCATCACCAACTCGCACAGCCTGCTCATTGACATCCAGCGCGCGATGATTCACGCCGCGCGCCGCGTGATCTTCTGCGTGGACTCCTCGAAGTTCGGCCGCCAATCCATTTCGAAGCTGTGCGACCTGGACATGATTGATGTGCTCATCACCGATGCGGGCGCGCCGGCGGATTTCCTGGAACTGCTCCGCCGGCGAAACGTGGAGGTCATCGTTGCGAGCGTGCCGGTCGTGGAAGTTCCGCCCATAATGCCGGTGGCGGCTCCGGTCCCACCGAAGAAGACCACGAAAAAAATCGGCGCGGCAGAAAAGTTGACTGCGCCGGCAAACGTCAGTCCACAGAAAAAAATCGTGGCGCGGGAAAGAGCCAAGGCTCCGGTCGCGCCCATGCCGGAGGAAAAAATTGAAGCGCCCGCCGAGCCTGAGGATGAAGAAAAGCCAATTCACATGTTGTGATGGCCGCCGGGAAAAATCCGCCCCACCCGCATCCGCGCTGCTTCATCCATTCCGCAGCCACGCCTTCGTGCCGAGCTTCGAGCGGCGCTTGTTCACAGTGTAAGTGTGCTCCTTGCGCTGCTCGGCGATGAACGCCAGTTCGCGCTGAAGTTTCAGGAAGCTCTCATAACGAGCACGCGGAACCGTGCCGCTCTCGACCGCGGCCTTCACCGCGCAGCCCGGCTCGTTTTGATGCGAGCAGTCGCGGAATTTGCAGCCCGCGCCGAGAGCCATGAGGTCAGGGAACGCCTCGTCAATCCCCTCGTCGGCGAAGCCCATGTGGAACTCGCGCATCCCCGGCGTGTCAATCACGAGGCCGCCGGCGGGCAGCGGAATCAACTCGCGCCACGTCGTCGAGTGGCGGCCCTTCGAGTCGCTCGCGCGCACTTCGAGCGTGGGCTGCGTCGCCTCGCCATTGAGGCGGTTTATCAGCGAAGACTTGCCAACGCCCGACGTGCCGATGAAGACGACCGTCTCGCCCGGCTTGATGAACTCGCGCAATTGCCCGATGCCTTTGCGCGTCTTCGCGCTTACCACGATGACCGGCGTGTTGCCCGCGGCCGCGTGCGCCTCGGCCACACGCGCGTCCACTTCCGCGCACAAGTCGGCCTTGTTCAACACGACCACAGGCTGCGCGCCGCCGTCGTGGACCATGACGAGGAAACGTTCCATGCGCCGCAGATTGAAAGTCACATCGAGCGCCTGCACGACGAACGCCGTGTCCATGTTCGTCGCGAGCACCTGCTCGGTGGATTCGCGGCCCGTCTCCTTGCGCGTGAGATGCGTGCGACGCGGCAGCACGGCGTGGATCACGGCCTTGTTCTCGCCCGGCTGCGGCGCGATGGCCACCCAGTCGCCGACCTTGGGCAACGCGGCGTTCGCGCCACGGTGGTGCAACATTTTTCCGGCGATGACGGCGATCATGTCGCCCGTCTCGCCGACGACGGTGTAATGAAGTTTGTCCTCGGTGACGACGCGCGCGGGCAGCAGCCCCTGCTCTCGATGCCCGGCAAAATTAGCCGCGAAGAAATCCGACCAGCCGAGCGAAGCGAGATCCATGCGCGCCTCAACTCACTTCACCGGGAGAAACATGACGCACACCGGCGAGCCGACCTCGTGCTTCGTGCCGGTGAAGGCGAGCTTGCCCGTCGCCGCGTCCACCTTGAAGAGCGCCACGTCATCCGAGTTCTGTCCGCCGGTGATGAGCCACTTGCCCGACGGATCAAGGTTGAAGCCGCGCGGCACCTTCACCTCGGCGGGCGCGTTCTGCACGAGCGTGAGCTTGCCGTTCTCCGCGACGGAATAGACGGCGATGGTGTCGTGCCCGCGGTTCGAGCCGTAGAGAAACTTCCCGTTCGGATGCGCGAAAATTTCGGCCGTGCTGTAGCCCTTCTCCACGTTCACTCCCGCCGGCAAAGTGGAGACCGTGTGCAACTCCGTGAGCGCGCCCTTCTTCGAGTCCCACCCGAAGGCCGTGACCGTGCAGGTCATTTCATTGATGACGTAGGCGAACTTGCCCTCCGGATGAAACGCAAAGTGCCGCGGCCCGTTCCCCGGCGCGACCTTCGCGAAGGGCGGCTCGTTCGCCGTGAGCGTGGCGCTGGCGGCGTTGAGCCGGTAGATCATCACCTTGTCCATGCCGAGATCCGCGACGAGCGCGTAGCGGGCGTCGGACGAGATCGTCGCGCAATGCGCGTGCGGCTCCTTCTGGCGCGCGGGGTTCACACTGGAACCGGCGTGCTGAATGAAAGAAGTGTGCGGCTTGAGCGAGCCATCGCTGTTGACGGAAAAGGACGCGACACTCCCCCCGCTGTAATTCGCCACCACCAGCGCCTTGCCGCTCGCGTCCACGCTCAGATGCGTCGGCCCCGCGCCGCCGGAATCCTGCTGGTTGAGCAACGTGAGCTTGCCCGACGCGCGGTCCACCTTGAACGCGCTCACCCCGCCGCCACTCGGCAATTCGCCCACCGCATACACATACCTGCCGCTGGGATGCACCGCGAGGAAGCCGGGATTCGCCGCCTCCACCGCCAACTCCGGCGCGGAGAGCTTGCCCGTCGCGGTGTCGAGCCGGCTGACGTAAATGCCTTTGCTCTTGGCGTTCTTGGCGCGCGTGTAGGTGCCGTAATAAACGAAGCACTCCTTGGAGTCGGCGGCGCGGAGCGCGGGCGCGGCGAGGGCGCCGAGGAGGAGCGCGGCAAAAAACTGCCGGCGCGATGGAGCAAGGCGATGGGTTTTCATTCTGGAGTCAGACGTTCGGTGCGGTGGATTCAATCACGACGAATCGCCCGAGGCCAGCCCCAAGGAGGGGCGAAATTTTTGTCGCCCTCGTTCCTCAAACTAAAAAATCAGATGACAACGGCGACAAAAATGTCGCCGCTCCGTTCGCGTTGTCCGACACTCCGCCGCCATGTTGCTCATTCAAACGCGCGTCGCACCCAGCACGATTCACGGCCTGGGACTTTTCACCATTGGCCCGGTGAAACGCGGCACCCCCGTGTGGCGCTTCGAGCCGGGCTTCGACCGCGATTTTTCCCCGGAGCAATTCGCCGCGCTGCCGCCGCTCGCGCGCGAGCACACGCGCTGGTTTGCTTTCGTGAGCAAGGCGGACGGCCACCTGATCCGCAGCGGCGACCACGCGTGTTTCATGAACCACTCGCCCGCGCCCAACACCGGAGCGCCCGTTGATGCGACGGCACCCGTGACGACCGTCGCGCTGCGCGACCTCGCGGCGGACGAGGAGCTCACGTGCGACTACTGGACCTTCGACGCGGACGCGCCGTGGAAGCTGGGCCAGGTCCCGCGCGCCGCGCCGCTCGGCGCCGGGCCGACCCGCGTTTGAGATTTGAGCTTGGACTCACGGCCCACTACACTCGCGCCATGCAACATTCACCCGGCTTCCTCAAAATCGTGGACGACGCCAAGTCGCGCGTGAAAGAAATCTCGCTCGAACAGGCTCGCGCCCGGGTGAAGGCGAACCCGCGCGTCGTCCTGCTCGACGTGCGCGAGGAAAGCGAGTGGGCCGCCGGCCACGCGGCGGAGGCGAAGCAACTCGGCAAGGGCATCCTCGAACGCGACCTGGAGAAAATGGTCCCCGATGCGGACGCGGAGATCATCATGTATTGCGGCGGCGGCTTCCGCTCCGCGCTCACGTGCGACGCGGCGCAGAAAATGGGTTTCAAAAATGTCTGGTCGCTCGCCGGCGGCTACAAGGCGATGGCCGCGGCGGGCTGGCCGATGACGAAATGATCCACCAGCTCCGAGCTCCGGCTCACATGGCCTGCTGAGAATTTTATGGCTGCGGCGCGCATCATCATCCTCGGTGGCGGTTTCGCCGGCGTGAAATGCGCGAAGACGCTGCGCAAGCGGCTCCGGCCGTCCGAGGCGGAGATCGTTCTGTTCAACAAGGAGAATCATCTCGTCTTCAGCCCGCTCCTCGCCGATGCCGTTGGGGCGTCGCTCAACTACTCCGACGTCGTCGTGCCGTTGCGCGAATTGCTGCCGGGCGTTTTCTGCCGCACCGAGGAGGTGCGCCGCGTCGTGCCGGAGAGCAACGAGGTTGAGTTCGAGGCCGAGGACGGCTCGCTGCGCCGGCTTCAATTCGACCATCTCGTGCTCGCGTGCGGCAATGTCGCGAACCTCAATGTCGTCCCCGGCATGGCCGACCACGCCTTCGCGCTCAAGACCGTCGGCGACGCGGCGGTCCTCCGCACGCACGTGCTCGAACAACTCGAACAGGCCGAGGTCTGCGACGACCCGGCGCGGCGGCGCTGGCGGCTGTCGTTCGCCGTCGTGGGCGGCGGCTACAGCGGCGTCGAGGTCGCGGGCGAGATCAACGACCTCGTGCGCGGCGCCGTGAAACTTTTTTCCAACATCCGCGCGGCCGACATTACGGTGACGCTCGTCCACTCGCGCGACGAGTTGCTGCCGGAAATCGGCGCGGCGCTCCGGCAGTTCGCGCGCCGCAAGCTCGAGGCCGCCGGCGTGAAGGTGCTGCTCAACGCGCGCGTCGCGATTGCCACGCCGCAGGGCGTCGGCCTCGCGGACGGGACGTTCATCAACGCCGGCACAGTCGTCTGCACCGTCGGCAGCACCACGGCTCCCGTCGTGGACCGGCTCGACACGCCGAAGGAAAAGTCCCGCGTCGTGACGGAGCCGGACATGCGCGTGAAGGGCCGCGCGAACATCTGGGCCATCGGCGACTGCGCGCAGATCATCAACGCGCACGACGGCCAGCCCTCGCCGCCGACCGGGCAGTTCGCCGAGCGACAGGGCCGGCAGTGCGCGGAGAACATCGCGCGCGCGCTGCGCCGCCAGCCGACCGAGCCGTTCCGCTTCAAGGTGCTCGGGCAGCTTTGCTCCATCGGCGGACATTGCGCCGTGGCGGAGATGTTCGGCGTGCAGCTCTCCGGTTTCCTCGCGTGGTTCGTGTGGCGCGGCGTTTATCTTTTGAAAACGCCGACGTGGTCGCGCCGGTTCCAGATCAGCTTCGACTGGGCGTGGCTGCTGATGTTCCCGCGCGACCTGAGCCACGTGCGCACGAGCGTGACCG
Organism: Verrucomicrobiota bacterium; assembly: GCA_016199935.1. Lineage (GTDB taxonomy): Bacteria > Verrucomicrobiota > Verrucomicrobiia > Limisphaerales > JACQFS01 > JACQFS01. The sequence continues at coordinate 33,986 of JACQFS010000070.1, forward strand.
ACCGCGTGACGCACGCGCACTACGCGGCGGGCGATTTCATTTTCAAACAGGGCGATCCGCGCACGAACTTCTACGTCATCGAGCAGGGCGAGGTGGAAATCGTGCGCGCCGCGACGGACCAGCCGGCCGAAGTCATCGCTGTGCTCGGCCCCGGCTCGTTCTTTGGCGAACACGCGCTGCTGAACAACGAGCCACGCAACACCTCCGCGCACGCGCGCACGGCGGTCGAGGTGCTCGTGATGGGCGCGGGCGTATTCACGCAGGTCTCGAAGGCGCTCGCGCCGCTGCGGCAGGCGCTCGCCACCGCCCTCAACCGCCGCTCGCTCGACCTGCGCAAGACCCTTCCCGGCGCCGAGGCCATCCTCGACCGCACGCCGCTCGCCGAACTTGTCGAACCCGTTCCGCAACCGCTGCTCAAGCCCGCGGCGTCGATGTTCGAGGTGAGCCAGGCGTTCATCGAGGACGGCCACGATTTCTTCTACGTCTCCGACGACGGCGCGACGCTCGACGGCATCGTGACGATGACCGACCTCGTCCGTGCGCAATCGCAGGGCGCGGGCCGCGACACGCCGGTGGCGGAGTTCATGGTGAAAAATCCGGTGGCCATCTGCATGGGCGACTCCTGCGCGACGGCCGCGGCGACGTTGCGCGAGCACGGCCTGAAGACGCTGCCGGTCTTCGCGCAACCGGACGGCCGCAAGCTCGCCGGCTGCATCCGCGCGCGAAAGCTCATGGCGCACGTGCTGCGGGAGTTGAAAGTGTGAGCCGGCGGTTTGACAATGCGCGTGCCGCCGCCGATAAGTCTGCCCGGCTGGCCGGCCGGTTTGGTGAAACGAAACGCGGCGGCACAATTTCCAAAATGTCTTTCAGCAAAATGATGAGGTTGAAAGTTTGCGCGCTGCTCGGCGCGGTCTGGCTCGCGGGCGGTTGCGGATTCGCCGCGGAGACCAATGGCCTCCCGGGCTGGCTCACGCGACCGCTCACGCTCGCCGATGCGCTCAACACCGCCGAGGCCCAGAGCGCCGCGCTGCTTCAGGCGCGTCAGGAACTTGACGCGCAGTTTGGCATCGCCGTGCAGACGCGCGCGATTGCGATGCCCAAGCTGCGCGCCACCTCGCAATACAAGGCGGTGGACACGAAGTTGATCGAGGGCTTCGGCCCGTTCTCGCCGCAGGACCAGAGCTGGAACACCGGCGTGCAGGTCGTGCAGTCCATCTACGAGGGCGGGCGCATCCAGTCGAACCTCCGCGCGTCGAGGCTCACGCGCGACGCCGCGCTGCTCAACTACCAGACCGCGCTCGCGGACACGCTGCTCACGGTGCGCCTCGCGTATGACGACGCATTGCTCGCGCGTTCGTTGATCGGCGTGCAGGAGGCTTCGGTGAAACTTTTGGAAAAGGAACTCGACGACACGAAGAAGCGTTACGATGCCGGCACGGTGCCGCAGTTCAACGTCCTTCGCGCCGAGACCGAGCTGGGCAACGCCCGTCCCAAGCTCAGCCGCGTGCGCAACGCCTTTCGCATCGCCAAGCAGCGGCTCATCACCGAGCTGGGCTACAATTTGCCGCCGTCGGTGCTCGAGGACGCGCCGCTCGAACTGGCCGGCGCGTTCCTCGCCGAGCCGTATCCCACGACGCTCGCCGAGGCGTTGCCGCTCGCGCTCGCCAACCGCACCGAGCTGGCCGCGTTGCGCAAGGCCGAGGAATTGCGCAAGGAAGGCGTCGTGAGCGCGAAGGCGCAGCAGTTGCCGAGCATCGGCCTCTTTGCGGGCTACGGCGCGCAGAGCAAGACCTTCGTGCGCGACCTCGCGGACCCACTTTACGGGTGGAACGCCGGCGCGCAGGCGAGCTGGGACATCTGGGACGGCAACCTCACCGCCGGCAAGGTGCAGGAGGCGCGCGCGCAAAAGGAAAAGGCCGCCATCGCCGTCGAGGAAGCCGGGCGCCGCATCGAGCTCGACGTGCGCACGGCCTACTCGACGCTCATCGAGTCGTGGGAAGTCCTCGCGTCGCAGGAGAAAGTGGTGAAGACCGCGGAGGAGGCGTTGCGCCTGGCCAACTCCCGCGCCGACGCCGGCACCGCGACGCAGCTCGACGTGCTCGGCGCGCAGACCTCGCTCACCGACGCGCGCACCACCTACGTGCAGGCGCTGCACGATTACTCCGTCGCCCGCGCGCGGCTGGAACGCGCCACGGGGCAGAGCGTGAAGGTGGAAAAGAAATGACGAATGACGAATGGCCAACGAACGCACTCCTGAAAATTCTGTGAACCTGTCATTCGTCATTCGTCATTTGTCATTTTCCCCATGATCCTCGCGGGCGACATCGGCGGGACCTCCACGCGGCTCGGTTTATTCGAGATCAAGGGCAGGCGGCCCAGCCTCGTCGCGACGGAAACTTTTTCCAGCCGCGACGCGAAGGGGCTGGATGAAATCGTCCGCAAGTTCAAGGCGGCGCACAAACTCTCCGTCGAGGTCGCGTGCTTCGGCATCGCCGGGCCGGTGAAGAGCCAGCGCGTCGAGACGCCCAACCTCCCGTGGCACGTGGACGCCGCGCAACTCTCGCTCGCGCTCAGCCTCCCCGTCGTCTGGCTCATCAACGACCTCGAAGCGAACGCCTATGGCGCGGCGGCGCTGAAGAAAAAAGATTTCGAGGTGCTCAACGCCGGCCACGCCGACCTCATCGGCAACGCCGCGATCATCTCCGCCGGCACCGGGCTGGGCGAGGCGGGTTTTTATTTCGATGGCAAACGCTACCGGCCCTTCGCCAGCGAGGGCGGCCACGTGGACTTCGCGCCGCGCAACGAACTCGAGATCGAGATGCTCCGTTTCCTCATCGGCAAGTTCGGGCGCGTGAGCTACGAGCGCGTGCTCTCCGGGCCGGGCCTGCGCAACATTTACGGGTTCCTCCGCGACACCGGGCGCGGCGCGGAGACGCCGGCCGTGGCGGAGCAGATGCAGGCGGGCGATCCCTCGGCGGCGATTGCCAAGGCGGCGCTCGAGGGGAAATGCGACCTGTGCGGCCAGGCGCTGGACCTGTTCGTGGCGATCTACGGCGCGGAGGCGGGCAACCTCGCGCTCAAGCTCAAGGCCACGCGCGGCGTGCTCATTGGCGGGGGGATTGCGCCGAAGATACTGCCGCGGCTGCGGGGTGCGGCGTTCATGGCGGCGTTCATGGACAAGGGGCGGATGAAGGCGCTGCTGGAGCCGATCCCGGTGCGCGTGATCCTCAACGACCGGACCGCGCTGCTGGGCGCGGCGCTCTACGCGGCGCTCGAGGCGGGCCTGGTCGAGCACGCGCTGGTGTGAAAGGAAATGGGCGGGGCTAGCTGGATTTCCCCTTGCCGTTCGCCTGATACGTCAGGCCCGTCATGGTCAGCAACGGCAGGACGAAGACGTGTTCCTGGTCGTCGAACACCACGACGAACGCGCCGCGCGGCGGCAGCGAAATGTAATCCCGGTGCGGAACGTGATACTCCTTGCCATCCGCCATGCTCAGCGAGAACGGCTGGTTGCGTTGCACGGCGGCTTCAATCTGGCTCCGATTCATGGGCGGAAATTAAGCCGGGCACGCCGGGCAGGCGAACATTATTTGGATGATCCTCAACGACCGGACCGCGCTGCTGGGCGCGGCGCTCTATGCGGCGCTCGAAGCGGGGCTGGTCGAGCACGCGCTGGTGTGAAAGGAAACGGGCGGGTTTAAGAAGCCAAGCTCAACGTGCAGTCGGGCGTTCGGTCGAATTGGCAACGAGGTTCACCGGTGGCTCAGAAACGCTTCGAGATTCGAGCCGATGTCCTTGATGATCTGGCGCAGAATCACCGGCGACACGTCCCGGCCGGCATGATTGGGAACGGTGGTGCCGCGCCCGTCGGGATGCCGGTATTGCATGTGCGAGCCGCGCTGGCGGGCGAGGACAAACCCCAAGGCTTCGAGGATGCGGCACACCTCGCGCGGCTTGAGGACGGGCGGCCGCGGCATACGCTACGCGGCGACCGTGATGCTTTGGGTGCCGATGAACTCCGAGTCCAGGTCCGGTTCGCCGTCCTCCAGGAGCATCTCGATCACCTCGCGGAGGTTGCGCTGCAACTCGTCGAGCGATTCACCCTGCGAGTGCGCCCCGGCGAAACCGGGAACAAAGCCGACGTAAAGTCCCGTCTCCGGACAACGCTCGATGACGGCGGTGAAAGCTTTCATGGTCGGGAAGGTATGGGCGTCCGCCTGCGGAGTCAATGAGGGCGAGACCGCGCTGCTGGGCGCGGCGCTCTACGCGGCGCTCGAGGCGGGCCTGGTCGAGCACGCGCTGGTGTGAAAAGGGGGAGGGTCGGCGGCCACAAAGAAAAACACTCCGTCCTCCCGCGATTGCTTATCCCTGGCGAGGCGAATCACCCTTTGCCGGCAACAAATGAGTGATGAACGAATACAGGACGATAAAAAGTCCAGCCGCTCCACAGACCGCACCGACGAGCATCGGAATAAGACTGAAGAACATCTGCGACCCGGTTTGACCAAATGTCTGTCCGAAGTCTGGAATAGTTCCGGGAGGCGTGCGGAGAATCGACTGTTGCATTGAGGTGGCGGTGTGGAAGAAACCCGCGATGGTAAGAACCCAACCAATGACGGGGCCAAAAATCATCAGTGCAATTCCAACGATCAGCTTCGTTCGCGTTCTCTGGTTCATTGTGCGCGTCGTGTTGCCAGACATATTTTGTTATCACCCTCCGCCCAAGTCTGATCCGACCGGCTTCAGGTTGCTTTCGGAGGGCGCTCGCAGTTATCGGCCTTTTGGGCGGGTTGTCCAGCCTTGGCTTGTGCTGGGCGCGTCGTCATTGGGCCGGAAATCATCACCGAAGAGCGGAAAACCATCATCATTGGTCACTTCGCCACTTTAATTGATCGGTCCCGGAGGTGGATTGATGCCTTTTCGATCAAAATTGATCGTTTTACGACCATAATTGATCGTTTTCGGATTATTCTTGATGCCCAAAGCCATCAATTTTGACCCCTTTTCGATCAATTTTGATGGCTTAGCCCATCAATTTTTGCGCCATTTCGGCGCAACTTGGCGGTTGCTCAAGGTCCGGGCGGAGGCGGGGTGGCGGGCGGTCCCGCCGGGCCGCGACCGGGGAAGCTCTGGTGCAGGTCGTCGTGAATGGCGTCGGAGCCGGCCAGGCCAATGAGGCCGCCAAACTCGGTGTAGTGGTAGAAGCGCAGGTTCAAATCCATCCGGTCGGAGCCGAGCACGATGGCGGTGTCTTCCAGGAGAGTTTCGAGGGGGCCGACGGAGGCTTTCATGCGTTTGACGCGCGTGAGGGCGGCGCCGTCCTTGTCGTATTCGGGCAGGCTGGAGTTGGGCGGGACGAGGTCGGCGCGCTGGTGCATGTAGTTGTCGCACTTCGTGTCGAATTCGAGGCGGGCGGCGCCCAGCTTGAAATACTTGGCGCGCTGGTCGTCGTTGAGGCTGATGGCCCAGGCCATGATGAGTTCGCGCAACTCGGCGGCCTTGGCATGGATGTCGTCTTCCTGCGCCTGGGTGATGGTGATGGAGATGTCGTTCTGTTGCATGGGTGTGTTTTGGTTTAGGTTTGCCGGAACATTTCCGCGGTAAACGAACTGCGGACCCATGCCGTATCGGAGCGGTTGGCCGTTGGGCAGAACCATTCCGTAGCGGAGGGGCTGGGGCACGGCCGTTTGTCGTTCCGGCGGCCGGGACTGTCAACGGTTCTTCGCGATTGTTTCCATTGAAGAAACCCCCTAGCGTCCCGTCTCACAAAGCCTATGAACCGAACCCAGAACATTCTCTTTCTCACGCTCGCCCTCGCCGTCACCGCGCTCACCGCCTGCAAGTCCACCGATTCGTGCTGCGCGCCCGGCGCGTGGACCGTGCTCTTCGACGGCACGGGCACGGAGGCGTTCCGCGGCTACAAGGCGGAGGCGATTCCCGAGGGCTGGGCCGTCGAGGGCAAGGTGCTCCACGTGCTCCCCGGCAAACACGGCGGCGACCTGATGACCAAGGAGCAGTTCGAGGACTTCGAGTTGAGCTACGAGTGGAAGGTCTCGCCCGGCGGCAACAGCGGCGTGATCTACAAGGTGCTCGAAACCAAAGGCCCCGCCTGGCACACCGGTTACGAGGCGCAAATCCTCGACGACTCCGGCCACGGCGACGGCAAGAATCCCAAGACTTCCGCCGGCGCGCTCTACGCCCTCATCGCCCCGAACGCGAACAAGAAGGTCAATCCCGTCGGCGAATGGAACGCGGCGAAGATCATCGTCCACGGCAAACACGGCGAGCACTGGCTCAACGGCAAGAAGGTCGTGGAATACGAGCAGGGCAGCCCGGAACTCAAGGCGCTGATCGCGGAGAGCAAGTTCAGCAAGATCAAGGACCCGGAGGTGCCATTCGGTTCGGTGACCAAGGGGCACATCTGCCTGCAGGCGCACGGGCAGGAGGTGTGGTTCCGCAACGTCAAGATTCGGAAGCTGTGAAGCGAGACGAGTAAGGAGTAATCCGTAATCCGTAATCAAAAAACATTTCCGACCAATATGAAACTCACCTCGATTCTCACACTCGCCGCGGCGCTCGCCACTTTTTCTCTCCCCGCCGCTGACAACCAACTCACCGCCGGGGAAAAGGCCGCGGGCTGGAAACTCCTTTTCAACGGCAAGAACCTCGACGGCTGGCGCGGCTACATGATGAAGGGCCTGCCGGAGGCCGGTTGGGAAATCAACGGCGGCCTGCTCAAGACCGTCCCGAAGGTGAAGGGCAAGGAACTCATCACGGTGGAGAAGTTCGGCGACTTCGAGTTGAGCTGGGAGTGGAAGATCGCGGAGGCCGGCAACAACGGCATCAAGTATTTCGTCAGCGAAAGTCGCAAGGCGCCCGGCCCCGAGTATCAGATGCTCGACGACGCGAAGCATCCCGACGGCGGACGCGGCCCGATCCATCAGACCGCGTCATTCTACGACGTGCTTCCGCCCGCCGCCGACAAGCCGCTCAAGGCGCCCGGCGAGTGGAATTCCTCGCGCATCATCGCGAAGGGGAACCACGTCGAGCACTGGCTCAACGGCAAGAACGTGCTGACCTTCGAGCTCGACAGCGCCGAGGTGAAGGACGGCATCGCCAAGAGCAAGTTCAAGAGCATCCCCGACTTCGGCACGCACCTCGAGGGTCACATCATGCTGACCTACCACAACGACGAGTGCTGGTATCGGAGCATCAAGCTTCGCGAGCTGAAGTGAGGCGTGAGGAGTAACAAGTAAGGAGTAATCCGTAATCCGTAAGGCCGGGTCTTCTTACGCATCACTCCTTACTCATTACTGCCACCCACGTCCTGCTCGACTCCCGAACCCCGCGCCGCCATCCTCGCCGCGCATGGGCATCTCGCCGCAGCAATTCGAGCAGATGAAAAGCCGCGTCAGCGGCGTGCGTCGCTCGGCCGCGCCGGTCTTCGCGAGCAGCCGCGTGCCGATCGTGGCGAACGGACACGCCGTGATCCTCGGCATTGATCCCTCGCTTCGCGGCACCGGCTTCGGCGTCATCCGGCTGGCGAAACCGAATCCGGTCCTCATCGCGTGCGGCACGATCACGTGCCCGGCCAGTTGGGAACACTCGCGCTGCCTCGTGAAAATTTCGCAGACGCTCCGCGACGTGGTGAAGGAGACGAAGCCGACCGTGTGCGTGATCGAGGGACTGTTCTTCGCGCAAAATCTCCAGACCGCCATCGTCATGGGCGAGGCGCGCGGCGCGGCGATGGCGGCGGTGGCCGAGGCGGGGCTGGAGATTTACGAGATCGCCACGCGCAAGGTGAAGCAGGCCATCGTCGGCTACGGCGCGGCGCAAAAAATCGCTGTCGCGAAAATGGTCCAGCGGATGTTGCAACTGCCCGAGCTCCCCGCGCCCGACGCCGCGGACGCGCTCGCGCTCGCGCTGGCCCACGCACAAACCAACGGACGCCCCGGCCTCACCCCGCCGAAAAAAATCTGAGCGCACCATGGGATTCCTCATTCTCATCGGCCTCACGGTCACGGCGCTGGTCATTGCGATCGTCGTCGTGCTGCGGCGCAAGAACCCGACCGGCGGCGCGAGCAGCGGCACCACGTGGAATTCCGGCGACTCCGGATTCAGCACCGGCTTCTTCTCCGCCGGCGACGCCGGGCCGGGAAGTCCCGGCCCGGATGCTTCCCCGTCGCCCGGCTCCACCGGTGGTGACTCCGGCGCGGGCGCGAGCAGTGGCGGTGGCGACGCGGGCGGCGGCGGTAGTGGTGACAGTGGCGGCAGCGGCTGCGGTTGATTTCAACAAAGCATGATCACGTTTCTTCACGGCAAACTCGTCGAGGCGCTGCCCACGCAGGCCATCGTGGACGTCCACGGCGTCGGCTACGAGGTGCTCATCCCGCTTTCTTCCTTCGACAAACTCCCCGCGCCCGGCAGCGAGGTGCGGCTGCTCACGCACCTCGCCGTGCGCGAGGACGCCCACGTGCTCTACGGCTTCATGTCCGCCGCCGAGCGCGATCTGTTCCGCCTGCTCATCCACGCCGTCAGCGGCATCGGGCCGAAGACGGCGCTGAACATCTTGAGCGGCGTGAGCGCGGGCGCGTTCCGCCACGCGGTGGCCCACGGTGACGTGAAGGCGCTCTCGCAAATTTCCGGGGTGGGGAAAAAAACCGCCGAGCGCATCATCGTCGAACTGCGCGACAAGCTCGGCGCGCCCGGTGCGTTCGATTCCGTTGCCGGGACGAAGCCGCTCACCGCCGACGAGCAGCGGTTGCACGACGCCGTGCTCGCGCTCGTCGCGCTCGGTTACAAGCAGCCCGACGCGCACGAGGCCGTGAAGGCGTCGCTCGCGGTGCTCGGCGCACAGGCGACGGTGGAGCAGCTCGTCCGCGCCGCGCTGAAGAAAGGCGCGTGATGGCAGAGCCAGTTACGCAACCCACCGTCCGCGCGCCGCGCTCCTCCGGCATCGTCGTGCCCCACCGCGCGAAATGGTATCAGCGCCTCGCCGCGCGGCTCATCCACGGCGCCATCGTCATCGTCGCGCGCACGCTTCGCTACAAGTGGACCGACACGAGCGGGATGTTCGCGGCAGACCAGCCGGCGACGCCCCTGGTGTTCGTGACCTGGCACAACCGGCTCGTGCTTTCCATGATGGCGTATCACTGGCACATCCGGAAATTTCAGAAGCAGCGGCGGCTTGCGGCGCTGGTCAGCGCAAGCAAGGACGGCGGGATGCTCGCACATGTGCTGGAATTGTTCGACGTGGAGCCGGTGCGCGGCAGCAGCAGCCGGCGCGGCGGCCAGGCGCTGCTCGAAATGGCCGGCTGCGCCGGGCGTGGCTTCGACCTCGCCGTCACGCCCGACGGCCCGCGCGGGCCGTGCTACGTGATGCAGCCCGGCGTCATCGGGCTGGCGCAGGTCTGCGGTCGGCCGGTGGTGCCGGTGTCATATCGGGTCGGCTGGAAAATCCAGATGAACAGTTGGGACCGCTTCCAGATTCCGCTGCCCTTCTCGCGGTGCGAAATGTTTTTCGGCGAACCGCTCCCTGTGCCGCGCGAGGCCGACGACGCGGAACGCGAGCGCCTCCGCGCCGAACTCGAAGCGCGCCTCCGGGCCATCACGCACGACTGATCGCGCGCCGCATGAAACTCGCGCTCATCCGCCGCCAGTTCTCCGCCTCGGGCGGCGCGGAGCTATACCTTCAACGTCTTCTCGAAGCCCTCGCGGGCGCGGGCCATGAGTTGCACCTCTTCGCGGAGAAATGGGACACGGTGCCGGCCGGCGTGACGTTTCATTCCATCGCCGGCGGCGGTTCGCGGGCCGCGCGGCCGTTGAACTTTGCCCGCGCCGTCGAGGCCGCGCTCGCGGCGGAAAAATTCGACTGCGTGTTCAGCCTCGAACGCACGCTGCGGCAGAACGTGTATCGCGCCGGCGACGGCGTGCATCACGTGTGGCTCGAGCAGCGGCGGAAATTCGCGCCGTGGTGGAAGCGGCCGTTCATCGGGCACGGCGCGTTTCACCGGACGATGCTGGCGCTCGAAGCGCAGACCTTCGATCCGCGCCGCACGCGTCGCGTGATCGTGAACTCGGAAATGGTGCGCGCCGAAATCCTCCGGCACTTCAACTTTCCCGCGGAGCGAATCCACCTCGTTCGCAATGGCGTCAACGTCGCGCGCTTCCGCGCCGGCCGCCGCGCCGAGACGCGCGCGCGGTTCGGCGTGCGCGACGACGAGTTCCTCCTGCTCTTCGCCGGCTCCGGGTGGGAGCGGAAGGGACTGCCCGCTTTGCTCAAAGCGCTCCCGAAAATTTCCGCGGCCTCGAACGGGCGACGCGTGAAGCTGCTCGTCGCGGGCAAAGGCCGCGCCACCGCCGCGCCCGCCGATGTGATCTTCGCCGGCCCGTTCGCCGACGTGGAGAACGCCTACGCGGCGGCCGACCTGTTTGTGTTCCCGCCGATTTACGAGCCGTCGGCGAACGTCGTCTTCGAGGCGCTGGCGGCGGGTTTGCCCGTCATCACCACCGCGTGCAACGGTGCGAGCGAAGTGCTCGTCGAGGGCGTGAACGGCACGGTCCTCCACGAGCCGGACAATGTGCCGGCGCTTGCCGACGCGGTGTGCGCATGGATGACTCGCCCCGTGACGCGCCCGGTGCCGAACACGTTTGATCTGAGTCTCGAACGCAACGTCGCCGAGACCATCGCGGTGATCGAACTCGCGGCGAAGGAGAAATTGGCAGGGATTCGGAACTGACATTCCCAAACGACCGGGATAAACTTTGTGCATGAAAACCAAGCTTGACCACGAGACGCAGCGACGGCTCGTGCGCCAGTGGGGCAAGACCGGCGAGTGGCTTGAAGAAGTGAAGCGGAAGGAGCTCGCCGCGCTGACGGACGCGGAGGCGTGGCGTCAGACCGAGGCGCTCCTGAGCCTCGCCCCGCATTACCGCCGGCGGCGGCGCACCTCGGGATTGGTGCAGCAACAGGCGTGGTTTCACCGGCTGCCGCACCGCCGGAAATGAACCCCGTATTCACTGGCGCGCTCGCGTTGCAGACCGTCTGCCGGCAGCACGGCTGGCGGTTCTGTTTCATCGGCGGAGTCGCGGTGCAGCGGTGGAGCGAACCCCGTTTCACCGAGGATGCGGACCTGACTTTGTTGAGCGGCTTTGGCCGGGAGGAGGAATTCATCAGGCCGTTGATCGAGGCGTTTCGTCCGCGAATTCCCGAAGCCGCCGAGTTCGCCCTGCGCAATCGCGTTCTGCTGCTGCGCGATCCCCACGGGACCAATCTGGATGTCGCCCTCGGCGCGCTGCCGTTTGAAATTCATGCGGTGGGGCGGGCCTCGGAGTTCGAGTTTCCCGGTGGCCCGCGGCTGGTGACGTGCGGCGCGGAGGATCTGCTGGTCCACAAGTGCTTTGCGGCGCGGCAAAAAGACTGGCTGGATGTCGAAGGCATCCTGCGGCGGCAGCATGGGAAACTGGATCTGGCCTTGGTGCGCCGCGAACTCAAGCCACTCGTCCGACTCAAGGAGATGCCGGAAATCCTCACGGAGTTTGAACGGAAGGTCGCCGCTTCTGAGCGCCCGTTCCGGCACCAGCAGCTCAAAGGTCGCAAGCGCCGAACGTGAACATTTCCTTCTGCCTCATCACGCTCAACGAGGAGCAGAACCTCCCGCGCTGCCTGCGCAGCGTGCGCGACCTCGCGGACGAGATCGTGGTCGTGGACTCGGGCAGCACCGACGCGACGGTGCCGACGGCGCAGCGCTTCGGCGCGCGCGTGGTGGCGCGCGACTGGCTCGGTTACGTGAACCAGAAAAATTTCGCGCTCTCGCTCGCGACGAACGACTGGGTGTTCAGCATTGATGCCGACGAGGAGCTGTCGCCGGAACTGCAAGCGGAGGTCGCGGCGCTCAAAAAGAACGGACTGCCGGAAAATGTCGCGGGTTTCTCGATGCCTCGCTGCGTGCTTTACGACGGCCGGTGGATCCGGCACGGCGACTGGTATCCGGACCGGCTCGTGCGGCTGTTCCGCCGCGACCGCGCGACGTTCGCCGGCGGCAAAGTCCACGAGCGGCTCGAACTCGACGGCCCCGTGCGCGAGCTGCGCGGCGAACTTTTTCATTACTCCTTCCGCGATGCCACCGATCACTGGGCGCGATGCGAAAAATACGCGCGCCTCTGGGCCGAGACGCAACACGAGGCCGGGCGGCGTGCCGGTCCGCTCGCGCCGCCGCTGCACGCGTTGTTCCGCTGGTTCCGCGGCTACGTGTTGCGGCGCGGTTATCTCGATGGCGAGCAGGGCCGGCGCATCGCGCGGATGAATGCGCGCGAGGTGGCGTTGAAATACCGGCTGCTGCGGGGGATGAATCGTAACGAGTAAGGAGTAATCCGTAAGCGAGGTGTCGGCCGCCTGGTTTTTACGGATTACTCCTTACTCCTTACCCTCACACATCAATCGTCTTGTCGTCGGGCTTCGGCTTCATCCGGCGGATGCTCACGCGGCTGCGGCTGGTGCCGGTGATCAGATTCAGCACGAGCGAGACGAAGCTGATGATGAGCGCGCCCCAGAACGCCGGCCAGAAACCGGCCACCGTGAAGTGCGGCGCGAGGATGCTGCCGGTGAGCCAGAGGAGCAGCGCGTTGATGACGAGCGTGAACAGGCCGAGCGTGAAGATGACGAGCGAGATGGAGAGCGCCACGAGGAGGGGCCGCACGATGGCGTTGAGGACGCCGAGCACGAGCGACGCGACGATCAGGTCGAGCGGTGACTCGTAGTGGATGCCCTTGATCAGGTAGACCGCGACGAGGACGGCAAGCGTGTTGATGGCCCAGCGTTGGAGAAATTCTTTCACGCGCAACTCACTTCGGTTCGGCGAGGAGGAAGGTCGTGTCGGCGCCGGTTTCGATCTGGCGGCGCGGCAGCACCCACGGCAGCACGGCGAACTCACCGGCCTTGAGCGTCACGGCATTCGCACCGTCGGAGGCGATGACCTGGCCCTGCACGATGGCGAGCATCTGGAGTTGCTGATAATCAAACGTGACGTGCTGTCCGGCCTTCACCTTCCAAAGCGTGACGCGTAAGAGATCGTGATCCACGAGCACGCACTTCTGAACGGCGGTGCCGGTCGCAGAAGTGTTGAGCAGCGGCGGCTCGAAGTCGGCGAAGTCAATCGAGGCGAGCGCCTGCGCCACGTGCAGTTCGCGCGGTTGGCCGTCAAGACCGGTGCGGTTCCAATCGAACACGCGGTAGGTGGTGTCGGAGTTCTGCTGAATCTCGAACAGCACGCTGCCCGCGCCCAGGGCATGCACGCGGCCGCTCGGGAGAAACATCGCGTCGCCGCATTTCACCTCGTGGCGATGGAAACATTCCGCCACCGTGCCGTCGCCGACGCGCCGCTTGAACTCGTCCGGCGTCACGCCGCGCTTGAGGCCGGTGAAAATATCCGCGCCCGGATCGCACTCGGCGAAATACCACATCTCCGTCTTCGGCTCGCCGTGCAGTTCGGCGGCCTTGTGCGCGGGCGGGTGGACTTGGAGCGAAAGTTTTTCGCGCGCATCGAGGAGCTTCACGAGCAGCGGGAAGCGGCCGCCGGCCGCGGACTTCGCGGGACCGAGCAGGTCGCGCGCGCCGTTTTCCATGAGCCAGCGCAAATTTTTTCCGGCGAGCGGGCCGTTGCCGATGACGCTCACGCCCTCGGGCCGGTCGGTGATTTCCCAGGATTCGCCGATGACCGCGCCGGCGGGCAGACGCTTGCCGAACAACTCGGCGAGCCGGCGTCCGCCCCAGACGCGCTCTTTGAAAATGGGATGGAAGGTCAGCGGATAGAGCATGGAAAATTACTTACGCGTTACTCATTACTTCTTACGGCTGATCCCCGGCTCGCGTGACGAGTAAGGAGTGATGCGTAAAAAAACTTACGCCGTGGCCGGCTCGTCGAACTTGCCGTGCCGGCGGAATTTTTGGTAGCGCTGGTGCATCCGCTCGCCCGTCGGGAGCGCGCTGAGTTCGCGCAGGTGCCGGAGCACGGCTTCGCTGAAGGACTTGGCGATGGCCGCGGTGTCCTGGTGCGCGCCGCCGAGCGGTTCGGCGATGATCTCGTCCACGAGGCCGAGTTCGAGCAGGTCGGAAGCGGTGATCTTGAGCGCCTCGGCGGCCTGTGGCGCGGCCTTGCGGTCCTTCCATAAAATCGCCGCGCAACCCTCGGGGCTGATGACGGAGTAGTAGGCGTTTTCCAAAATGAGCACGCGATCCGCGACGCCGATGCCGAGCGCGCCGCCGGAGCCGCCTTCGCCGATGACCACGGCAATGATCGGCACCTCGAGCAGCATCATTTCGCGGAGATTCACGGCGATGGCCTCGCCAATGTGGCGCTCCTCCGAGCCGATGCCGGGGTAGGCGCCCGCGGTGTCAATGATCGTGATGACCGGAAGGTTGAACTTGTGGGCGAGCTGCATCAGGCGGAGCGCCTTGCGGTAGCCCTCGGGGTGCGCGGAGCCGAAGTTGCGGAGAATGTTTTCCTTCGTGTCGCGACCCTTTTGCGTGCCGATGACGACGACCTTTTGCCCGCCGATTTTGGCGAAGCCGCCGACCACAGCGCGGTCGTCCGAGTAAAGCCGGTCGCCATGCAGTTCGGAAAAATCAGTGAACGCGTGCTTGAGGTAGTCGAGCGTGTAAGGCCGGAGCGGGTGGCGGGCGATCTGGACGCGTTGCCAAGCATTGAGGTTGGAATAGACCTCCTGCTGCATCTCGCCGAGCTTCCGTTCCATGAGGCGGATTTCCTCGTCGAAATTCACGCTCAGGTCGTGCTGTTCCGGATGGGCCTTCAGCTCGTCCAGCTTGCGCTGCAGCTCAAACAGGGGCTTCTCGAACTCGAGCTGATGTTTCATTTGCGGGCGGAGAATAGGTTTGCCGCGAAAGTGGCGCAATGCCGATGTTCGTCCGGCACCGAACCCGGCATGGAAAAGGCTTTGTCGCAGGAGCCCGGACTGTGCTACGGTTCGGCCAAACCAACGACCATGCAGTCTCCGCAATATTCCATCGGTCAGGCCGTGTTCATCCGCACGGACGTGCCGGACTATGCGGAGGAGACCATCCCCTTCCAAAACCTCGACGAGTTGGTGCGCCTCTGTTCGGAGCCGCGCCCCAACCTCGTGCTGGAGAAAATCGTCGTCTTCAGCGTGGTCAACGAAGCCCCGGTGTCCGTGACACTGGGATTCGTCTCGGCCAGCACCGGCCACCGGCCCGGCGGACTCGAAGCGGTGGAGCCGGGGTGAAAAAGAACGGGCCGGAGTTTCCTCCGGCCCGCTTGCTGACAAGGTCAATTACGCCTTCAGCCAGGCGCTCAGATGTGCGACAAGGGCAACGTGTGAGGCACCGCCCAACCCCTGCCGCTAACAGGACCCTTCTGCCAACCCTTTTGGGCGGCGGATGTTCCTTACAGACGATTCAGACCGGGAATGGTTTCGCCGCGTTCAAGAAATTTGCCCGCCGGCCGCCAAAAAATGGCGCCACAAACGTGTAGCGCTTTCCGCTACAAATTCTGGTCCGTGAACAATTTCGTCCGCGGGCGCAGGCGGATAACCCGCGCCAGGGGCGTCCGGCCCGCCGCGGACAAAGACTCGCGCAGCGCCGCTTCCTTCCCCGCGCCCGCCGCGAGCACCCACACCTCGCGCGCCGCGGCCAGCGCCGCGTAAGTCAGCGTGAGGCGGTTCGGCGGCGGCTTGGGCGAGTTCGTGAGGTGGAGAAACGGACCGCGGCCCTGCTCGACCTCCGCCGCCGCGCCCGGAAAGAGTGACGCCACGTGTCCGTCCTCGCCCATGCCGAGGAACACGAGGTCGAGCAACGGCATCCCGCTCGAATCCATTTCCGCCACGCGGCACAACTCCGCGTCCGCCTCCGCGACGGCGAACGCCGGGTCCGCCTCGCCGCGCAAGCGGTGGATGAAATCACCGGCGATGCCGAGCGGGGTGAACAGCGCCGACTGCGCGAGCGCAAAATTGCTGTCGGGATTCGTCGGCGCCACGCAGCGCTCATCGGCCCAGAAGAAATGCACGCCGGCGAGCGCGGCCGGCTTCGCTTGCGCGACGATTTCGCCGAAAAAAGTTTTCGTGATGCGTCCGCCGGAAAGGGCGACGGTGAAAATTTTTCACGCCGGCTGCCGCGCCGCGAGCAGCGCGAGCCACTGCGCGGCCACGGCTGCGGCGAGTTCGCGGTCGGAGGTGAATTTGAAAAGTTCGATGCGGTCGGGCATGGGAAATCAGTCGTGACCCAGGACGCGGGGCAAATCGCGCGCGCCATACACCACGCGTTGCAACTGGAGGGAGTTGTCCCGGACGCGGTAGAAGATCAGCCACTTTCCGAAACCCGGCACCCGCCACGAGCGCCGGCCCTCGCCATGTTCCAGACGCAGCCGGCCAAGGAACGGCTGCCGCGCCAGTTCGGCGACCGCCGATTCGACGGCGTCCAAAAAGCGAAGCCCGGCTTGCGGATGCTCAAACTCGCGGGCGATGCCGGCGGCGTCAGCCTCGAAGCGGCTGGCCCGGGTGACGTTCATGCGGCCTTGCGCCTCGGCGCTTTGAGGCGCGCGCGCAGCTCGGCGCGCACGGCGGCAAAATCTTTCGCCGGGTTCCACGGGCGATATTCATCGGCGTCCGCCTCGGCCAGCAGCTCGGCGACGGTCTTCGTGCCGTGACCATCCGGCAGCGCGGCGAGACGCGCGCGCTCCTTCTCCCGGTCGTCCAGCGCGCGCAGGCCGGCGCGGATCACGTCGCCTTCGTCGCGGTAGCGGCCGCTGGCGACCCACTTGCGGAGGATTTTTTTTGAACCGGGCGAAAGGGCGATGGTCATGGCGGAAAACTAGCGGACTTTCGGCGGCGGCTCAAGCGCGGCGCTTACGTCGTCTTCGGCGCCATCGGCAGCGGGTTGCGCCACGCGTGGCCCGCCTGCGCCAGCAAATCATCCGAGGCCACCGGTCCCCACGTGCCCGCCGAGTAAAATTCGCGGTTCGACAACGGCTTGCCATTCCACCCGGCGCGGATGGCGTCCACGATGCCCCACGCCGTCTCGACCTCGTCGCGGCGGATGAAGAGCGTCGCGTCGCCGGCGATCGCTTCGAGCAGCAGCCGCTCGTAAGCCTCGGGCGTGTAGGCGCCGAACTCGCTTTCGTAACTGAAGCTCATCCGCACCGGCCGCACCGAGAGCGACGTGCCGGGAATTTTGCCGTTGAAGCGCAGCGTGATGCCCTCCTCCGGCTGAAGCCGCAGCGTGATGGCGTTCGCATCGAGCTTCTGCCCGGCCTGCGCCGCGAAGAGCACGCTCGGCGTCGGGCGGAACTGCACGCGCACTTCCGACGCGCCGAGCGGGAGATTTTTTCCGGTGCGCAAATAAAACGGCACGCTGCTCCAGCGCCAGTTGTCAATGAACAGCTTCATCGCCACGAAGGTCTCCACGTTCGAGTCGGGCTTCACCTTCGGCTCCTGCCGGTAGCCGGGACGAAACTCCGTGCCGACCTGGCCCGCGAAATATTGCCCGCGCACCACCTGCTTCTCGACATCGGCCGGGCGCAGCGGCCGGATGGACTTGAGCAGCTTCACCTTCTCGTCGCGGATCGCCTCGGCTTCGAGCGTGGCAGGCGGCTCCATCGCGACGAGCGCGAGGATTTGCAGCAGATGGTTCTGCACCATATCGCGCAACGCCCCCGCCTCCTCGTAGTAGCCGCCGCGTCCGCCGACGCCGATCTTCTCCGACACAGTGATCTGCACCTGCTCGACAGAGGCGCGGTTCCAGATCTGCTCGAAGATCGAATTGGAAAAGCGGAACATCAGGATGTTCTGCACCGTCTCCTTGCCGAGGTAATGATCAATGCGGAGGATCTGCTTCTCGTGCGCGTGCTTGGTGAGGCCGGCATTGAGTTCGTGCGCGGAGGCGAGGTCGTGGCCGAACGGCTTCTCCACCACCACGCGCTGCCAGTGGGCGTTCGTGTCTTTGCGCAGCAGGTTCACATTGTGCAGATGCTCCACGCACTCAGCGAACTGGCTCGGCGACGTGGCGAGATAAAAGAGGAGATTGTCCGCCAGCTTCGGTTCGCCAAAACTTTTCAGCAGCTTCGCCAGCTTCTCGTAGGCCGCCGCGTCGCCGAAGTCACCCATGCAGTAGAAGATGTTCGCGGAAAAAGCGGCCCACACTTTTTCATCCACCGGCTTGGTGCGCGAAAACTGTTTCAACGCCTCGCCCAGCTCAGCGCGAAACGCCTCGTCCGTCTTCTCGCGCCGCGCGAAGCCGACCACGCGGAACGGCACGGGCAGCGACTGCTCCTTGAACAGATGGTAGAGCGCGGGGATGAGCTTGCGCGCCGTGAGGTCGCCGCTCGCGCCAAAGATGACAATCGTGCAGGGGTCCACCGCTTTGCGGCCGTCGTCGAGCTTGCACATCAGCACTTCTTCCAGAGCGTCCATGCGCGCGAGCATTGCCGAGCGGGGGAGGGTTGGCAACAGGGCAAACGGAGCGGCGATGTTCTCAAATAAAAACCTCTCCGCGTCCTCTGCGCAGTCCTCTGCGTCCTCTGCGTTAAAAATTAAACGCAGAGGGCGCAGAGGGTGACGCAGAGGAACGCAGAGGGAGCCGATTCAGAAAACTGGCGGCACGAGAGAGAACAGCCGCTCGAGGTCAGCCTCTCATTAACACCCGGCTTTAGCCGGGTGAAAAAGTGCGGCGCGTCTTCAACCGCTTCAGCGGTTTTTTACGCCCGGCAAACCGCTGAAGCGGTTGGGGACGTGGTTCTCCGCCCGACACCCGGCTGAAGCCGGGTGCTAATGAGAAGAGGCACGCGGGAGCAACCCGGACGCGCCGTCCGTCCCAAAAAGCGTGCGCCGAGCTTGGGCTTGTCTCGCCCCGGCCCGCGCCGTAGTTTCCTCGGAAGCGAGTCCCAACCATCAACCAGTTTATTTTATGAGCAACCTTCTCGACGGATTGAAGCAACACAGCATCGTCGTCGCCGACACCGGCGACTTCGACAGCATCCGCAAATACCAGCCGCGCGATGCCACCACCAACCCCAGCCTCCTCCTCAAGGCCGCCACGATGCCCGAATACGCCGCGCTCGTGGACAAGACCATCGCCGATTCCAAGCAGGAGGCCGCCGGCGCGAACGCCCTCGGCATCACGATGGACAGGCTCGCCGTCGCGTTCGGCCTCGAGATTTTGAAGATCGTCCCCGGCCGCGTCTCGACCGAGGTGGATGCGCGCCTCTCCTTCGACACCGCCGCGTCCGTGGCCAAGGCCCGCTCGCTCATCGCCCGCTACGAGAAGGCCGGGATGCCGCGCGAGCGCATCCTTATCAAGCTCGCTTCCACGTGGGAGGGCATCCGCGCCGCGGCCGAGCTGAAGAAGGACAAGATCAACTGCAACCTCACCCTCCTCTTTTCCTTCGCGCAGGCCGTGGCGTGCGCCGAGGCGGGCGTGCAACTCGTCTCGCCCTTCGTCGGCCGCATCCTCGACTGGTGGAAGAAGAGCACCGGCAAGGCCGACTACGCCGCCGCCGAGGATCCGGGCGTCGTCTCGGTGACGAGGATTTACAACTACTACAAAAAGTTCGGCCACGCGACGGAAGTGATGGGCGCGAGCTTCCGCAACGTCGGCGAGATCATCGAGCTGGCGGGGTGCGACCTGCTCACCATCAGCCCGGCGTTGCTGGAGGAGATGGCGAAGACCAACGGCGCCGTGCCGCGCAAGCTCGCGCCTGAGTCCGCCGCGAAGACCGACCTCAAGCA
This sequence comes from Verrucomicrobiota bacterium, assembly GCA_016199935.1. Taxonomy (GTDB): domain Bacteria; phylum Verrucomicrobiota; class Verrucomicrobiia; order Limisphaerales; family JACQFS01; genus JACQFS01. The sequence goes on from JACQFS010000070.1 coordinate 53,738, forward strand.
GATCGCGCTCGACGAGAAAGCCTTCCGCTGGCTGCACAACGAGGACCAGATGGCCACCGAGAAACTCTCCGAAGGCATCCGCCTCTTCGCCGCCGACACGCTCAAGCTGGAGAAGGTGGTGGGGGAGAAGCTGAAGTAGGCAGCTCACGGCCTTTCGACCATGACAACAGATTCAGAACTGTTGGCTGCAAACAGATTGTCGTTACTCAGCATGATGGATTTGCCCTTGTCGTCGTCCACCGAAACCCACACGAGCCAATTATACGATTCGCGCCCCGCAGGCGTAGTGCGTTCCGCTTCGGCTGCGATTGCAAACCGCGTCTTGGCTGGCAGCTTCAAAGAAAATTTCCCGTCCGCATCGGTCTTCGCCGTGGAAACCGGCTCAGGCAAACCAGCGAAGTAAATGACCGCGCAGGTTTGCGGCCAGCGAGAGGCTTCTTCCATTGTCGCCTTCACCGCCGGGACAAGGTCTTGCGCTTCCGAACGGAGCTTGAAGGCTGAATTAGTCAGAGCGTATGCCTCAATGAACAGATCGTGTGCGACTTCGACTTTATCGGTCTTTCCTTGTGGTTCGCTGGCTTTTTCTGTTTTTTGCCTTATTAGCAACTGATGTTTGATTTGTTGATTATCGAGCCCCAAAATTTGCGCAACATGTTCGCTGTCTAACAAAGCATAACCTAGATGATCTTTTGTTTTTCCTTCGGCCTCTTTGGTGTCCGCGTCCGTGAACAATTTACCGCTCCTCACGGTGTCGTCTTTGGCTTGGGATATTTTTGTGCGGAGAGAGGACAGCGCGGTATCAACTGCGGCTTTCTGAGCCTTCACCATCAACAGGGCGTCTGCTTCTTTGAAAACGCGAATCGTAACCAAGCCCATCTTGATGTTCTCCCGCCCCTCAGTGACGATGAACACACTGCCGTCCACAGTTAGTTCCTTCGGAGGGCGGTCACAGCCAGTAAGGAACGCAAGGCACCCGAAAAGGGCAGCTGTTATTCTGCGCATGTGGTGGTGCTTACGCTAATAACCGGAGAGCTTCCGCCCTTCACCCTTCGCCGGAGGCTTCGGCGGTTCTACAAGCTCTGGATCGTTTACAGCTTCCTTTATCTTCAGGTAGGTATCATAAAGCTTTCGATACTTTTCACTGAGTGCCGCGTGTTCTTTTTCCAACGCAGAATACGCCTTCTCGAGTTCATCGTCCGTCATGGGTTTAGGAAACCAGACCGGCGCAGTTCTGTGAAGGTTTTTTCACGCCGCTCCTTGCGCCTTTGCGTCCTGGCGGCTTTGCGTTAAACCTCCCGCGCCATGATCCCGGACACCCAGCCGCTCCCGCCCGTGGACGCCCACGTTCACATCGTCGGCACCGGCGCGGGCGGGACGGGCTGCTGGCTCGCGGCGGACAGTTGGTTCCGCAAACTCCAGGCGCGGCTGCTCCTCTCCGCCATAGGCATGAAGCCGGAGGATTTGCGCGGCGACTTCGACCGGCTCTACGTCGAGCATCTGCTGGCGCGGCTGCGCGAGTCGTCACTCGGCGCGGCGGTGGTGCTGGTGCAGGAGCAGGTGTATGACGCGCAGGGGAGGCTCGTCGCGGGCGCGGGACTTTTCCACGTGCCGAATGACTACGTGCTCGCGCTCGCGCGGAAGCATCCGGAGTTTTTCCCCGCCGTCTCCATCCATCCCTGCCGACCCGATGCGCTGGAGGAACTGGACCGCTGCCTCGCCGGCGGCGCGGTGATGATGAAAATTTTGCCGAACGTGCAGAACATTGACTGCTCGGACCGGCGCTTCACGAAATTCTGGGAGCGCATGGCCGCGGCGAAGCTCCCGCTGCTCGCGCACACGGGCGGGGAAAAAACTTTGCCCGTGGTGAATGCGGAGCTGGCGAATCCGCACCAGCTGACGTTGCCGCTGGAGGTTGGCGTGACGGTGATCGCGGCGCATTGCGCGACGAAGAGCGCGCTGTTCGATGCGAACTGGTTTTCCGATTTCGCCGCGATGACGGAGCGGCACGAAAATTTTTATGGCGATAATTCGGCCTTCTGCGTTCTGAACAACCGCATCCGCGGCGACACCGTTCCGCGCACGCTCGCGGAGCCGCTGGCGTCGCGCATCATTCACGGTAGCGACTGGCCGGTGCCGGTGAGCGGGTTCTGGCCGCGCGCGAAGGGCCTCATGAGCGCGGAGGCGCACGGGCAATGGAGGAAACATCCGAACCTGCTGGAGCGGGACTTCCAGTTGAAGCGGGCGATGGGCTACGCGCCGGAGACGTTCACACGGATCCGGCGTCTGCTGCGGCCGCGAATTCCTGCCGCGCCGACGCGGTGAGGAACAGCAGCACGGCGACGCTGTGCGCCGCGATCAGCAGCCCGAACCAGATGGAACTTTCCGCGACGAGGATGCCGCCGCAGAAAATCCCCAGCGCCGCCACGGCGACGCCGATCAGCACGAGCTTGCAGGTGCGGCCGGCGTCGGTGGCGGAGCGATCCCGGTCGAGGGAGGTTGGGTTCGCTGTCATATGGGTTGGTCGTTTCACCCGCCGCCGCCTTACAACGGGAACCCGCGGTTCCCAAAGCAGCTTCGCGGTGGCGGGTATTATGGGCGGAACTTCGACCCGGTTTCCGCGCCTGTCAAATGGCCGGCTGAAAGGGTTCCATTTGCAGCAACAGAAGGATGGCCAAACCGGACTTTGTGGGTAAAGTGCCGCCCTGAATTTTGGCGGATAAAGCCGCCACCCGAGACAAAACCAAGTTTTCCAAATCCATGTCCGCGAAATCTTCCGGCGCCGCCAACACCACCAATCCCACCGTCACCGCCTGGGTGGATGAGGTCGCGCACCTCACCCGGCCCGAGCGCATCCACTGGTGCGACGGCTCCGAGGCGGAGAAGGAGGCGCTGACGAAACTGGCCGTCGAACTCGGCGTCCTCACGCCGCTGAACCAGACCAAACGCCCCGGCTGTTACTACCACCGCTCGAATGCGAACGACGTCGCGCGCGTGGAGCAGTGCACTTTCATCTGCACCTCGAACCCCGAAGATGCCGGCCCGACGAACAACTGGATGGCCCCGCGCGACATGTATGCGAAGCTGCGCGCGCTCTGCGAGGGCGCGATGCGCGGGCGCACAATGTATGTGGTGCCCTACCTCATGGGCCCGCCCGGCTCGCCGCTCACGAAGGTGGGCGTGGAGATCACGGACTCGATTTACGTGGTGCTCTCGATGCGCATCATGACGCGCATGGGCTCGGCGGCCTACGCGCAACTCGGCAACTCGCCGAATTTCAACCGGGGCCTCCATTGCATGCTCGACGTGCATCCCGACCGTCGCTTCATCGCGCACTTTCCCGAGGACAACGCGGTCATCTCCGTCGGCTCGAACTACGGCGGCAACGTGCTGCTCGGAAAAAAATGCCTCGCGCTGCGCATCGGCTCGTGGCTCGGCCGCAAGGAAGGCTGGATGGCCGAGCACATGTTGATCCTCGGCGTCGAATCGCCGACGGGCGAAAAAACTTTTGTCGCGGCGGCGTTTCCGAGTGCGTGCGGCAAGACGAACTTCGCGATGCTCGTGCCGCCGCCGGCGTTCAAGGGCTGGAAGGTGTGGACCATCGGCGATGACATCGCGTGGATGAAGCCGGGGCCGGATGGAAAACTTTACGCCATCAATCCCGAGGCCGGCTACTTCGGTGTCGCGCCTGGCACGAGCATGAAGTCGAATCCGAACGCGATGAAGTCCATCGCGCGCGATACGATTTTCACCAACGTCGCGCTCACGCCCGACGGCGACGTGTGGTGGGAAGGCCACGACGCTCCGCCGCCGAAGGAATGCCTCGACTGGCGCGGGCAAAAGTGGACGCCCGACTCAAAGGAAAAAGCCGCGCACCCGAACAGCCGCTTCTGCGCGCCCGCCGCGAACAACCCGATGCTCGCGCCGGAGGCGAGCGACCCGAACGGCGTGCCCATCAGCGCGATCATCTTCGGCGCGCGCCGCTCGACGACGATGCCGCTGGTGTATCAGGCGTTCAACTGGATTCACGGCGTGTATGTCGGCGCGACGATGGGGAGCGAGATGACGGCGGCGGCGGCGGGCGTGCTCGGCCAGGTGCGGCTGGACCCGATGGCGATGCTGCCGTTCTGCGGCTACAACATGGGCGAGTATTTTCTCCACTGGCTGCGGATGCGGAAGCTCATCACGCATCCGCCGCGCATTTTCCACGTGAACTGGTTCCGCAAGGGCGAGGACGGGAAATTTCTCTGGCCCGGATTCGGCGAAAACATGCGCGTGCTCAAATGGATCGTGGACCGCTGCCGCGGCGGCGCCAACGCCGAGGAGACGCCGCTGGGCTGGGTGCCCGGACCGAATGCGTTCGACCTGACGGGCATGGAGGACTTCAACGTGGACGATCTCGCAAGGGCGCAGAGCTTCAACGTGGAGGAGTGGCGCAACGAAGTGGTGAAATCGAACGAACTGTTTCTGAAACTCTACTCGCACCTGCCGAAGGAACTCATTTTCCAGCGCGAGCTGCTGGTGTCGAGGTTTTGATTATTTCTTCCGCCACCAAAACATCCGCTCCAGCCCAGTGCGGTTCGGATACGAGCGCGGCACCCAGTCGTCCACGCGCTCGAAGTGCGGCGAGAAGCGCGCGACCACTTCCTCGCGCGTGGTGCCGAAGGGCGGGCCGTCGGTGTCGGGAATGAGGTAATGCACCGCGAGCAACTGGCCGCCGGGCTTGAGCCAGCGCACCGCGGCCTGCACATACTCGGGGCGCAGCGACGGATCAATGGCGCAAAAGCAGGTGTGCTCGAACAGCCAGTCGAACTGCGCGCACGGCTCATCGAAAAGAAAATCGCCGCCACGAAACTCGGCCGGCAGGTCGGCCGGCGTCATCGCGCTCGCCAACCGCACGGCGCTCGGCGCGAGATCGTAGCCCGTTGCGCGGAAGCCGCGCCGCGCCAGCACGCGCACATCGTGTCCGAAGCCGCAGCCCGGCACGAGCACCGTGCCCAGCGCGAGGTCCGTGCGCTCGGCGAGAAAATCCACCAGCCCCGGCGACGGCTCACCCTTTTCCCACGGCGTGTCACCGGCGCGATACTTCGACTCCCAATCAGTTGGGCTTGCTTCGGCCATGCATCATTCGCGGTTGGTCATCGGACATCGGTCATTGGACATTTGAAATGGTGCCCCCGCCGGGAATTGAACCTGGATCAACGGTTTAGGAAACCGCTGCTCTATCCATTTGAGCTACGGGGGCAAACACGAGCTAATTAAGGACTGAATCACCAATCGAAGGGCTCTCGGATTTTGACTTGTAACCCGGCACTGAAAACATGAATCGAGAACCTTCACCAACACCTGCGAAAACTCCGCGGCAAGCCGTTCACAAATTCGCTGAACGTCGCTGCCGGCACGCATCAGGAACCCATTATGTGTTGGTCAAACGGGGCGGCAAGCAGTTTACGAAACGCCTCAAGACCAACGACCGCAAATCGCCCGGCATCGCCGCGCCGATCGCTGCGGCGAAGATCGGCAACAAGAAAGGTGATCGGTGCCGGCCGGTAGCTTGCCCTGCTTCAAATGTGGACACGATTCCGGCTTAACGGCGGCATGATGGCGCGTTTCAAAAAAATGTGGTGGCCGACCTCCACTTCAATCAGGACGAAGCACAGCGGGCGTGGCCGGTCGCAGGTTCATCAGAGAGGATGATCCCAGGGAAGATTCGCGACTGCTGGAAGCCGATTTTTCGAAAACCGGCAGGTTTCTAGCTTTTGCGACGCATCGAACTCAGACTCGATACCGCCCAACCATTGCCGAGAATTGGCCGGCCCACACGTGGGCCGTTGCCGTTTCTGATGCTGGCTCTGGCCTTTTTTGCCGGGTTGTTTGACTCCGCGCTCGCGCAGTCCACCTGGGATGGCGGCGCGGGCACGGGCAGTTGGGGCGACGCCACCAATTGGAGCGCCAATCTGCTGCCGGGCACGGTGGCGCTGATCTTCGATGCGGCCAATGCCAACAGCCAGTGGGGGATCACGCTGGGCGCGAACCGGACCGCGACGAGCCTGACTTTCAACAACGCCGCCGGCAGCCAGGGGTTCACGTTCACCAACGACGGCTTCGCGCTCACGATCAATGCGGGCGGCATAACCAACAACGACGCCGACCTCCAGACGTTCAACGAAGCGATCGTGCTGGGGGCCGCGCAGACTTGGAACGCCGCGGCGGGCGGACTGGGGTTCAACGGAAATGTGACCAACGCGGGCTTTCTGTTGACGGTCAGCGGCGCCAGCAACCTCACCATTGGCGGGATCATCAGCGGGGCCGGTGGATTGACGCAGACAGGAACGGGCACCCTCACGCTGAGCGGGGCCAATACGTTCAGCGGCACGGTGACCTTGAATGTGGCGGGCGGCACGTTGCGGGCGACCACCAGTTCCAATGCGCTGGGAACCGGGACGCTGACGCTCACGGCGGGCACGCTCCAACTGGCCAACGACACCGACCTGGCCTTCAACCGCAACACGACGGTCACCGGTTCCTCGACGATCACCGCCGATCGCCTGACCACGGGAACGGGCGTGAGCTACACGCTTGGGACGTTGAGCATCGGCGCGCAAACCCTGACCCTGGGCGCGGGGACCAACGTGACCAACGGCAGCGCCGGCGTCACCTTTGGTGCGACCACGTTGAGTGCGAGCGGCACCATCTTCAGCGTGGGCAGCAACACCGTGTTGACGCTTGGAGCGATCAGCGGAGCCGCGAAAAATCTCACGGTCAGCGGCGTCGGCAACACCGTCATCACGGGAGCCGTTGCCACCACCACGGGCACCCTCACCAAGACGGGTGTCGGCACCTTGACCTTGGGCGCCTCGAACAGTTTCAGCGGCAGCACCACGCTGACGGCGGGGACGCTCGCGGTTGGAACCAGCAACGCGCTCGGGACGGGGACGCTGCTCCTGAATGGCGGCGCGCTCCAGGCCACGGGCGGCAGCATCACCCTGGGAAACGCCATCACGTTGCAGGTCAGTTCCACGATCAGCGGCAACCAGAACCTGACTCTCAACGGCGTGATGACCCAGAGCGGCAGCCGGTCTTTGACAAATAACAACACCGGCACGACGACCTTCGCCGGCGGCATCAATCTCACGACCAGCTCCACCGCGCGCACGTTGACCATCACCGGCCCGGGCAACATGACGGTCAATTCCCTCATCGCCAACGGCGGTTCCGGCAAGGGCAGCGTGACGAAGAACGGCAGCGGCACGCTGACCCTGACCGGCACGAACACCTACACCGGCACCACCACCTTGACGGCGGGAACGCTCGCGATCGCGAACAGCAACGCCGTGGGAAAAGGAACGCTGTCGTTGAATGGCGGCACGCTGCTGGCGACGGGCGGCATCATCCTGACGAACACGATTTCCATCGCGGCGAACTCCACCATCGGCGGCAGCCAGAATCTCACCTTCAGCGGCGCGGTGACGGAGACCAGCAGCCGCACGTTGAACGTCACCAACTCCGGCACCACGACCTTCCTCGGCGGCCTCAAGCTGACGACCAGTTCCACCGCGCGCACCCTGGCCATCACCGGCACGGGCAACGTGGTGGTGAATTCCGTCATCGCCAACGGCAGCACTGGCGCGGGCAGCCTCACCATGAGCAATTCGGGAATCCTGACATTGAGCGGAAACAACACCTACACCGGCACCACCACGTTGAACAACCCCGCGGGCACACTCCGCGCGGTCACGAACGCCAGCGCGCTCGGCGCGGGCGTCGCCACGCTCACGCTCACGGCCGGAACGTTGCAGTTGGCCAACGACACCGGCCTGGCTTTCAACCGGAACACCACGGCGAACGGTTCCACCACGATTGTTTCCGATCGCCTGACCGCCGGGGCCGGCGTGACCCACACGCTCGGCACGTTGAGCATCGCGGGTCAGACGCTGACGGTGAACGCGGGAAGCAACGTCGCGAGCGGCACCGCCGGCATCACGTTCGGTGCCACGACCCTGAGCAACACCGGTTCGATTTTCAGTCTCGGCTCGAACACGCTGTTGACCCTCGCCTCGATCACCGGGAGCAACCGGAGTTTTTCCGTGACCGGCTCGGGCAACGCCACCATCACCGGCGTCATCGCCACCACCACCGGCAGCCTCACCAATTCCAGCACCGGCACGCTGACCTTGAGCGGCGCGAACACCTACAGCGGCGGGACGATCGCGACGGTCGGCACCCTGCGCGCGACCACGAGTGCCGGCGCGCTGGGCACCGGGTCGCTTTCGCTCGCCGCCGGCACGGCGTTGCAACTGGTGAATGACAGCGCCACCGCGTTCAACAACAACACCGCCATTTCCGGGAGCGGCGCGGTCACCTTCACCTCCGATCGTCTGACCGCCGGAGCCGGGGCGACGCACACGCTCGGCACCTTGAGCGTGGGTGATCAAACTTTGAATGTCGTCACCGGCACCAATGTGAACAGCGGCACCGCCGGCATCACCTTCGGCAGTCTCACGCTCACGGGCAGCCCCACGCTCAACGTCGGCACCAACGCCCTGCTGACGCTCGGCGGATTTTCCAGCAGCGGCCGCACGCTCACGATTCAGGGCGCCGGCGGCACCACCTTCAGCAACACGATCAACGACGCGACGGGAACCCTGGCCATGACCGGCGCCGGCACCCTGACGTTGAACGGTTCAAACGGGGTGATGCAAACAACGAGCATCACCAACGGCACGGTGATCCTCGGTGCCGTCAACGCACTCCAATCGTCCACGCTGACGGTGGACGGCGGGAATTCCATTTTGAATGTGGGCGCCAACGCGGCCTCCGGCGGCGCGGTCACTTTGAAAAACGGCGCGAGAATTCTCGGCACCACGGGCGCGCTGACCGGCACGTCGTTCGCCGTGGAAAGCGGAACGATCAGCGCCGCGCTTGCCGGCAGCGGAGCCGCCCTGACCAAATCCACCGCCGGCACGGTGACGCTGAGCGGGACGAACAGTTTTGGCGGCGGGACGGTGGTGAGCGCGGGCACGCTGCGCGCGACGACGAGCGGCAGCGCCCTGGGCACGGGTGCGCTGACGCTCTCGGCGGGCACCACGCTGCAACTGGCCAACGACACTGACCTCGTCTTCAGCAACAACACCACCCTCAACGGCGCGGGCACGTTCACCCTCACCGCCGATCGTCTGACCGCGGGCGCGGGCAGGACGCTCACGCTCGGCACGCTCGCGCTGGGCGCGCAGACTTTGTCGGTGAACGCGGGCACCAATGTCACCAGCGGCACCGCCGGGATCACCTTCGGCGCGGCCACGCTCTCGGCCGGCGGCGCGGTTT
>JACQFS010000069.1 GCA_016199935.1 Verrucomicrobiota bacterium
GTCGAAGCCGCCGGGGTAGATGAGCATCGCGAAGTCAGGCCGGCTGGAAACCTTGTCCACGTCGTCGAGCGGGGCGTATTGCCGCTGATCGAGAAAAATGGAAGTCATCCCCGCCGTCGCGCCGCCCGCGCTGAAGCCACAGATGCCGATGCGCTTCGGATCAAGGCCCCACTCGCCGGCTTTGCTGCGCACGAGACTCATCGCGCGCTGCGCATCCTGCACGGCGGCGAGCCAGTGCTTCGCCGGATCGCGAAACGGCACACGATACTTCAGCACGACGCCGGTGACGCCGAGCGAGTTGAGCCACTCGGCGACCTCCGTGCCTTCGAGATCGTAGGCGAGGATGTTGAACCCGCCGCCGGGGCAGATGATCACGGACGCGCCGGTGTCCTTGCTCTTCGCCGGGCGAAAGATCGCGATCTGCGGCGTGGAGACGTTGCCGAGCTTGATGATGCGGCGACCGGCGATGAGCTTGTCGGTATCCTTCGTCTGGTCGGCCTCGGGCGGGAGTTGCTTCGTCTCACCGGGCGGCTGGCCGGGCCAGACGTTGAGCGTGCGCGGCTCCGCGGCGAGGAGTTGGCCGCAAAGAGCGCTAAGCGACGCAAAGAGAAATTTCATTTTCATGGTTTGGATTTCGGTTCGAGCAGTTTCATCGCGCGCAGCCAGTCCTCGCAACGCTGCGGCCAGTGCGACACGGGATTGTCCGAAGGCCGCAGGCCGTAGCCATGGCCGCCCTTGGTGAAGATATGCAACTCCGCGGGCACTTTCTCCTTCTTCAGTTCGACGTAAAACAGCGCGGCGTTCATCCCGCGCAACTGATCGTCGTGGGTGACGACGCAAAAGGTCGGCGGCGTCTCCTTGTTCACACGCACGAGTGGACTCAGCGGGCCGGGAGTTTTCTCGTCGCCGAGGTAGGCCGGATAAATCGGGATCAGAAAATCCGGACGGCAGCTCAGTTCATCCGCCGCGTCCTGCTTCGGATACGTCGTCTCGTCCCAGTGCGTGCCGGCCATCACCGTGAGATGTCCGCCCGCGGAGAAGCCGAGGATGCCGACGCGCTTCGCATCAATTCCCCACTCGCCCGCATGCTGGCGCAGCAGCCGCAGCCCGCGCTGCGCGTCCTGCAACGGCGCGGTGTGCGGCGCGTCCTTGTCGCGGCGCGGCACGCGATACTTGAGCACCGCGGCGGTGACGCCGAGCGAGTTGAGCCACTGCGCGACCTCGGTGCCTTCCTTGTCGAACGCGAGAATGTTGTAGCCGCCGCCGGGGCAGATCAGCACGGCGGTGCCATTGGCCTTGTCGGCGGGCGCGCGGAACAGTGTGAGCGTCGGCTCGGTCACGAGCGAGACGCGTAGCGTGCCGTCTTCCTTTGGCGCCTTCGCTTTCGGGCTGGGCGCGGGTGGTTTGAAATTCGCCTCGCCTGGAACTTCGCGCGGCCAGACCTTCATCTCGTTGGCGTCAGCGGCGGACACCGTGAAGGCAGCGCAGATGGAGAGGAGCGACATGAAGTTGCCGAGGTTCGAGCCGTAGAGGACCATCGTGCGGTCGAGGAGATTCTCGCCGTCCTCCTTCGACGACTTGAGATTCTTCAGGAATGAATTCAGCTCCTTCAGCTCCGCCTTCTCGATGATGGCGAGTTCGTCGAGCTTCGCCGGATCCTTGCCGTGGTGCGAGAGGTTGTGCCAGTCCTGCGTGACGCCTTCGATGGGCGGAATCTGGTTGAGCCCCTGCATCCGCAACGTGACGAAGCGCGTCGAGTCCGTCTGCAACGCGAGGTGGACCAGATCGAAAATCGGCCGCGCGTAGCCGATGATGTCCGCGCGGTTCGCGGGGTCCGCCGGCTGTTTGAGCGCAACCTTCGGCTTCGGCTTCCTCGCCCACGCCTCGGATTGCACGAGCCGCTGCTCCAGCTCGCGCACCGATGTGAAATACTGGTCGAGCTTCTCGCGGTCCGTCGCGCTGACGCTGCGTTCGAGCGCCTTCGCCTGGCCGCCCACGGTGTCCATGATGGACTGGCCGTCCTTGAGTTTGCGCACCTGGCGGTCCACTTCGTCCGTCGTGCCGTCGAGGAAAAGTTTCGCGAACAGCTTCGAGGGCCGCTCCTCCGCCGGGATGTTCACGCCGCCGCGCGTCCACGACATGCCGAAGTTGGTCGAGGTCGCGAGCACGAGCGAACTGTAACGCGTATCCGGCGTGAGCCGCTCGACGGCGAGCTGGTCGAGCGAGATGGAGTTTTTGAACCCGCTTCCGCCCGGATGCGGCGCGGCGGTGAGGTAGCTCGCCTCGGCGGAATGCCCGCCGTCCACCTCGGGATGCGAGAGGCCGGAGAAAATCGTGAAGTCGTTGCGATGCTCATCAATCACCGCCGAGTAAGGCGACGGCTTGTAGCCGCGCCCGGTCTGTTCGGGAAAAAGATTCGGTCCGTGAATGCCGAGCGTGGTGCAGATGGCGACCATGCGGCGCTTGGGCGTCGGTGTGCTCGCGCCAAACGCGGGCCGCATGGCATCTAGCATTGGCAGCGCGAGCGCGACGCCCGTGCCACGCAGGAAGGCGCGGCGGCTCACGGAGCGATTGAAGGCGACGTAAACATTTTTCATAAGCGGCTCCGGGTCATTTGTTCAGAAACACCTGGCTCTGCACGACTTCATGGACGATGGAGCGCAGGCCGTAATTCTTTGATTTCACTTTGCCAACGACACCGTCCACCGCCGCGCGGTCGGCGAACTGGATGCCTGCGCCGGTCGCGTAGACGAGCAGCTTCTCCGTCACGCAACGCGCGATCTGCTCTTTGTCGCGGAGCAGCAGCTTCTTGAATTCGTCCACGTCTTTGAACGGCTGGCCCTCGGCGGTCGTGAAGCTCGCGTCCACTTTCTGGCCGAGAGCGACGTGCCGGTTGCCCTGCGCACCGACAACGCGGACGAGGTCCGCGCGCGAGCCGCGTTCGGGCATGGTGCGGTAGCGCTCGCGCCAGCCGCCGATGACATCGAAGTTCTCCAGCGCGAAACCGGGCGGGTCAATTTTCCGATGGCACGTCGCGCACGCTTCGATGTTGCGGTGCGCGTCGAGTTGCTCGCGGATGGTTTTGGTGCCGCGGATGTCCGGCTCCACGGCCCCGACGTTCTTCGGCGGCGGGTCGGGCGGCACGCCCATGATGCGGTCGAGCACCCATTTGCCGCGCAGCACCGGCGAGGTTGTGGTGCCGTTGGCGGTGACCTTGAGCACGCTTGCGTGGGTGATCACGCCGCCGCGATGCGAACCGGGTGCGAGCGAAACTTTCTGAAACTCCTGCCCGGTCACGCCCGCGATGCCGTAATGCTCCGCGAGCCGCTCGTTGAGCATCGTGAAGTCGGAGTGGATGAAGTTCTGCACGCTCAGGTCGCGCGCGAGCAGTTCCTCGAAGAACAGCTCTGTCTCGCGCACCATCGAGCGCTTTAGCAGCTCATCGAACTCGGGATACAATTTCTTGTCCGGGCTGGTGAAATCAATCTGCCGCAGCTCCAGCCACTGGCCGAGGAAGTTTTCCGTGAACCCGCGCGACTTGGGACTCTTGAGCATCCGTTCCGTCTGCGCGCGCAGGGTGGCGGGCTTGCCCAGCGCGCCCTGCTTCGCGAGTGCGAGCAACTCCGCGTCCGGCGGTGCGCTCCAGAGGAAATAGGAAAGGCGCGAGACGAGCGCGTAGTCGTCCAGCTTGCCGGACTTTTCTTTCAGGAACAAAAACTCCGGCGACGTCAGCACGGCCTTGAAACCGACGCGCATCGCTTCGTCAAACGGATAGCCCTGCTTCAACCGCGCCTTCACCAGCACGACGAACGGCGCGATCTCCGCGTCCGTCACGGGCCGGCGGAACGCGCGCGGTGCGAAGTCGCGCAGCAGTCGTTCCGCGTCGGCGTCCGGCTGCGCGGACTTCACGCCCCATTTCACCGAGCGCAGCTGATACTCCGCGCGCCGCGGGTCTTCCTGCGCGCGGGCCAGCGTCCGCGCCGACTCCGCATCGGCCGGCTCGACGGGAAGATTTCCAAACAGCCGCGCGCGGCTCTCGGGCGGCCACGTTTCGCCGAGCGGCCCTTCGACCTCGACCCACTGCACGACGAGGCCGGGACCTTTGTAGTTTTCCGCGCCGACCTGCCGCGCCATCTCGCCGGCTTCGAGGCGGAAGGGCATCACCTTGAAAGTATTCCCGCGCGCGAGGCGGTCGGTGAACTCGAAGACGACGGGCTTGCCCGGCGGCGCGTCGAAGAAGCCGATGTAGTGCGACTCGCCGCGGCCGGTGTTGATGTCGCCGCCGATGGCCACCATCACCACCGGCTTCTCTGACTGATACGCGCAGGCGGACACGCGCACGCGATAGTGGCCGTCCGCCGGCGCGCGGAACCGGCGCAACTGCGTGGGCATGTAGCCGGAACTGAGCATCACGATGCCATCGGCGCGCTTGAGCACCGTCTTGCCGTCGAGTTGGTTGACCAGTTGCTCGTCGTCCAGATAACTGAGGCGCTCGGTCCTGATTGTGGGCTTCACGCCGCGCGCCATCGCGGTGTCAATGGCCGCGTCCGCCGCTTCGAGGTAGCGCTCCATCAGCACCGACGACGTGTCGAGTGCGGCGCCGATGTTGTCGAAGCCGTGCGCGGCGTTGTCCTCGGGCAGCAAATCCTTCAGCGGTGTCTCGATGGCGAGCAAATCGTGGAGGGTGTTCTCGTATTCCACGCGGTTGAGCCGGCGGAAAACCACGCGGCCCTCGGCGGCCTGCCGCGCGGCCGAGGCTTGGTGCAGATTCACCCGCAGCCAGTCCATCGCCGGGCGCAGTTCGTTTTGCGGGGGACGCTCCTTTTTCTTCGGCGGCATCTCGCCGCGCGTCACCTTGTCGAAAACTTTTTCCCACGTGACGAAGTTCGTATGGTCGTTGAGGGTGAGCGCGAGATTGTCCAGCCGCAGGTCGCCCTTGGTCGTCTCCGCGTCGTGGCACTCGAGGCAATGTTTCGCGAGGAAGGGCTTGAGGTTCGCGTCAAACTCCTTCGCGCCGGCGGCGCGCGCCGTGGCCGCGCCGGAGAAGGCGACGGTGAGCAGAAGGAGAAAACTGGCGGAACTTTTCATCACGGCGTTCACGGCTTTGGAGTTCGACGGACAGCATAGCCCGGCGGCTTCATCCGGGGAACAGCTTTGTGGCGGGACTTCGCGGCTTCGGAGCGCCGAACTCCAGTTCGGCGCGTTGATGTTGTTACGAACACGCCGATCTGGAGATCGGCGCTCCGTCATTTCACCTCCGCGCAAACCGGGCAGTCCTTCCGCCGCGCGGTCTTCAGCCGGCGGAAGTGCATCGTCGCGAGGTCCATCACCAACTGCGTTCCGGCGAGCGGTTCGCCGAGGCCGGTGATGAGCTTGATGACCTCCACCGCGCCGAGGCAGCCCGCCACGCCCGACACTGCGCCGACGACGGGGAACTGCCGCTTCCAATCCGGCGGCGGCTCCGGCACGAGGCAGCGCAGGCAGCCCGTGCGGCCGGGGATGAACGTCGTCACCTGCGCCTCCATCGCATACATCGCGCACTCGACCATTGGGCGGCGCAACGCGACGGCGGCGCGGTTCATCGCGTAGCGTTCGTCGAACAGCGGCGCGGCGTCCACGATCACCTCCGCGTCGCCGATGAGCCGCGCGGCATTTTCTTCGGAAACGTTTTCGCCGTGCGCGATGATGTCGAGGCGTGGGTTGAGTTCCTTCAAACGCCGCACCACCGACTCGATGCGCGGCTGTCCGAGGTGCGCGTGCGTCTGCAAAAGCTGGCGGTTCAAATCGCTCGGCAGCGTCACGCCGCCGAGCGCGAGCACGAGCCGGCCCACGCCCGCCGCGGCGAGTTCATACGCGACCACGCCGCCGAGTCCGCCAACGCGCGAGATGAAAACGGTGGCCGCCTTGAGCTTGCGCTGCCCCGCCTCGCCCAGGCCGGGCACCCACGTCTGCCATTCGTAAATGGCGCGCTCTTCGGCGGTGAGTTGGGGCGGCTTCATTCGGGGAAAGTATTCAGTATTCAGTGTTCAGTTTTCAGTGTTCAGAGGTGGAGTCTTGCTGAGTGGAGCATTGGAGGGCAAGAGCGCGAAGTCTTCACTGAATACTGAACACTGATTACTGAATACTTCCTTTCGCCTCGATGACCCGCCCGCCCTCGAACCGGAAGAGCACATCCGCCAGTCGCGCGGCCTCGCTGCGGCTGTGGGTGATGTGCAGCGCGGTGACGCCGAGTTCGCGCTGGAGTTTCTTCAGCAAGGTGGCGAGGTCGTCGCGCAATTCCTCGTCGAGGGCGGAGAGCGGCTCGTCGAGCAGCAGCACGCTGGGCTTCGCCGCGAGCGCGCGGCCGAGGGCAACGCGCTGGCGTTCGCCGCCGGAGAGATTCTGCGGGAGGCGGTCGAGCAAGTGCGCGACGCCGAGGTGCGCGGCGAGTTCGTTGACGCGCCGCTGGATTTCGTCCGGCGAACGATGCCGCAGCCGCAGCGCGAAGCCGATGTTCTGGCGCACGGTCATGGTGGGAAACATCGCGCCATCCTGCGGCACGTAACCGATGCCGCGTTCGCCGGGCGGTTCGTTTGTCACGTCGCGCCCGCCAATGAACATGCGTCCCGAGTGCGGTCGGCGCAGGCCGCAGAGGATTTCGAGGAGTGAAGTTTTTCCGCAGCCCGTGCGGCCCATGAGCACGGCATAACTTTTCTCCGGCACCGTGAACGAGACGTTTTCCAGCCGGAAAGCGCCCGCGTGCCACGCGATGTTGTCGAAGCGAATCATTTGGAGCGGAAAGTATTCAGTGTTCAGTATTCAGTGTTCAGTTGCATGAACAGTCACCGTGTTTTGACTGAAGACTGAATACTGAAAACTGAATACTTCTTCGTCATGTTCACAGCCTCTCCCCCGCCAGTCTCACCGCCACCAGCACGACCATCGCGAGCACGACCATGACGATGCTCACGGCCACGGCGGCTTCGAGCCGGCCCACGCTGAGCTCGATGAACACGCTCGTCGGCAGCACTTCGGTCTTCATCCGCGTCGCGCCGGCGAAGACGAGGATGGGGCCGAACTCTCCGAGGCTCCGCGCCCACGCGATGCTGAACGCGGCGAACATGCCGCGCTTCGCCGCCGGCAGCGTCACGAGCCACACGGCGCGACCGCGCGAGCAGCCAAGCGTCATCGCCACGTCCTCGGGCCGGGACGAGAGGTGGTCGAACACGCCGCGCATGGTGCGCACGGCGAACGCCGCGCCGATGACGAATTGCGCGAGCACGACGCCCGCGATGGTGTAGGTGAACGGCAGCACGCCATCAATGACCTTGCCGACCGGCGTCTGAAAAAAAATCAGCAGGCAGAGACCGACAACCATCGGCGGCAGCACGATGGGAATGTCGAGCGCCGCATCGAGCCACGGCTTGCCGGGGAAGCGACCGCGCGCGAGGAGGTAGCCGACGGGCACGGCGAGGAGCAACGCGAGCAGTGCCGACACGGTGCAGGTCGCGAGGCTCAGGCCGATGGAGTAGCGGATTTCGCGCGAGCCGAGCGATTCCCAGAGTTGCCCCGGCGTGGTGTAGGTCGCCGTCGCGCCCAGCAGCGCCAGGAGGAACAGGAGGTAAAGCCCCGTGACGACGCCGAGCGAAAGCCAGAACGGCGAGACGCGCGTGTGGCCGGCGCTCATTTGTCCTTCAGCCAGTCCGGCACGACGATGTCCTTGCTCTTGAGCGGCGCCTCGTCGCCGCGCCAGAGGAAGCCGGCGTCCTCGAAGTCGCCGCGGTTCGCCTTCAGGAAATCCAGCAGGCGCGTGGCGAGTTGTGCGTTCGGCGAAGTGGTCCGGACGGCGAACGGCTGCACCGCCTTCGCGCCCGCGTGCTGGATGGGAAAAAACTCGATGTGCTCGGCCTGCGATTGCGCGTTGACGCGATACACGATGGCGGCTTCGAGCGCGCCCGCGCGCAACTGGGTCACGAGCAGGTCGGCGGTCGGCGTTTCCACGACCACGTTCTTGCGGATCGCGTCGTTGAGGCCGACCTGCTTGAGCATCCCGCGCGTCATGAAGCCGAGCGTGGACTGCTCGGCGTTGCAGAGGCCGACCTTGAGGTTGGGTTGCGCGAGGTCGGCGAGCGTCTTCACGTTGCGCGGGTTGCCCTTCTTCACCGCGATGCCGATGTCGGTCTGGGTGAGGATGACGGCTTCGGGAAACTGCTCGGCGACGGGCGGCACGAAGCAGAGGTCGCACGCGTAGTAGGCGTCGGGGAACTTCGGGTTGCTCGCGTCGCCCATCGTTTTCATCGTGGCGCAGAGGATGCCGCAGCCGTTGAAGACCGTCGTGATGGTGATGCCCTCGCGGTCGGCGAATCGCTTGAGCGCCTTCTCGATGGCGACGCGGTTCAGACCGCCGGCGTAGAGAATCATCTCCGGTTTCGCGGCCCACTTGTCACCGCCGGCGGGCGTGAAACCGTTCGTCTTGAAAATCGCGCCGCCCTTTTCCGGCGCGGCAAGGTAGCGCGCGAACTTCAACGCCGCCGCCGGCTGCTGGCAGAACGTCAGCACGGCGATGCTCGCGACCTCCTCGCGCTTGGCGAACTCCGGCACCTCGATTTTCTCCAGCCCCTTGAACTGCGGCACCGTCGAGTCGTAAACGATGGCGGCATCCACCGCGCCGAGCGAAAGGTCGGAGGCGATTTCCGTGACGGTGGGTTTCATCACGGCGGCGTGCGCGGCGAGTTGCGGCCAGTCATTGGTAAGCGTTGCCTTAGCCACGCGGCCGATGCTCGCGGCCTCGGGATTGGCGAGCGCCACTTTCACATCGGCGCGCAGCAGGTCGGCGATGGTGCGGATATTTTTCGGATTGCCCGCGCGCACGGCGATGACGGGATGCTGGCGCGCGACGGGAATCGTCTCGCGGACCAGCTCGAACTTCCGCGCGTCATTCATCGAGCCGTCGTCGGCGGCGAGGTAGAGGTCGCCGCGCTTGGCGATGCGGAGCTGGCTGATGAGCGTGCCCGAGCCGCCGAACTGGAGCTGCACCTCCGTGCCGAACTCGCGCTTGAACTCCGCCGCCGCCGCCTCGACGGGCTTCTTGAGATTCGCGGCGCAATAAATCGTGAGCGTGGCCGGGCCGGACTGCGAAGGCTTATCGCACGCGGTGAAAAAGGCGACAGCCATTAGCAATGGCAGCGAGAGGATGGCAACGGTTGGTTTCACTGATTCAGGCTATCCACCGAAGGTAGCGGGCAAGTATTCCCCACGCGCGCTTCTTTTTCTCAAGGACGAAACAATACGAGGCTTCGGGAGCGCGCACGCGTGCCATTACTAGCGATGCAGATAGCCAGCGGAGTTCTTCAACGCGCTGTTTTTCACGAGGATTTTGCTCGGTGACCGCTTGTCGGATTTTCAAAATATCTTCAGTTGAGCCGAGCGCAGTCGAAGACGCGTTCGAGAAACGGTCATTGAGAAGTTTCCATTCTTCTGGCTTCAGCCACATCGGCCCGTTTTCCAGGCCATGTGGCCATTCTAAAGCAGCCAGCGGCGGAGCTTCGACATTAAGATCCGTAGGTGAGGGCACTCGACAACCCGCGAGCGTAAGCGCGAAAACTACTAGGGAGAATTTGTCGGCTAGTTTCACGATTCAAACCGGCGCCATGCTAATCCGCCCAGCAGCACTAGCAACAGCGCCCCGCCGCCGAGCAGGACGGCCTCGCCGCGGCTGGTGCTTGCGACCAAGTGCGAGTCGCCGCCGGTGATGGAGACGGTCTCGGGCCGGAGCGAGGAGTTGCGATTGCCGGGCGCGGAGGAGTCGGAGGTTTCGGAAGGCTGGTAGCCGATGGCGCGGAGTTGCTCGTCCCAATCGGCGTGGAGCAGGAGATCCCAGCCGGGGTTGAGCTTCTTCACCTGGCAGGAGCACGCGCCGAGGAGGAAGAGGCTGACCTCCTCAATCTGTTCGTCGCCAAAACCCTTCGCGGGCCACGCGCCAAGCACGCGGCCGCGGCCGAAGATGGCGGCGACCCACGGCTCCTTGATTTCGGCGAGGCCAGACTTGGGGCCGGCGAGCATTTGGAGGAAGGCGGATTCATCGGACGGAGCGCCGGTTTTCAAACCGGCAGCTTCTGAAGGCGTGGATGAACGCGCCGATTTGGAAATCGGCGCTCCGACGCGGAGCACGGAAAATTTCACGGCGAGCTTGGGGCCGGGGCCGAGTTTGCTGGTCGGGTCGGTCGGGTCAATGGGCGGAATCTGCGCGACCTGTTCGAGGTAGCGGAGGCGTTTCTCCAGAGTGCGCGCGGCGGCGTCATCGGCGGCGCGGTCGCCGGACTCGACGAGCACCCACACGGCGGAATTGCCCGCGAGCATACGGCGCACGATCTCGATGCGCGCGGGGGAGTTCGTGAGCGGCGCGAGCGCGGCAGTCGTGAGCGTGCCGGTCCACACGGGCGGCGCGGCGGTTTCCTCGCTGTGCGGACGCAGCAGGCGCGAGGGGCCGGGCTGGTCGGCGGGCAGGCGGACTATTTCCAGATTCAGCTCCGAGGCGGAGCCGAAGTTACGGATGAATTTCGCGACGGCTTCGTCCTTCGCATCGGCGGCGGAAACTTCGAGCCGGAAATTGTCCGCCGGCCAGCGGTCGAGCGCGTAGCGGAAGACGGGGATGGAGCAGGCGGACGAACTGAAGCAGGCGAAAATTATGGGCAGGAACATCAGGGCACAAAAATGGGCGAGAACTTTATGGAGTGCGCCGGCAGAGCGAAGCGGCGACGGCGCTTTGGACAGCACGTCGGCTTTCGTTGTAGGGGAAAGCGGCGTCGCGCTTCGCTTGCCGCCGCAGTCCAAAGGGAGGGCAAGACGCTTCATGCCACGGACAGCTCGGCGCGACGGCGGACGTGCGGAATCTTGCCGCTGGTCACGTCCTGATAAATGTCGCGCAGATGTTCCTCCAAGTCGGCGAGGCTCTCGCCCTGCGTCAGGTAATCAGGATATTCCTCCAGGTAGCCGAGCCACATTTCGCCGTCATGCCAATAGACGTAGGCGGTGTTTTTCATGGGCGGAATCTAAGGCAGTGGTGCGCGGCTGTCACCTGTGTCATCACTTCGCCTTCCCGAAGCACAACACCTTCCCGTCCACGGTCGAGACGTAGAGGCGGCCTTGCGCGACGCTCATACCGTCCCAGACGGGCGGGCTTTTGAGTTTGAGTTCGCTGCCCATCTTGCCGTTCTCGGTCGAGACGGCCCAGAGGCTCGCGCCGCGCTTGCCGTCGAGCGCCTCGTCCTGTTCCTTCAACTGCTCGAAGATGGCCGGGTCTTTCTGCGACATGCGCTCGAAGGCGTATTCCTCGTCAATCATGTCGGGCGGGCCGCTCATGAAAATCGTCTTGCCCGCGAGCGCCATGCTGCGGAGGAAAATCGGGACGGCATGCTCCCAGTTGTGCGTCACGAAGGAACCGCCCGCGCGTCCGGCACCGGCGGCATTCGTCCCTCCGGGTGTCGAGGCGGCGAGCGCAGAGGGCGCGTCGCTGACGGCCCCTTTGCGAAACCACAACGCGGCGGCGACCTTGCCCTTGCCGGTCTCGACGCCGTTCATCACGCCGTGGTTGCCGTTGCCGGATTCGTCCTTCGCGTTGCCGTTGTCGAACGTGGCGACGACCAGCGCGCCCTTGGCGGTCTTGATGGCGGCGGCGCTGTTGGCGTGCTCGATGATTTCGCTTTCGGTTAGCGCGCGGTTGAACACGGCGAACTGGTCCACCATGCCGGTGTAGGGCGCACCCTTGCCGAACTTGCTCGGGACCGAGCTGCCGGCGGCGCCGAGTTGAAGGCCGAGGGCCGGGTTTGCCGAAATAAATCCGGGCGACTTCGTCTGCGAGGCTAGTTGGCCGTCCACGTAAAGGCTCAGCACCTTGTCGTTGAGCACGCCGGCGAGGTGATGCCAACCCTCGTCGAGCGGGCGCTGGGCATCGGCCGTCGCCGCCCCGCCACCTTGCGAGGCGAGCACGGAAAAGCCGGGACGTCCGTCCTGCAAGCCGAGGAGATAACCCATCCGTCCGCCGCCATGCACGGCGATGGTGCCGTCCTTGCCGTCGGGCATCACCCACGCCTCGATGGTGAGCGGCGTCTTGCTGATGTCGAATTTCTCGGAGGTGAACTTCACATTCGGCGTCGCGGGCGCGGTGGCGGCGGCCTTGGCGTTGCCCTTCTTGGCATTTTTCGCGTCGGCTTTCTTCGCGGCCTTCTTCGCGTTGCCGCCGCCGGCGGTGCTCGCCTTGTCCACGACGACATCCGGCGCTTCCTTGCTCGCGGAGAAAAGCTGGTGCTCCATCGTGGTGGTCCACTTGTAGTATTTCGACTCGCGCGCGAAGCCGTAAACATTCGTCGCGTCGTGGACGAGGATGCGGCCCTCGGGCGTGTATTTGCCGGCCTGGTAGTAACCGTTGTGGCCGCCGGCGAAGTTTTTCCCGAACACCCAGTAGCTGCGGTGAAACCACGAGTCGTCGAGGAAGCCCATTGGCGCAAAGAGATGGCGGCCCTCGCCCTTTTGCTCGCCGCCCTGCTCGGCGGCGTTGCCGCTCACGGGGCCGATGTCCACGCGGATGCCGTCGGCTTTGATTTTCTGCGAG
>JACQFS010000080.1 GCA_016199935.1 Verrucomicrobiota bacterium
AATCCGCAGACCCGCGAAACCACCGAACGGTTCGGCCGCGACGCGCGGTTCCCCATCAATTACGTGAAGAGCAAGCCGTTCGACGTCCGCGCCGCGCTCATCACCGGCATCAACGCCGTCGAGACCGAGTGGATGATCCAGCTCGATGACGACGACTTCCTCGTGCCGGGCCGCCTCGAGGCGGACGCCCGGCTGCTGGCGTCGCTGGCGCCGACGGTGGTTTCGCTCGAGCACGATTTCCTCCGCGTGGATTACAACCGCAAGACCACCTGGGTGCACGCGCTGGACCCGGCCAAGCTCACGCTGGAGAGCGCGTTGTGCCTGGACAACTTCGGCCCGCAGGCCGCCGCCACCTTTCGCACGAAGGCGCTCACGCAGCACAATCCGTATCAGAACCGCGAGGGCCTGCTCGACTACGACCTCCGCGCCAGCCTGCTCGTGCACGGCACCGCGCACGGCGTGAACTCGCCCGGCTTCATCATGGACGACACCAAGCTGCCGGAGCGGCTCACGTCCTCGAAGACGCACATGATCAGCAGCGTGTTGCTGCACGCCGAACGCTACCGCAAGGTGGCGTGGGACAAAAAACTGGATCTCGGCCACATCGAGGGCCGCATCGCGGCCCACGCGGCGTTCTACTGCGGGAAAATCATCGGCCTGCGCGGACTCTTCGGCGAGTTCGGCTCCTTCGCGCGACGCCGCCCGTTCGACTGGCTCAAGGGCATGCTTGCCCACACGCGCGACGCGCTCCCGGACACGATCTCGAAGCTCAGCCCGCCGATCCGCGGCTCGCGGACGTATTCGTTCGCGCAGTTCGCGCAGATGGAGCCGGACCTGTTCCGGCTGATCGAGGCGTATTATCTCCCCGCCGCGACGCCGAAGTGAAGCCAGCGCGCGCAGAATTCTGATGAAAGTCCCCGTCTCCATCCTCATCCCGATCAAGAACGAGGCGCACAACCTCCCGCGCTGCCTCCAGTCCGTGGCGTGGGCGGATGAAATTTTCGTCGTGGACTCGAACAGCACCGACGGCTCTCAGAAAATCTGCACCGACGCCGGCGCGCAGGTCGTGCAGTTCAAATTCAACGGCACCTGGCCGAAGAAAAAAAACTGGTCGCTGGAAAATCTGCCTTTCAAGCACGAGTGGGTGTTCATCCTCGACGCCGACGAAGTGATGCCTCCGGAGAGCGAGGCCGAGTTCCGCCGCATCGTCACGAACGCCGGCGAGCCGCACGCCGGTTACTGGATCAACCGCCGTTTCATGTTCATGGGCCGCTGGCTCAAGCACTCGTATTACCCGAACTGGAACCTCCGTCTCTTCAAACACCGGCTCGGCCGCTACGAGAAACTCACCGACGTGGACACGCAGAGCGGCGACAACGAGGTCCACGAGCACATCGTGGTGCAGGGCACGACCGCGAATTTGAAATGCGAGATGGACCACTACGCGTTTCCGTCCGTCGAGGTGTTCGTCGAGAAACACAACCGCTACTCGAACTGGGAGGCGCGCGTGGCGCTCGACCAGTTCCTGCACGGCAGCCAGGCGCAGCTCCAGAGCGGGCGCGTGGGGATGCGCCGCCAGCTCAAGCAGCTCAGCCAGCGGCTGCCGTTCCGTCCCCTGCTCCGCTTCCTTTACGTTTACGCGTGGCAGTGCGGCTTTCTCGACGGCCGCGCGGGCTTTTACTTCGCGCGGCTGCACGGGATGTATGAGCTGTTGAGCGTGGCGAAAACTTACGAGCTGAAACAGAAGGCCGCGCGGGGGGAAAAATGAAGATCACCGTCTGGGGCATCAACTACGCGCCGGAAGTCACCGGCATCGCGCCTTACAACCGCGCGCTGTGCGACCACCTGCACGCGCGCGGACACGACGTGCAGATGCTCACCTCGTTCTGCTACTACCCCGCGTGGAAAAAACTGCCGGAGGATCGGGGACGCCTCTTCCGCACCGACGACCTGGGCGGCGTGCCGGTGCATCGCGTGTGGCATTACGTGCCCGCGAAAGTCAGCTCGCTCAAGCGCATCCTGCACGAGGGCACGTTCGTCGCGCTCTCGGCTCTGCGGTATCTCGCGCTGCCGAAGCCCGATGTGCTCGTGGTCGTCTCGCCGCCGTTGCTGCTCGGCGCGGCGGCGTGGTTCGTCACGCGTTTCAAGCGCGCGCCGTTCGTGTTTCACGTGCAGGATTTGCAGCCCGACGCGGCGGCGGGACTGGGAATGCTGAAACCGGGCTGGCTCATGCGCGCGCTCTACCGGCTGGAAAAATTCGCCTGCGCGAAGGCCGCGCGCGTCAGCGGCATCATGCCGGGCATGCTCGACGCCTACCGCCGCAAGGGTGTGCCGGAGGAAAAACTTTGCGAGTTCCCCAACGGCGTCACCCTGCCGGATCCGGCGACGTTTCCGACGCGCGGCCGGTTTCGCGAGCGAAATGGATTCAAGCCGGATGCCTTCATCGCGCTTTACTCCGGCAACCTCGGCGTGAAGCAGGGCCTCGACGTGCTCGTGGAGGCGGGGCGTTACCTCAAGGATCCGCGCGTGAAGATCGTCATCTGCGGCGGTGGCGCGCAGAAGGACGCACTTACGAAACAGGTCGCCGACCTGCGCCTGCAAAATGTCCACATGCTCCCGCTCCAGCCGGAGTCGCAGTATCACGAGATGCTCGTGGACGCCGACCTCTGCCTCATCACGCAGCAGAAAGGGAGTGGCAAATATTTTTTCCCGAGCAAGCTGCTCACCACGCTCGCCTTCGGCAAACCGGTGCTCACGGTCGCGGACTGGGAAAGCGAACTGGCCATCGCGGTGAACACCGGCAAGTTCGGCCTCAACGTCGAACCCGGCAACGCCGAGCACCTCGCGCACGAGTTGGACGACCTGGTGCGCCAGCCACGCGCGCTGAAATTTCTCGGCGATTGCGGACGCAGCTACGTCGCGCAGTTTGATTTTCCCGTGGTGCTCCGCGCGTTCGAGCAGCAGTTGGAACTGCTGGTCGGCGGCGCGGCGGCGACCGCGACCGCAGTAAGTTCGGCGGCGGAAGCCGGCAAATAGACAGCGAAGGTTTTTCCTGAAAGCGCGTTCGGCGAAAGCCGGACGCGCTTTTGTTTTTCAACGCCCGAACTCCAGATACCCGAAACGCGACGGCTGGTGAAAACCCGGCAGGCGCGTGGGCGACCACGCGAGCTGTTCCTCGGGATGATTGGCACCGCGGGAGAAGCGGTAAAAATTTCCGCGCCACACCGTGCCCGGCTTGGGCGCCGCCAGCCCGAGATCGGAAAACGGCAGCGTGACCTCCACGGTCCAGCTCCGGTCCACGTCCGCGCTGTTGCCCACCGTGCCGTCCACGCGCACGGCGCTTTGCATTCCCTTCGCGGTGTAGCTCCAGTCGCCGGTGAATTTTTGCGAGACGCCATCGGGGCCGAGCTGGTTGTGGATGATCGCGTCGAACGTGCCGCCGAGCGGATTCCATTGCAGCTCGAAGTATTGCTCCAACTGGTCCGGCGCAACGAAAAATTCCACGACCTCCTCGTTCCAGAACATGCTGTCGTGCTTCGTGAGCGTGGCCTGGATGTCGCGGTCGGTGCAGACCCAGCCGAGATGCAGCGCGGTGTCGTCATACCAGAGGCGGACTTCCGTGGCCTCCGTGTCGCGGCCCTCGCCGCGATTCGGGAAGAACGGCTTGAGCACCGCCGCGCGGCGCCACACGGACTCGTCGAGCCGGCCGTCGAGTTTGAGTTCGCCGGAAAGTTTCGGGATGCGGGCGTGGCGCGGAAGTTCCGGCAGCGCCCCGGGTGGGCGCGACGTGGAGCAGCCGAAAGTCAGTGCGAGGCCGGTGAGCAGGAGGAGCGATGGAAGTTTCATGGATGTGCGTGGGAGCCTAACCATCCATCGCGGCAAACGGCAGATGAAAATTTTGGCGGCGGCCCGCCGGGCGCGGCTCATCGGCGCTTCGTGAACAAGCGGTGAACAAGTTCCGAACAACTCCCAACACTTCCCGCTTCCGCGCCCGCCCGCGCGTCGGCCATTCTCGGTCTCCAGTAACGATGGGCAAACCGTTTTACACCCGCTACCAACTCGTCAAGCGACGGCGCAAAGTGTCGCCCGCCGCGGTGCTTTGGCTTTCGGGCGGCGTGGTGCTCGGCGTGCTGGCGTTCTGGTTGTGGCGTGTCGGCGTCGAGCCGGCGGGCGTGAAGCCGGTGCCGCTCAACGATTCACTCAAGGCGCTGACCAACCTTCAGAAAAAAGCCGCGCCCCCCGCGCGCGGCCCCGCGACGACGCCGACCCCGGGCTCGCGAACCGTTCCGCTTCCGCCGCCGCTACCCGCGCCGTTGCCGCCACTGGCGAATGTCCCGCCGGGCACGGCCCGTCCGCCGACCGCGCCGTCGGTTCCAGTGCCGGCCTCGGAGATTCTCGAAACGCAGATCGCGCTGGATCGCGCGGGTTTTTCCGTCGGCTCGATTGACGGCGTGTTGGGCAGCCAGTCCCGCGCGGCGCTCAAGGTTTTCCAGCAGGAGCGCGGTATCCTCGCGACGGGCCAGCTCGACACGGCGACGCGGCAGGCGCTGGCGTCGCGCGAGCCAGCGCTCGGCGGCTACGTCATCACGGCGGAAGATTTGTCGCACCTGCGCGCGACCGGCAAGACGTGGCTCGCCAAGTCGCAGCAGGATTACCTCGGCTACGAAAACCTGATCGAACTCGTCGCCGAAAAATCGCACGCGCATCCCGTGCTCATCCAGAAGCTCAACCCGACGGTGGATTGGAATGCGCTGCCCGCCGGTGCGAAGGTCGTGGTGCCGAACGCCACGCCGCCCGCGGTTCCGCGCGCGCGGGCGGCGCGCGTGCGCATTTCACTTTCGAGCAAGACGCTCCAGGTCTTCGACGCGGGCGACAAGTTGCTCGCGCACTTTCCGGTGAGCATCGGGCGAATCGCGGAGAAGCGGCCGGTGGGCGACCTGCACGTGGCCAACGCCGCGCCGAACCCGAACTACACCTTCGACCCGGCGGTGTTCCCCGAATCGCCCGAGGCGCAGAAGCTTGGCCGCAAGCTCGTGCTCCCGCCCGGCCCGAACAATCCGGTGGGCGTGGCGTGGATCGGCCTCGACCGCCCCGGCTTCGGCATTCACGGCACGCCCAACCCTGAGGCCGTGGGCCGCACCGAGTCGCACGGCTGTTTCCGGCTCGCGAATTGGAACGCGGAGTGGCTGGTCAAGATCGTCTGGGCCGGGTTGCCGGTGGTGGTGGAGCCGTGAGGAAGAAGCGCGCGGCCGAGATTACGGATTACTTCTTACTCATTCCTTTCCTCATTTCGCTCGCTTCAAAATGAGCAATCCGTAATCCGTAACTTCCCGTGAACGCGCGCTACGGTTTCACTTTCAAAAGCGAGGAGGCCCGGCGGCCGCTGCCGCCCAAGCTCATCATTGCCCAGAACGAGACCGAGACCGTCGCGCACGTCGCGCTCAAGCTGATGGCGTTTCTCCTCTTCGCGCGCGAGCGGTTGCAGGTCGAGTCCGCGTTGCACGACGACAGCATTCCCTTCGTGCCCGACCTGGTGCAGCTCGATTATGAAATGCGCCCGGCGCTCTGGATCGAGTGCGGCGAGTGCAGCCTGAACAAACTCAACAAGCTCGCCGTAAAGGCGCACGAGGCGGAAATCTGGGTGGTGAAGAAAAATCTCGCCGACGCCGAGCACCTGCTGCACACGATGGCGCGCGAGGAACTCCGCCGCAACCGCTACGGCGTCATCGCGCTCGACCCCGAGGCGTTCAACGAAGTGTGCGGCCTGCTCCAGCCGCGCAACGTGGTGACGTGGTTTCGCGGTAGCTTCGAGCCGCCGCAGATGCAGTTCGACTTGAACGGGCTGTGGTTCGACTGCGGGTTCACGGTGCTGAAGTTCTGAGGTTATCAGGTTGTCAGGTTTTCAAGTTATCAGGTGCCGTCCTATGCGAGCGGGGTCACTTTTGAAAACCTGCAACCTGACAACTTGATAACCTGACAACCGCCCCACCTACTCCCTCGCCTTGGAATCAATCACGATGGTCACCGGCCCGTCGTTCACCAGCGCCACCTTCATGTCCGCGCCGAACTCGCCCGTTTGCACGGGCTGCCCGAAGTCAGCGGAAAGTCTGGCGATGAATTTCTCGTAAAGCGGCACCGCGATCTCGGGCCGCGCGGCGCGGATGTAGCTGGGCCGGTTCCCCTTCTTCGTGCTCGCGAAAAGCGTGAACTGGCTGATGAGCAGAACCCCGCCGCCGGCCTCCGCCACGCTGCGGTTCATCACGCCCGCGTCGTCGTTGAAGATGCGCAGCCGCACAATTTTTCCACTGAGCCACTCGATGTCCTCCGCCGTGTCCGCCTCCTCGATGCCGAGCAGCACGAGCAGTCCGTGCTGGATTTGCCCGCGCACCTCGCCGGCGATGGTGACGCTGGCTTGGGAGACTCGTTGGATGACGGCGCGCATTGGTTGGAAAGGATGAGGGATGCGGCGGGAAACGCACTCAGGGCGTGTCAGCCAGCGTTCGCGTCATACCTCATCCCTCACTTCACCCCCGCCAGCCTTTCCTTCCACACTTGGTGCAGCTTCACCGTCGCGACCACGTCGCGCAGGCAATACTCGGCGATGTCGCGGAAGCGCCCCTCCTTCACGAGGTCCGCCACGTCCATGCCCGAGACGCCGTGACTTTTCGGCGACTCGATGCCGAAGGCCTTGCAGTAAAAATCCAGGTTGAACTTCCGCGCCGCGCCGTCGCGCCCGCTCACGCTGTAAAAAGTGAACTGCTCCGCGAGGTCGCAGTGCGGGGCGATCGCGTAGCGGTAGCCGAGCCAGTCCTTGCGCGAGATGGGCACGTTGAGCGCGGCCGAGCGCAGGTAGAGGAACGGCACGTCGAACCCGCGCCCATTGAACGTGACGATGTTGCTGTAATGCTTCGCCGCATCCCAGAACGCGGAGAGCAACTCCCCCTCCTCCGCGAATGGCACGAACTCGACCGCGCCGCTCTCGCCCGCGTTCTCCTCGAAATCCTCCGCGAGAAATAGCACCTGCCCGCGCTGCGTGTCCGCGTTGAGCATCGCGATGCACACGACCTGCGCCGTGAGCGGATAAAGGCTGAGCATCCGCGCCAACTCCGCGCGCCGAGCGTCGCGCGCCGGGCCTTCGGGCAAATTGTTCGCGTCGCGGAAAAGATATTCCTGCTGCGTCTCGTCGAACGTCTCGACAGGGAGCGCGGTGGTTTCAATGTCGAAGACGAGGGTGGCCATGCGCCTTCGCTTTTAACGCAAAGGCGCCCAGGCGCAAAGAAAGGAATTTTCCCCCGCCAAGAATTTTTCATCCGCGAATCTCCGCGTAACTTCGCGAATGGGCCGGAGAAAATGGCGGGGAGCGCATTGTGCAAACTGGGCGTGGCCGCCACGGACGGCCCGCGCTCCGCCGCCATTCGCGGCGATTCGCTAAAATTCGCGGGCCAACTCTCTTTGCGCCTTTGCGTCTTGGCGCCTTTGCGTTAAAACCCCCGCCGCCATGTCCGCCGACGCCCAACTCACGCCGATGATGCAGCAGTATCGCCGCATCAAGAGCGAGCTGCCCAAGGACGCGCTGCTGCTCTTCCGCCTCGGCGATTTCTACGAAATGTTTTTCGAGGACGCGCAGGCCGGCGCGCAGCTCCTGAACGTTTCGCTCACCAAACGCGGCGTCATCCCGATGTGCGGCATCCCGCATCACGCGATCAACAGCTACATCGGCCGCCTCCTGCGCGCGGGCAGGAAAGTCGCGATCTGCGACCAGACCGAGGAGGCCACGCCCGGAAAGCTGGTGCAGCGCGCCGTCACGCAAATCCTTTCGCCCGGCACGCACTTCGACGAGCGGATGCTCACGGCCGAGCGGAACAACTTTCTCGCCGCCGTCTTCGCCGCCGGAAAAACTTTCGGCCTCGCCGTCGCGGATCTCACCACGGGTGATTTCAAGGCCACCGAACTGGATGGCGAGACCGCGCTGCTCACGGAGCTTCAGCGGCTGCGGCCGGCGGAAATCATCATCCCGAGCGAGGCGGCGAAACTGCGCGAGCTGGTGCAGACCGGCTCCGCCATCGTCGGCAACTACGACGACTGGGTCTTCCTGCCGGAGACGGCGGTCTTCACCCTGCGCGAACATTTCAAGGTCGCGTCGCTCGACGGCTTCGGCTTGAAGGGCAAGACCGCGGCCATCGGCGCGGCGGGCGCGGTGGTGCATTACCTCACGCAGCACTTGCGCCGCGACGTGGCGAACCTCACGCGGCTCTCGTGCTACTCGGTCAGTGATTTCCTCGCGCTCGACTCGACCACGCTGGGCAACCTCGAAGTGCTGGAGCCGCTACACCGTGACGCGGCGCGGAACGTGTCGCTCATCGGTGCGCTGAACAAAACCGTCACGCCGATGGGCGCGCGGCGGCTGCGCGACTGGCTTTCGCAACCACTCTCGGCCGTCGCGCCCATTCGCGCGCGTCAGGGCGCGGTGTGCGCGTGGCTTGAAAACGCGGCGGCGATGGAATCGTTTCGCGCGGGGTTGATCGAAGTGCGCGATCTCGAGCGGATGATCAGCCGGCTGAGCGTCGGCACCGGCAACGGGCGCGACCTCGCGGCGCTGCGGCTGGCGCTGGAGCGGATTCCGGGATTGAGGGCGACGCTTGAACAGGTAGCAGCCGACGTGAGGAGGCTCACTTTGAAAGAAGGGAGTCAGAGCCTCCTTACGTCGGCTGCTACCGATGAGGTGGCGGGCGCGCCGCCCGCGCTCCTCGCGACACTCACGGCCGAGCTTCACGAGCTGCCGCATCTGGTCGAGTTGCTCGCGCGGGCGATTGTGGATGAGCCGCCGCTCGCGGTGAAGGAGGGCGGGCTCATTCGCGACGGCTTCGACGCGAACCTTGACGAACTCCGCAACGCCACGCGCGGCGGGAAGGATTGGATCGCGAAACTTCAGCAGGACGAGATCGAGCGCACCGGCATCAACTCGCTCAAGGTGCGGTTCAACTCCGTCTTTGGGTATTACATCGAAGTCACCAAGTCGAACCTGGACCGCGTGCCCACCGATTACATTCGCAAGCAGACGGTGGCGAACGGCGAGCGGTTCGTCACGCCGGCGTTGAAGGAAATGGAGGGGAAAATTCTCGGCGCCGAGGAGCGCGCGGTGAAACTGGAATACGAACTTTTCCAGCGCGTGCGCGAACAGGTGCTCGGTGCGCTGCGCGAAATCCAGTCCACGGCCTCCGCGCTCGCGCAGCTCGATGTGCTCGCGGCGTTCGCCGAGCGCGCGCGGCTCGGCGGATGGTGCTGCCCGGAAGTGGGCGACGACGGCGTGCTAATCATTCGCGAGGGCCGGCATCCGGTGCTCGATCACGCGCTGGCAGAGGAGCGCTTTGTGCCGAATGACACGGAGCTGGCCGGAGCGCCGAGCACCGCCTCGGCATCGGGCGAGGCAGATTCACAACGGGCCGGGGCGGTGCCCGGCGCTCCGCAGCTTGCCCTCATCACCGGGCCGAACATGGCGGGCAAGAGCACTTACATCCGGCAGGTGGCGCTGCTCGGCTTGCTGGCGCACACGGGAAGTTTTTTGCCGGCCACGTCGGCGCGCGTGGATTTGCTCGACCGCATCTTCACGCGCATCGGCGCGAGCGACGACCTCGCGCGCGGGCAGAGCACGTTCATGGTGGAGATGAGCGAGACGGCGAACATCCTGAACAACGCCACGCCGCGCAGCCTCGTGATCCTCGACGAGATCGGGCGCGGCACGAGCACGTTCGACGGCCTCTCGCTGGCGTGGAGCATCGTCGAGCACCTGCACAACACGGTGGGCGCGAAGACGCTCTTCGCGACGCACTACCACGAGCTGACGGAGCTGGCCGGGCGTTTGCCGCGCGTGAAAAATTTCAACGTGGCCGTGCGCGAGTGGAACGATCAGATCATTTTCCTGCGCAAGATCGAGCCGGGCGGCACGGACAAAAGCTACGGCATCCACGTCGCGCGGCTCGCGGGCGTGCCGAAGGCGGTGCTGGAGCGCTCGAAGGAAATTTTGCGAAACCTCGAGGAGAGCGAACTCACGCCGGAGGGCAAGGTGCGCGCGCCCGCGAAGCACCGCGCCGAACGGGAGACGCTGAAGGAACTCGCACCCGCGCCGCAGATGGATTTGTTCGCCGGGAGTTAGTGCCCGCCAAACACACGAAGGACGCGAAGCGGGCCGCCGCCTACTTCCCGTATTTCGCCAGGATGTCCGCCACGACTTTCTCCGTCAGCTCGTGATCGTTCAGGAGCGGGAAGCCTTCCCAGCGCACGATGCCCTTGGGGTCGATGAGGATGACGTGCGGGATGCCATTGATTTCGAGCGCGGTGTTCATCCGCTTCTTGGTATCGAGCGCGCTGAAATATTCGATCTTGGGATTGCTTAAGGCGCGGACTTTTTCCTCCGCCTCGTCGGAGACGCCGATGACGACCAGCTTGTCGCCGAACTTTTTGTGAAAGGCGTTGAGTTCGGGGATGGCCTTGCGGCACGGGCCGCACCACGTGGCCCAGAAATCGATCAGCACAAATTTTCCCTCGCGCCTGGGTTCGGGCCCGAGCCATTTCTCGACGACGAAGTCGGGCGCCTTCTGCCCGAGGATGGACTTCGCCCACATTTGTTTCTCCTCACCGACGGCGGTGGAGAGAAACAGCACGGCGAACAAGGCGGTGGTGGTCAGGGTTTTCATGGGAGTGCGTGGCCTGGCACCGAGCAGGTGGGGCGCTGGTCGAGGGAGTTGACGGTGTAAGTGCCGCCGCCCAGGCAGTGCAGCGACTCGAATCCGCCCTTGAGGTATTGGCTGAGGTCGGCGGCGGTGACGGGAGCGCCGGCCGCCTTCTTGTTTTCCAGCGCCCACATCTCCTTCGCTCCGTCAATCTGCCGCAGGTTGTTGACGCAGGCGTTGTGGATGGCGGTGTCCCGCGCCTTCACGAAATTGGGAATGGCAATGACGGAGAGGACGCCCAGCCAGACGATGCTGAGGAAACCCAAGATCAAGCCGGCGAGGGCGAGACCGTCGCCGGTGAGCGTTCCGCCGGAGGCGCGGATGCGGGAGCGGGCCATGAACCCACAGATGATCGCGGGAATGCCGGCCAGGATGCTGAAGCAGACGAGGCTCAGGATGCCGAGCACCAGGCTCCACACGGCGAGGTTGGATTTTGTCGGTGCGGCGGTGTGCGGGGGAAGCGACGGAGGATTCATCGGTGCGTTGGCTTGTCGGTAGCGTGTCGGGATGCGGTCGGGGAGTCCAGCTTTCAAATTGCGGGGCGGCGGGGCGGCGGGGTAGCCTCGGCCCATGCCCCACTCGACCTTCGTCCGTCTCACTGATCCCACCGGCGCGCTCGCGGTGGTCGCGCCCGAACTCGGCGGCTGGCTGCTGCGTTACGCGCGGCCGACCGCGAAGCACGGGCTGGTGGACGCGCTGCATTTCGAGCCGGCCATCGTGGACCGTTACCCGAAGGAAATGTGGGCGGGCAATCCGCTGCTGTTCCCGCTCGTGAGCTTCAATCACCGGCCGGGCCAGGAGCATCACTACGAGTGGGGCGGGAAAATTTTCGCGCTGCCGCAGCACGGCTTCGCGCGGCGCGTGAAGTGGGCGGTGACGGAGCAGAGCGAAGGCGCGGTGACGATGGAGTTGACCGACAGCGAGGCGACGCGCGGCGGGTATCCGTTTGCGTTCCGGCATTGCGTGACCTACCGGCTGGACGGCGGGCGGCTGCATTTCGAGCAGGTGATCGAGAACCGCGGCGCGGAGCCGATGCCGTTCAGCGCGGGCATCCATCCGTATTTTCAAGTTCCGCTCACGGCGAAAGGCGAACGCGCCGCGTGCTTCGTGGAAATCCCGGAGGGCCGGCGCGTGGAGCCGCACGACGCGTGGGCGCGCTACACCGCGAAGCCGTTCCCGGCCCAAAACTGGAGCGTGGCCGAGGACGTGGCGGGAACACTCATGTTTGCGGAGCTGAAAAAACGCGCGCTGCTGCTGGTGGATCCCGCGAGCGAGCTGGAGGTGGAGTTGAACTGGGAGGACGCGCCGCAGCACCGCTTCTGCGCGATCTGGTCGCGAACGACGGACGCGCCGTTCTACTGCCTGGAGCCGTGGACCGCGCTGCCGAATTCCTTCACGCGCGCGCAACCGGGCGAGGTGCTGGTGCTGGAGCCGCAGCGGACCTTTCGCGCGGCGATGTGGATGGAGCTGCGCGCGATGGCGTGAGCGCGCCACCGCCCGCGTCAGGCGATCACGGAAGTCAGGCCATCACGGCCCGCGGAACCGATGCCGGGCAGCACGCAGCGCTCAGTGACACGCGTGCCGGACCACAACCACCCGGGCTCGACGGCCTCGACGGTGAGACGGAGCGAACCGTCGGCCAGAACGGTGCGCGAAGTGTGGAGGTGGAATTTCCGGCCGTTGAAGCTGCGCTTGGTCTCGCGCTGCCGGGCGGGCAGGGCCTGAAGCTCGGCGGGGGAAAGCTCACGCAACTGCTGCAGGCGATGTCGCGCGACGGACCGCAGCCGCGCCGTCACCCCGCGATTGTCGTAGTCGTGATAGCTGGATTGCGGCCGGCTGCCGCGCGCGGCAATCGCGAACGCGATGAGCAGGAGCACGGCGCAACTGACGGCACCAATCAAAAAAATACTGGCGAGCGTGTCCGGATTCATCAAGGGCAGTTCCATCTTCGCGTTGATCCTGCGATTTTTTTTCGCCAAGCGTCTTCGTCGGTGGGCGTATCATTTCCCCGCCCCCACTTCCATGGCGTCTGGCTTCGAGTTGCGGTGAGGGTAACAAAACACGGCCGGCCGTCTATCGTGGCAAACCCGACTCATCTTGTAGCGGAAAGCGCTACAACGGCCGGTGGTCATCTCCGGTGGCAGAAGCCGCGCCGGGCGTTCAGCCGACGTTGCCGCTGTGCTTCCAATGGATGGCCTGCCGCAGCAGTTCGCTGGCGTCCCGGAGCTGGAGCTTTTCCTTGAGGCGCGAGCGGTAGGTTTCCACGGTGCTGAATTCCACGCCGAGCAGGGCGGCGATTTCGCCCGTGCCCAGCCCATTGCCAATCGCCTCGAAGACCTGAAGTTCACGGTCGGTGAGGCGGTCGATGAAGAAGCGGTCGTCGCGCACCGCGCGCCCCACCATCTTGTGGGCGATGCGCTCGGCCGTCTGCCGGCTGAGATAAACCCCGCCGGCGAGCACGCGGCGGATGGCGACGAGGATGTTGCGCGTGGCCTCCTGTTTGGTGATGTAACCTTTCGCGCCGGCGCGCATCGCGCGCTCGGCGTAGAGCGACTCCTCGTGGAGCGAGACGACCAGCACCGCCACCTTCGGATGCGTGGTGGCGAGATCCTTGATCAGCTCCAGGCCGTGCGAGTTTTTCAACACGAGGTCCACGATGGCCAGGTCGGGCTTCGTGTCGGCGATGACCCGGAGGGCATGGTGGCGATCCGCCGCCTCCCCGCAGATGGTGAGGTCGGGCTCCTCCTGGATCACCTGCGCCAGGCGTTCGCGCACGAGCGGGTGGTCGTCCACGAGGACGATGCGTGTCTGGCGCGGGAGGCGCGCGGCGGCCGATGCCCTGGGCAAGGCGGTGGTCTTGGATTTCATGGCTTGGTCGGGAGCAGTGGGGCGGAGCAGGACACCACCGTGCCCCCGCCGGGAGCGGGACTGATGTCCAGTGAGCCGCCGATCGCCGCGGCGCGGTAGTTCATCGTGTGCAGTCCCATGCCGGCATTCCCCGCGGAGGTGGCGGAGAGGCCAATGCCGTTGTCCGTGACGCGCACGTGAATCCGGCCATCGGCGATGGCGAGGTGGATCAGGATCCAACTGGCCTGCGCGTGCTTGACCGCATTGCTCACGGCCTCCTGCGCGATGCGGAACAGGTGCGTGGCGACCACGTGGCCGCCCACCGGTCCCTCGTGCTCGGCCTTGACCTCGCAGGTGAGCTCGAAGCGCTGCGTCACCTGGTCGCCGAGTTCGCGCAGGGCGGCGGCGAGGCCTTCGGTCTCGAGGCTCACCGGGTAAAGCCCGCGCGCCAGTTGCCGCGACTGGGTGATGGCTTCGTCCAGCAGCACGGCGATCTGGTCCGCGCCCGCCGTCTCGGCGGCGGCGCGGTGGCCGAGTTTTTTGGCGAGCTGGTTGGCGGTGTAGGCGATGCCCACGAGATGCTGGCAGAGGCCGTCGTGCAGATCCTGGCCGATGCGGTCACGCTCGCGGTCGCTGATCTCCATGATCTCCCGCTCCAACCGGCGGCGTTCGGTGATGTCGCGGTTCACGCCGAACGTCGCGGTGATTTCGCCATCCGGTCCGAAGAGCGGGACGGAGATGGTTTCGCAAACGCCCGCGGTGCCGTCCTTGCGCACGAAGTTGATCTCCCCGCGCCAGTGGCCGTGCGTCCGCACGCCGGCGCGAATGGCGGCCGTGAGCGTGGCCTGCTCGGCGGGTCGGTGAAAGAGGGCGGGCGTCTGGCCGATCAGTTCGGCGCGGGCGTATCCAAACATCCGCTCCGCGGCCGGGTTGCAGTCGGTGATCCGGCCCTCGGGGTCGGAGACCAGCAGCGCGTCGGACATTTTTTCCAGCGCCGCGGCCTGGAGGCGGAGCGCCTTCTCGCGCGTCTGTTGCTCGGTGATGTCCTCGACCGTGCCGACGTAGCCGAGCGTGAGTTCGCCGTCCAGCATCGGCGCGCACCGCACGCGCACCAGCACGATGCGCCCGCTGGCGTGGACGTAGCGGTGGATGCTGTCGTGGTGAAAGGGTTGGGTGGCGACAGCGGCATACCACTCGGCGATGGCCCGCTGATGATCATCGGGGTGGATCATGCGTTCCCAGCCCTTGCCGAGCGACTGCTCGAAGGTCAGGCCGGACAACTCGTGGTAGGCGCGGTTGGTGTAGAGGCACAGGCCCTGCGTGTCGGTCACGAACACGCCCAGGGGCGAGGCGTCATTCATGGCGCGCAGGCGGGACTCGCGCTCGCGCAGCTCCTCCTCCGCGCGGCGACGCTCAGTGATGTCCAGCCCGATGCCGCCGACGTAGCGCCGGCCCGCCGCATCGCGGATGGGGAACTTGGTGATGGCCCAGTAAATCCGCCGGCCGTCGGGCCCCACGGCGTGCTCGACCGTTTCCAGATGCCGGCCGCCGTCGAGCACGCGCCGGTCGTTTTCGCGAAACAACTCGGCGGTGTCGCGCGGATAGACGTCGAAGTCCGTTTTGCCGCGCCAGTCGGCCAGGCGCACGTTGAAGCATTGCTCGTAGGCGGCGTTGAGGTAGGCGTAGCGGCCCTCCTCGTCCTTGATCCAGGCCAGGGCCGGGCTGTTTTCCATGAACGTGCGGAACCGCTCCTCGCTGCTGCGCAGCGCGTCGTTGGCCGTCTCCAACTGGGTCGTCCGTTCGGTCACGCGTTGTTCGAGCGTCTGGTTGAGCCGGTGGATTTCCTCCTCGGCGCGCTTGCGCCCGGTGATGTCGAGGTTGATGCCGGTGAAGCGCCGGGCCGTGCCCGCGGCGTCGCGTTCCACCCGGCCCAGCCCGATCATCCAGCGCACGCCGCGTTGGGGATGCAGCACGCGGAACTCCTGGTTCCAAAGTCCCGGCGCGCCGGGCCGGAGCAGCGCCTGGATTTCCTCCCCGAGCCGGGCGCGGTCGTCGGGATGGATGCGCGCCAGCCAGGCCGCGTGCGAAATCGCCTCGTGCGGCGCGAAGCCGTAGAGCTCATGATATTTGTCGTCCCACTGCGCGACGTTGGTCGCGACCTCCCAGGACCAGGTGCCCGCGTTGGAAGCATCGAGCGACAGCCGGAGCTGCGACTCGCTCTCGCGCAAGGCGGCGATGGCCGTCTCGAGTTCGGTGGTGCGCTCGCGCACGCGCCGTTCGAGCGACTCGTTCAGGCCGCGGATTTCGGCTTCGGCCTGCTTGCGCGCCGTGATGTCGCGCGACGAGGTCAGGAGATGCTGGACCCGGCCGTCGGATCCCGGAAGCGGATTGCAACGCAGTTCCATCCAGAGCCACGAACCGTCCCGGCACTTGACGCGGTGCTCAATGGTGGTGGCCTGGCCGGCGACGTTCGCCGCGCGCGCCCGCTCGACGACCAACAGGTCATCGGGATGAACGCGCGTGCGCCAGTCCGTCCGGTGGATTTCCTCCAGCGTCCAGCCGGTCACGCGGTGATACGAGGGGCTGATGTAAAGCCGGTTGCCCTGCGTGTCATTCAGCGCGACAAAATCATCCGTGTGGTCCGCGAGCAGGCGGTAGCGTTCCTCGCTGGCGCGCAAGGCTTCCTCCATTTGCTTGCGCGCGGTGATGTTCCGCGAGCAGCCGAGGAGGCTCTGCACCCGGCCGTCCGGACCCAGGAGCGGCTTGCTCTTTCGCTCCAGCCAAAGCCAGGCGCCGTCGCGGCAAAGGAACCGATGTTCGAGGGTGGTCGCCTGGCCGGCGTGACCGGCCGCGTCCGCCTCCTCGACGCGTTTCACATCGTCCGGATGCACGCGCGTGCGCCAGTCGGTGCGCTCCAGGTCTTCCGGCGTCCAGCCCGTGGCGCGATAAAAGGAAGGACTGATGTAGAGGCGGTGGCCCCTTGAATCGACGAGGGACACAAAATCGTCGGTGTGGTCCGCGAGCAGGCGGTAGCGTTCCTCGCTGGCGCGCACCGCCTCCTCCATCAACGCGCGCTCCGTCACGTCCTGCACGGTGCCGACGATGCGCACCGGCCGGCCGGCCCGGTCCAGCTCGGTTTGCGTGCGCGCGATGATGTGCCGCACGTGGCCGTCCGGGCGGAGGATGCGGTATTGCTGATCGAACGGCGCGCCGCCGGCGGTCAGTTTCTGGAAATTCAGCCGGGCCAGTTCGCGGTCCTCGGGATGAATGGCGGCGAAAATTTCCTCCATCGTGGGCGGTGCCGCGGCGGGATCGCGACCCCAGATGCGGTAGTGCTCCGCCGACCAGACCACGCGGCCGGTGCGCAGGTCGCGCTCGAAGCTGCCCAGGCCGGCGAGGCGTTGCGCAAAGGCCAGGCGCGCCCCGCTTTCGCGCAGCGCCTGCTCGGCGCGGATGCGTTCCATCGCGCCGCTGCACAGGTCGGCCACCGCCTGCAACATTTCCAGATCCTCGGGCACATACGCGTTTGGCCGGTAGCTCTGCACGGAGAGGATGCCGAGCACGCGCGGCCCCCGGCGGATCGGCGCGAACATCAGCGATGCCGAGCGCCGTGACTTGTCGCCGAACGGCCGGCCGTCCACCAGCGCGTCCGGACTGCCGGAGCCGCGCAGGATGAGCTTGGCACCCTCGGCGATGACCCGGCGCGCGAGCGGACTGGCGTGCGGGTCGAGGTCTTCGATCGGCACCTCGGTGCGCACGCCGTCGAGGATGTCCATGCCGAACACCAATTCCATCAGATCGCTCTCGGGCAGGTAGTGCGTGAGGCTGAAAGCGTCCCAGCGGAAAAAATCCTCCGTGGCGGCGGCGATGAAACGCGCCGCCTCCGGGGGCGAAGTGGCCGCGCTGAGTTGCTCCACCAGTCGGAACAGCGTTTGCCGCGGAGCCTCGCCGGACCGGCGCGCGTCCGCCTCAACCGGCGCGCCGGGCGCCGCGGTCGCGCGCGGTTCGGAGGTGGCGAAGGTCGGTGGCATCCGCAATTTATTTTGATTAAACCTCGGGAATCGGTGGCCGGAACAGTGCCGCGGCGACCCGGGGCTGACGAGCAAAAATTCGCGCCGCGCGCGGTCACTTCGCGGCGGCGTCGAACTTCGCGGCGAGCGCGAAATCCTTTTCCGTCAGCCCGCCCGCGTCGTGCGTCGAGAGCGTGAGCGTCACCTGGTTCCAGCGGATGTCGATGTCCGGATGATGCCACGCGCGTTCGGCGACGCGCGCGGCGGCGTTGACGAACTTCATCGCCGCGACGAAATCCTTGAAGGTGTAAGTGCGGGTGATGGCGCGGCCGCGTTTGGTCCAGTGGCGGACGGAGCGGAGCGCGCGTTTGATTTCGGCGGGTTTGAGTTTGGTCATGTTGCGGGTAAGTAAGGAGTAATGCGTAATCCGTAATTCCGAATCGCGTTCGTGTCACGCCTTACGAATTACTCCTTACTCCTCACTCTCCGCTTCCCGCAACAGCGCCAGACTCGTCACCAGCGACCACAGCCACGCCAGCGCGACCAAGCCGAAGCCGGTGAACGCCAGCCGCCAGAGATCCGACGGTTCCGCGCGCGTCCCCTGGATCGCGCGCAGCAACTCGAGCAGCAACCGGATGAACCAGACCAGCGCCACGCCCGCGCCGAGCAGCGACACCGCCATTTGCAGCGCGCCGCTCACCCGCCGGCCGCCCTGCCACGAGCCGAGGCCCGGCCAGAGAAACAGATTCACCAGCATCCACGTGCGCGCGCGCGCGCGGCCGGAGATCGGAGGCGGCTGGGTGGCCACGGGGATTTTCGCCGGCGCCGGTCGGCGGCGGCTAGAACCACTCCTTGCGCCCGTCAACGTAGGTGCGGATGAATTCCTCCTCGGTCTTCGTGAGGTAAATGATCCCCTCGATGATCCCGATGATGTGCATCACCGGCGCACCGATGCCGCAGGTGAGCAGGCTGACGAGCAGCATGATCACGCCGGTGGTCGTGTAGCCGAGGATGAACTTATGCACGCCGAACGGTCCGAGCAGGATGCCGCACACGCCGGCGGCGATGCGATTGGAACTGCGCCCGGCCGCGGTGGCGGCGGGCGGGACAGCGGGCGGCGGACTGCCCAGGCCCGTCAGGTTCAGCGCGCCCGCGAACTCCGGAAAGTCAGCCAGCGCCTTCCAGTCGGCGGCGCCCGCGGACTTGGTGCGGGTCTGCGCGTTGACGCGGCGTTGCACGATCCACTCGCGCATCTGCTCGGGGGTGATGGGACCGTATTCGCGGTTGTCGGCTCCGATGATGTGATACATGGCAATATGGGTCAGGAGTTGGTGGCGAAAGAAATGACCGAAAGGTTGCGCAAAATCCAGAACACAATCACCGCGCCCCCGAGCAGCCAGCCCCAGGGTGCGCGGAGGCGCAGCGGCCACGGCCCGCGGCCCGTCACGCGCCGCCATCCCGCCGCGCCCACGAACGCGAGCAACAGCGGCCCGAGCACGACGAGCAGCGGGTTGAGCGCAAACGCGGCGGAAACATTTCCGTGCAGCAACTCGTGCGTCGCGCGCAACCCGCCGCAGCCGGGGCAGTCCAGGCCGGTGAGTTTGCGAAACAGGCACTGTGGATAAAACGCGTGGCCCGCGGGGTCGAAGAAAAACAGCACTGCGAGCGCGCCGAGCAGCGCGGCCACACCGGGCCAGAGGAATCGTCCCTGTCCTCGCGTCCGGATGGCGACCGATGATGAAGACGGCGGATCGTTTCTCTCCGCTTCGATGGGCGGTGGATTATTCAAAGGCAACCTTCACTTCGGATTTGGGCGGCACTGAACCAAAACTTCCGGCTGTCCACGGCGGGTGCCGAACACGGCGGACTCTTACTTGTGCGACCCGCGTTGCACACTGCCGTCCACGAGCGCCGTGTGGCCGTGGAGCGGGCAACGGAGAAAGACGCGGCCCAGGTCGGTGTTGTTGGTCGGCGGCGGCTCGTAAACGTAGGTGACCTTGCTAAAATCAAACTGGCTCCACGGAACTGGCGGCGACGTGGGCTGCGCCTTCGGGCAGATCAGCACCGAGGTGATGCCCAATTCATTCGTCAGCGCGCTCAGGCTCGGGGGGAATTGATCGTTGTTATCCGTGCCCCACATTTTACAGCCGAGCGCAATCTGTTTCATGTTGCTCATGCATCTGATCTCCCCCGACCGATCCTTGGCCTTGGACAACGACGGCACCATGACGGCGGCCGGGATCGCGATCATCCCAACCACCAGGAACACCCCCGAGACACAAATGCCCGCAATCGCGAGGCCGTGGCCGCGGAGCCGGCCGCCGCTATTTTTGATCTTCGACAAGGCCATGATGCCGAGGATCAGTCCGAACAACGCGGTGCACGGGCCAAGAATTCCCAACACGAGCGACGTGATCGCCAGTCCGCTGGTCTTGCGCGGGCTCCCGGATTCCGCGGCGGCCGGCATCGGCGGCGGCCCGCCGACGGCGGCGAACTCCGGAAAGTCGCCGAGCGTTTTCCAGTCGCCGGTCCCGTCGCGGCGCGCGCGCGTCGCCGCGTTCGCGCGGCCCTGGGCCATCCATTGGCGAAGGTCCGCCGCCGAAACGGGTCCGTATTCCGTGCCGTCACCGCCGATGATTTTGAACATGGGATTCCTGTGGGTTGGGCTGGGTGGTCAGGTGTGCGCCACGACTCGCGGCGCCTCGGGATCATTTCGCTCGCGGTAATCCTTCCCGGCCTGCGCGAGTTCGTGGAGTTTGGCTTCCGCGCGACCGGAATCAATCACCTGCGCGGCGGCGTGCCAGCCGTCGAGCAGCGCGGGCACCTCGCCGGCGATATAGAGCGCGGCGGCGGCATTCATCAGCACCACGTCGCGCTTGGGCCCGCGCTCTTCACCCGAGAGGATCGCGGTCACGATGCGCGTGCTCTCCGCCGGATCGCCGCCCTGAAGATCACCGAGCGTGCAGGGCCGGAGGGGAAAAAAAATGGGGGCGCGATTCGATTTGAGAAAGCCAGAACCCTCGTGGAACTCGACCACGGTGTTTTCGCCGATGGGCGAGAACTCGTCGAGATAAGCCAGCCGCACCTTGCCGCTGACGACCATGCCGCGGCGCGCGCCAAGTTCCTTGAGCGCGATGGCGACGGGCTCGCACAGGTCGGGGTGCGGCACGCCGATGAGCTGGGCGGTGGGTTGCGCGGGATTCAGGAGCGGGCCGAGGAAATTGAAAATGGTGCGCACGCCGCGGGTCGAGCAGAGCCGGCGCGCGGGCGCGATGTGCTTGAACGCGGGATGAAAATTCGGCGCGAAGAGAAAGGCGAAATTATGCCGCCGAAGCCATTGCGTCGCCTCGTCCGGCGCGAGCGTGATCGGGATGCCGAGCGCCTCGAGCACGTCGGCGCTGCCGGTTTTGGAAGTGACGGCGCGGTTGCCGTGCTTGGCCACGCACACGCCCGCGGCGGCGACGAGCAGCGAGACGGTGGTGGAAATGTTGAACGTGTTGAGCCGGTCGCCGCCGGTCCCGCACACATCCACGATCTCGCGCGCGCGGACCTCCGGCGAAAGCACGGGGCGGATGGCACGCGCGCGCAGCTCACGGCCGAACGCAAGAATTTCGGCGGCGGTCTCGCCCTTGCGCGCGAGTTGCGCGAGGAAGTCGGCCTTTTGCTCCACCGGCACCATTTCCTCGATGAGCAACTCGACGGCATCGGTCACCTGGGCTTCGGTGAGGTCGTCTCCTTGCTCGAGGTGTTGAATCAGCGGTCGTAGCAGCACGCCGCCACTCTAGCGCAAGTCGCGCGACCGGCAAGCGCCGAACGGCCCTGCGCAAAATTCGCGCAGCCCCAACCGCACAAATATGATGAAACCTTCC
Organism: Verrucomicrobiota bacterium; assembly: GCA_016199935.1. Lineage (GTDB taxonomy): Bacteria > Verrucomicrobiota > Verrucomicrobiia > Limisphaerales > JACQFS01 > JACQFS01. The sequence goes on from JACQFS010000080.1 coordinate 21,457, forward strand.
GCCGCCTGTGGCATCAAACTCCCCACGCGACTGTTCCGCATCGAAAACCCTATGGCACGCAATTCCAAAACCGGCTGGATCAAATGGCTCATCCTCCTCGCGCTGCTCGGCGGCGGCGGTTACTACGGCTGGAGGCAGTGGGAGAAGAAGGACGCGGAGAAGGCGCGCGTGCAGTTCACCACCGCGAAGATCGAGAAGGGCGACGTCACGCAGCAGGTCACCGCCTCCGGCACGCTCAACCCCGTCCTCAACGTCCAGGTCGGCAGCCAGGTTTCCGGCCTGATCAAAAAGATCAACGTGGACTTCAACTCGAAGGTGAAGGCCGGCGACCTCATCGCCGAACTCGATCCCGCCACGTATCAGACGCGCCTCGAACAGAACGAGGCCGACCTCGCCAGCGCCAAGGCCAGCCTCCAACTCGCCGAGGTCAACGCCCGTCGCGCCGAGGAACTCCTCAAGGTCAAGCTCATCTCCCAGTCCGAATTCGACACCGCGTTCGCCAACCTCGAACAGGCCAAGGCCCAGGTGCAGACCCGCGTCGCGCAGGTCAACAGCACCAAGGTGGACCTCGCCCGCTGCACGATCTACGCGCCCATCGACGGCATCGTCATTGACCGCAAGGTGGACGTCGGCCAGACCGTCGCCGCCAGCCTCAATGCGCCCGTGCTGTTTCAAATCGCGAACGACCTCACCAAAATGCAGATCGACGCGAATGTCGCCGAGGCCGACATCGGCGGGGTGGAGACGAATCAAAACGTGAAGTTCACCGTGGACGCCTTCACCGGCCGCGACTTCGCCGGCAAGGTCGTCATGGTCCGCAACTCCCCGCTCGTCGTCGCCAACGTCGTCACCTACGACACCGTCATCGAGGTCAACAACGCCGACAGCAAACTCAAGCCCGGCATGACCGCCAACGTCCAGATCATCACCTCCGAGCGCAAAGGCGTCGTGCGCATTCCCAACTCCGCGCTCCGCTTCAAGCCGCCGACGGGCAGCGAGTTGAAAAAAGTTTCGGGCCCCGCCGGCACCAACGCGCCCGCCGCCGCGCCGGCCGAGGTGATTCCGCAGACACCCGAGGAAATGGTGAAGAAGGCGAAGGAGCTGCGCGACAAAGGCGAGCCGATGAGCGACGAGATGCGCGCGAAGTTCCGCGAGATGGTGGACGCGAAACAGATTGATCCCGCCACGATCTTCGGCGGCGCGGGCAAGGGTGGCGGCGGCAAGGGCGGCCGCGGCGGCGCGGGCGGCGCCGGCAAACGCGCGGGCGAACCGCAGAAAACCACGCGCACGATTTACGTCGTGGACGCCTCGCTCAACTCCACCAACCTCACCACGCTCGACATGGAGGCGCGCGTCATCAAGGCCGGCATCACCGACGGCATCTACACCGAGGTGCTCGATGGTTTGAACGAGGGCGACGTCATTGTCCTCGGTCAGGTCCAGCCCAAGTCCGCGGGCGCGGCGGCCGCGACCAATCCTTTCGGCAGCGGCATGGGCCGCGGCCCGCGCTGAACCGCTCGTGAAATCCATCCGCGTCCATCAACACGGCGGCCCCGAGGTCCTCAAGCTCGAGGACGTCCCCGCGCCGTCGCCCGGCGCGGGTCAGGTGCTCGTGCGTGTTCACGCCATCGGCGTGAATCCCGTCGAGACCTACGTCCGCGCCGGCAACTACGCGCGCAAAGACCCGCTGCCCTACACGCCCGGCAGCGACGCCGCGGGCGTGGTCCAGGCCATCGGCAGCGGCGTGAAGAAATTCAAGGTCGGCGCTCGCGCCTACATTTACGGCAGCGTCACCGGCACATACGCCGAACTCGCCCTCTGCGCCGAGTCGCAAGTTTTTCCGCTGCCGGCCGGCACCACGTATCAACAAGGCGCCGCGCTCGGCGTGCCCTTCGCCACCGCGCATCGCGCGCTCTTTCATCGCGGCGGAGCAAAACGCGGCGAGACCGTGCTCATCCACGGCGCGAGCGGCGGGGTCGGTCACGCGGCCGTGCAACTCGCCCGCGCCGCCGGCCTCACCGTCATCGGCACCGGCGGCACGGAGGCGGGCCGGAAATTTGTCGCCGCCCAGGGCGCGAACCACGTGCTCGATCATCGGGCGCCCGATTACCTCGCCGCGGTGATGCAACTCACCGCCGGCCGCGGCGCGGACCTCATCATCGAGATGCTCGCGAACGTGAATCTGGGCAAAGACCTCGGCGTGCTCGCGAAGTCCGGCCGTGTGGTCGTCGTCGGCAGCCGCGGACCGGCGGAAATCAACCCGCGCGACACGATGCTGCGCGACGCCGACATCCGCGGCATGACGCTCTTCAACACGCCCGACGCCGACCTCGCCGCGATCCACGCCGCGTTGCAGGCCGGGCTGGCCGACGGCTCGCTGCGTCCCGTCATCGGCCAGGAATTCAAATTGGCGGACGCGCCGCGCGCGCACGAGGCCGTGATGCAGGACGGCAAGCTCGGCAAGATCATCCTTGTCCCGTGAACCGCTGATGAACCTCGAACCTCGAACTTTGAACTTTGAACCTCGAACGCCGCGCGCGGCCGTGCGTTCAAAGTTCAAAGTTCAAGGTTCAAGGTTCAAAGTTTTCCCCCTCCTCCCGTGAACGACCACGCCGTCATCAGCCTCCAAGGCATCCACAAGATTTACGACACCGGCGAGATCAAGGTCCACGCCGTCAACAACGTCTCCATCGAGATCCAGCCGGGCGAGTTTGTCGCGATCATGGGCGCGAGCGGCTCCGGCAAGTCCACGATGATGAATGTCATCGGCTGCCTCGACCGCGCCACGAGTGGCAACTACCTCCTCGACGGCGTGAACGTCAACGACCTCGACCGCGACGAACTCGCTGACATCCGCAACGAAAAGATCGGCTTCGTTTTCCAGGGCTTCAATCTCCTCGCGCGCACCTCGGCGTTGGAGAATGTCGAGCTGCCGATGCTTTATGCGCGCAAGCGCAAGCGCAAGGACATGGGCGAAAAGGCCGTGGCGGCGCTCGAACTCGTCGGCCTCGGCAACCGCGCCGACCACACGCCCAACCGTTTGAGCGGTGGCCAGCAGCAGCGCGTCGCCATCGCCCGCGCGCTGGTCAACGACCCCGCGCTCATCCTCGCCGACGAGCCGACCGGCAACCTCGACAGCAAGACCAGCATCGAGATCATGGGCGTCTTTCAGAAGCTCAACGACCAGGGCATCACCATCATCATGGTCACGCACGAGCTCGACATCGCCCGCTACACGCGGCGCAACATCGTCATGCGCGATGGCCGGATCGTGACCGACATCCAGGTGGAGAACCGCCTGCACGCCGAGGAAGAACTGGCGAAACTGAACAAGGCCGCCGAGGCCATCAACATGCTGCCGTCATGAGATTCCTCGCCGCCTTTCGCATCGCCTTTCGCGCGCTTCTGCGCAACAAGCTGCGCGCCATTCTCACCATGCTCGGCGTCATCTTCGGCGTCGGCGCGGTCATCACCACCGTCAGCCTCGGGGACGGCGCGCGCATCATGGTGCAGGCGCAGATCGCCACGATGGGTGAGAACGTGATGCTCATCTTCGCGGGGGATTTCCGCCGCGGCGGCGTCAGCTTCGGCTCGGGCAGTTCCTCCACGCTCACGCTCGAGGACCTCACCGCGATCCGCCGCGAGGTCGCCGGTGTGCGCAACGCCAGCCCCGAGGTCCGCACCTCGCGCCAGGTCATCGCCGGCAACCTCAACACCTCCACCCAGATCATCGGCGCCTCCACCGAGTATTTCACCATCCGCTCGTGGACGTTGAAGGACGGCGACTTTTTTTCCGAAGCCGACATCAACGGCGCAACCAAGGTCGCGGTCATCGGCCAGACCGCGGCGAAGGCGCTCTTTGAAGGCGGCAGCGCGATCGGCCAGGTGGTGCGCGTGAGCATGGGCGGTGGTGGTGGCGGTGGCGGTGGTGGCGGCGGAAATGCCGGCGGCAGCATCCCCTTCACGATCATCGGCGAGTTGAACGCGAAAGGTTCGTCGCCCGGCAGCAGCATGGATTACGACGACTGCCTCATCATTCCCTACACCACCGTGATGAAGCGCATGCTCAACTCCACCGCGCTGCGCGGCATCAACCTCCAGACCGAGTCCATGGAAATGATGCCGGCCGTGGCCGGCGCGCTGACCAATCTGTTGCGGCAGACACACCGCATCACCGGCGCGCGCCCGGATGATTTCACCATCCGCACGCAGGAGGAAATGGCGAGCGTGATGAACCAGACGCAGGAGACGATGCGTTCGCTGCTCGGCGGCGTGGCCGTGGTGTCGCTGCTCGTGGGCGGCATCGGCATCATGAACATCATGCTCGTGAGCGTGACCGAGCGCACGCGCGAGATCGGCATCCGCATGGCGCTGGGCGCGCGCCCGCGCGACGTGATGGCGCAATTCCTCATCGAGGCCGTGGCGCTGAGTTGCACCGGCGGCTTCATGGGCATCGTCGCCGGCATGGTCGCCTCGAAGGTCCTCACCCAACTCAACGGCTGGCCCACGCTGACTTCGCCGCAGACGATGTTGATCGCGTTCATCTGCAGCGCGGTCGTGGGCATCTTCTTCGGCTTTTATCCCGCACGAAAGGCCTCGAAGCTCGATCCGATTGACGCGCTGAGATACGAGTGAGGCGGAGCGGCGACACGCTGGTCGCCGTCGTCATCCGCCCCGCCGGGGCGGGGAGTTGGCGGGGCCGAAGTTCCACGGATTCCACGGGTCAGGCATTCGTGTGCATTCGTGTCCATTGGTGGTTAAAGGCGAGGGGCAAGGGGCGGCCGGCGAGGTAATCCATTGCCAACGCCGCGCGTTTGGCCGATAAACGCCGCCACCTCATGCGTTCATCCAAAGTCCTCGCCAAACTCCGCGCCGGCAAAGTCGCGCGCGTCTGCTCCTTCGCCAACTTCCTGCCCTTCGTCCCCAAGCTCGCCGCGAGCTGCGGCTACGACGGGATCTGGGTGGATGCCGAGCACCGGCCGTTCGACGTGCGCGAGGCGCAGTCGCTCATCGCCTACCATCACCTCGCGGACATTGACTGCCTGTGGCGCCCGCCGACGCTGGAGAAGGCGGGCTCGACGGCTCGGGCATTGACGGGGATTTCTACGTCAACCTGCCGGGCACGTATCCGCAGGACGCGAACCGTGAAACTTTTCTCGTCGTGCAAATCGAAACGCCGCAGGCGCTCGACAACGTGGAGGCCATCGCCGCCGTGCCGGGCGTGGACGTGCTATTCCTCGGGCCGGGGGACATGTCGCTGCGGCTCGGCTGCTCGCCGTCGGTGAACGATCCGAAGATGATGGCCGCGCAGAAAAAAATCGCCGCCGCCGCAAAGGCGCACGGCAAGGCGTGGGGCCGGCCCGTCGGCACGGCGGAGGACGCGAAGGTGATCATTGATCTCGGCGCGCAACTGGTCGCCTACGGCAGCATCCACTGGGCAATCGTGCGCCACCTCGAAGCGTGCGGCGCGGATTTCGACAAGCTGCTGGGCACGGACAAGTGACCGGCGGCCGCGCGCGCGGAACATTGAGCCATGAACCCTGACGCCCCGAAAATGACGCGGGCGTGGCTCATGGTCGGGCTGCTCTGGGTGGTCGCGCTGCTGAATTACCTCGACCGCGTGATGATCACGACGATGCGCGGGTCGTTGACGGAGGCGATCCCGATGACGGACGCGCAGTTCGGCCTGCTCACGTCAGTCTTTGCGTGGGTGTATGGGCTGCTGAGTCCGTTCGCGGGATTCATGGCCGACCGCTTCAGCCGCAGCCGGGTGATTCTGGGCAGCCTCTTTGTGTGGTCGCTGCTCACGTGGCTCACAGGGCACGCGAAAACTTTCGAGCAACTGCTCGCCGTGCGCGCGCTCATGGGCATCAGCGAGGCGGCCTACATTCCGGCGGCGCTCGCGCTCATCTCGGATTATCATCGCGGCAACACCCGCTCGCTCGCCACGGGCATTCACATGACGGGCATCGGCGTCGGCGCGGGGCTCGGCGGACTCGGCGGCTGGCTCGCGGAACGCCACGGGTGGAGCTACGCCTTCACGGTGTTCGGTCTCGTGGGCGTCGGCTACGCGGTGGTGCTCATGCTGGCGCTGCGCGATGCGCCGGCGGCGCCGAAAAAAAATTCCGCCGCCGATTCCGCCGCGCCGGCACCCGTTTTGGGCGAAGCCCTCGCGAGCCTGTTCCGCAACAGCTCGTTCTGGCTGATGCTGGTCTATTGGGGACTGCTCGGCCTGACCGGCTGGGCGGTGATGGGCTGGATGCCGACGTTTTTTGCGGAGCGCTTCGCGCTGACGCAGGGCGTCGCGGGACTCTCGGCCACCGGCTACCTGCAAGCGGCGATGCTGCTCGGCGTCGTGATCGGCGGCGTGTGGGCGGACCGCTGGAGCCGCACCAACCAGCGCGCGCGCATCCTGGTGCCGGCGATCGGCCTGTGCATTTCGGCGCCCGGCCTCCTGCTGCTGTCGCAAACGAGCGTGCTTCCGCTGGCCATTGTGGGATTGATGATCCACGGGCTGGCACGCTCGTTCACCGATGCGAACATGATGCCCGCGCTCTGCCTCGTGTCCGACCCGCGTTACCGCGCGACGGGCTACGGGGTGTTGAACCTGTGCAGTTGTCTGATCGGCGGCTCGGCAGCCTACTTCGGCGGCGCGCTGCGCGACGCGCACGTGAACCTCAGCGTGCTCTTCCTGCTCGCCGCGCTCAACATGCTCGTGTGCGCCGCCGTGATGTTCTGCGTGAAGCCCGCGAAAGCCGATGCTGACGGCCCGCTCGCCCCGGCGTAAGCTCCATTCCGTCACGTGAATCAACCGAACGCATCGTCCAGCCGGGATCCCCTGCCCTACGCGGACACCAAGCCCGTCGGCGCGGCGGATTTCTATCTCGCCATCAACGCGACGTTCCGCTTCGTGCTCGGGAAATTCGGCATCGAGGGATTGCGGCAATACTGGACCGACCTTGGCGTGAAATACTTTGCGCCCGTCACCGCGCGCTGGAGCGCGGGCGGCCCGCCCGCCGTGGCGGAATACTGGCGCGCCTTCTTCGCCGCCGAACCGGGCGCGGAGGTCTCGGTGTCGGAATCAAAGGACGCCGTGACACTCGACGTGAAAGTCTGCCCCGCCATCAAACACCTCCGCGCGCAGGGCCGCGAAATCGTCCCGTGCTTCTGCCAGCACTGCTATTTCATTGGTGAGGCGATGGCCGCGCCCGCGGACATGACGGTGCGCATCGAGGGCGGGAACGGTTCCTGCCGGCAGACTTTTTCTCGCCGCGCCGCCGTGACCGCGCCCCAAGACCTCGCGCAAATCAAGGAAGCCCGATGCTAGGCAGCTACGATTTCTGCGGGCACTACGAGTGGACCTTCGAGTGGTTCCGCGCGCGCGGCGGCGAGCCGCTCGTGCGCGAGTATTGGGACGAGGCCATTGCAAAGGATTCGCAGACCCACGCTGCCGCGCTCATCAGCGCGAAGGGCATCGCGGGCATGAAGGAATACTGGGCGCACACGCTCGCCGAGGAGGCCGCCGGCTACCACTGCACCGCGACGGAGAAAGTTTTTCGCATCGACATGCACGAGTGCCCGTCGAAGGGTTTCCTCATCCGCAACGGCCTCGCACAATACCACGACTACTGCGACCACTGCATGGGCTGGATCGGACCGATGCTCAAGCGCGCGGGCTTCGTGGTGGACCACCAGCACAATCATTGCGGCAAATGCTGGTGGGAAATCCGCGCCACCTCCGACGCCGCGCCGCCGAGTGAGCCGGGCAAACTCTCCGGCGAACCTGACGTGCGCCTGCGCGCCGATTGGGAACAACCCACGCCGCTCGACACTTTCCGCCGCGCGAACGATCCCGATGACAAGACGACTTCCTAAGTGTCGGAGGGACGAGCTACGCGAGTCCCTAACTCCAACAGCCATCCCAAGCGTCAGGGACTCGCGTAGCTCGTCCCTCCGAGTCGCGGCGCTCGCCGCTCTCATTTCCATACTCATCCCCATGACCACCACATCCTCCGCCGCCGAATGGGAACGCCTCGCCCCGCTCCCCGAACCGAACGGCGGCTTCGTCGCCGGCGCAGTGGGCGATCAGATCGTCCTCGCCGGCGGGACGAACTGGAAGGACGACACCAAGCAATGGCTCCGGCGCATCTTCACCTACAGTCCCCAGGCCAACTCGTGGCAAGAGACGGGCTGGCTCGACGCGCCGCTCGCCTACTCCGTCGTCGGCGAACACGCGGGCGCGCTGTGGTTCGCCAGCGGCAGCAGCGGCACAAACACCCACACCGTGGTCTGGAGAATTGACCGTAGCCTCGCCGCGAAAAGCGCATTCACCCTCGGCCACGGCTTCGTGCTCGCCGGCAGCGCCGTCATCGGCTCCTCCCTCCACGTCCTCGGCGGCACGGACGACATGAACGATCTCGCGCACGCCACGAACACTTTCCTTTCGATTGACCTCCGCAACGGTCGCACCACGAAGCTGCCGGATTATCCGGAACCGGCGTTCATCACCGGCGCGTCCGCCGCTTGCGGCAACCGCTTCTTCGCCTTCGGCGGCGCGCGCTGGGACTCAGGCTCGAACACCGTCGCCAACCTTTCCTCCGCGCACGCGTTCAACACCATGACGAAGCGATGGGAGAATCTCGCGCCGCTGCCCTACGCCGTGCGCGGCATCAACGCCTGCCCGCTCGACGGCAGCCGCATCCTGCTCGCGGGCGGCTACAAGAATGACGCGGAGGAATTCACCGACGAGGCGTTCATCTTCGACACGCGGACCGCGAGCTACACGCCGACAAAACCCCTGCCCTACAAGGCGATGGTCGCCCTCGTGAAATCCGGGGACTGGGTCTATTGCCTCGGGGGCGAGGACAAGAAGAAGCACCGGACGGACGCGATGTTCCGCATCAAGTGGAGGGAACTTCTCAGCCGGTAGCCGCCGACGTGAGGAGGCTCTGACAATTTTGTTTTGAAATGAGCCTCCTGACGTCGGCTGCTACCCCGTAACGATTCACTTCGCGGTGTAGCCGCCGTCCACGGGTAGGTTCGCGCCGGTGATGTATTTCGCCGCGTCGCTCAGGAGGAAAATCACCGCGCCACCGAGATCGCGCTCATCCGCCATGCGGCCGAGCATCGTGTGCTCGCTGTAGCGCGTGAGGAACGGCTCGGGCTGGTGGTTGAAGAAGCCGCCGGGGGCAACGCAGTTCACGCGGACGCCGTGCGGACCGTAGATGCCGGCGTAGTAGCGCGTGAGATTTTCCATGCCGCCCTTGTGGAAGAAATAATCCGGCGGCGGCGTACCCATGTTCGTGCCAGCGTAGAGCTCAAGCGTCGGGCCGATCATGCCCTGAATGGAGCCGACGTTCACGATGCTGCCAGACTTCTTCGAACACATTGCCTCGCCGAAGGCGCGCGTCACGAGGAACAGTCCGGTGGCATTCACGCGCATGGATTCCTCCCACGCGCTTACCGGCGCGTCGGGCGATTTCATCGGGCGCGCGACGGAATTGTTCACCAGCCCGTCCACGCGGCCAAACTTCGCGAGCACGCGGTCGCGCAGGGCGAGCACGGACTGCTCATCGGCTTGGTCGAGTTGCTCCGCGTGGACCGAGTGCCCGCGCGCGGTTTCCTCCGCAGCGACCTTCTGCAATTTCTCCACGTTGCGTGAGGCGATGACCAGCGTCGCACCGGCTTCGGCCAGCATCGCGGCGAGGCCGCGTCCGTAAAGGCCGCCGCCGCCGGTCAGCACGATGACCCGGCCGCGGATGGAAAACATTTCGAGTGCGCTCATCTTTTTGTCTTTCGCTTTCGATACTCTTCCAAATCCCGCAGAACCTTGTCCAGACGTTGCCCTTGGCGCATAGACAACGTGGCGTGCTTCAATAGCCGTAACAGTTTTTTTGGAGGTATTGCGAGCGAAAGAAATACGGCCGAACTTCAAGAAAGGCCAATCCAGCTTCAATGGCTTCTGCATCACAGGCATGAATATTTTCGAGTCCAAGTTTGAGGCCACCAGGAAAAGCGAGTTCATCGTATCGTTTGTGAAACTCCGCACACGCGACTTTCCATAGTTCGACCGCCTGAGAGGATTCCGAACTGTTTTTTTTCGTCTCTTTGATTCTCTCGTGGAGTCTCTTGATTTCAGCAGTGTTCCGTTGGATGACGCAACGGAGTTCAAGAACTTCTTTCATGGCTCACCGATACACCGACTTCGCCTGCGTGAGCGGCAGCTTGTTGAATTCCGCCACCTTGCCGCCGAAGTAGCCGCCAAGTCCGATGACATCCGCGCCGAGGTTGAAGACGTTGTAGCCCTCCGCCGACTGTTCTTCCCACGACGCGATGGCCCCCGGCGTCATCGCAAATTTCCCATTGGCCCGCGCAGCAGCAGCGACGCACTTGCGCGCGGCCACGGTCTCCGCGCAGCCGACCTGTCCGGGCTTGCCGCTGAGATGGCTGAAGTCGCCCGCGCCGAAGAGCAGGGCGTTGAACCCGGGCACGGCGGCGATGGCTTCCACGTTCGCGAGCGCCTCGGGGGATTCGATCTGGAGAATGAGGAACTGCTCCTGATTGCACTGCGCGATGTAATCCACCGTCGGAATCAGGCAGAACGCGCCGTCAATATTTCCGCCGTCAATCGGCCGGCGGCCGAGCGGTTGGTAGCGCGTCATCTCGACAATCTTGCGCGCCTCGTCGGCGGTCGTGACGTGCGGCACCATGATGCCCGTCGCGCCCGCCTCGAACGGTTTCACATATTCGCTGTAGCTCCCTTTGCTCACACGCACGATCGTGTCCACGTCATGCACGCGCGCGGCGCGGATCATGTTCTCCACGTTGAGCCAGTCGTTCGGCACGTGCTCATTGCAGAGCCACACCGAATCGGCACCGGACAGGCAGGCGAGTTCGACCACGCGCGGATCGGCGAGATTGAGCTTGAGACACGTGGCGGTCTGGCCGGCACGAACCTTCTTCAACAGGCGGCTGGGGCGGACATTCATCGCGAAGAGAATAGGAAGAGCAGCAACAAGGCTAAAGGCTAAAGGTTAAGGGAAAGTTCAAAATTCAAAGGCGGCGGGAGGCATTGAAACTTGATCCTTGGTCTCTTCCCTTGAGCGTTAATCTTTAGCCTTCGCGCTTCCATCCGGCGCAGCCCACACGGCCACGCCCATGTGGTAGCGCGCGTGTTCGGCCGTGGTCTTCGCGTAAAATGCGGTGACGATTTTTCCATCCGCCCGCTGGACGCTGCTCGGATATCCGCAATCGCCATCGAGCGTGCGGGCAAGCCGGACCGGCGAGCTCCAGGTTTTGCCCTCGTCCCCGCTGAGTTTCGCGAGCACGCCCTGCTGATCCTTCACGCGGTTGCCGTGGCTCAGGAGCAGGCGGCCGTCCTTCAGGCGGAGCAGGTGCGCGTTGATTTCATTGCGCTCGGTCACGCGCTGCGGACCCTGCCACGTCGCGCCATCGTCGTCTGAGCGGAACAACTCCACGGCGTCGATGCGCGCGGCGGCGAGCCAGCGTTGGCCGCCGAGCTGAAAGAGCGAAGTCTCGTTGTGCTTCGCGCCGATGACGGAGGTGGGCTTCCAAGTTTGGCCATCGTCATCGCTGCGGAAATGCCACGAGCGATAGCTCTTGGTCTTGGTGCTCTTCGTCGGATCGGTGAACTCGCCCGCGTAACACGAGGTGTGCAGCGCGCCGCCGTCGCCCACGAAGATCGGTCCGAACGGAATGAACTCGGTCCAACCCTTTTCCGGCGCGACGAACTCTTTGCGCTGCGTCCACGTGTGGCCGCCATCGGTGGAGCGGCAAACCCAACTGCGCAGAATGTCATCTCGAAAGGCTGACTGCTTCGGGCGCTGGGGTTGCTTGATGTCCGTCCAGCCGGAGCAAAGCACAAGCAGATCGCCGTTCTTCGCGAGGCCGGCGGCGACGTTCATTCGGGTGGTGTGCGGATCGTTCGGCGCGGGAACGCCGCGTCGAGTCCAGAACTCGCCGTCGGGACTGTTCCAGCACTCGGCGGCGCCGGCCATCTGGCCGTGGCTGGGCTGGCCGAAAATCGTGGTGTTGATGCTGCCGTCCGGAAGCACCGTCAGATTCGGCCACGCGCAGACGTTGTCGATGGCGACGTAGCGTTTGATCTCCGTGGGTTCGGGAGCCTCGGCGGCCGGCAATCGCGGAGCGAGCAGCACCAGCGCGAGGGCGAGCAGGCGGCAGAAATAATTCTTCATGATTGAATGGGCGGATTCTCCCGATGCAACAGATCAACGATGGAACCGTCGAGGTCGTCGTAAATTTCCCGCAGCTTCACCTCGCGCCCGCTCTGCTCGCGGCTGCGGAGGCCCGCGATGATGACCGCCATCAATTCGATCGTCTGGCTGAACGGCAGCGGCCGCGCGCCGGTGCGGAGCATCTCGATGAACGCGACGAGTTGCGCGCGGAAGGCGGTGTAAGTGTCGATGAGCTTGAGCGCGAGATCACCCTTGGTGCCGTAGGCGTGGACCGCGCCAAAGCTGCCGTAGGCATCGTAAATCGCCGCGGGCGTCACCGGCACGCCGCTGCGATGCTTGAGGTGGACGAGGTTGGAGCCGCCCTGACGATTCGTTTGCGCGCTGAGGAAACCGGGGCCGAGCACGGGATACACCGCTTCGAGCGCGTGGATGCCGTAGCGCTCCCACGTCTTGCTCGTGAAGCTCGTGAGCCAGCGGAGATCGCCGAGTTGGTCGCGACGCTCGGTGATCTGGCGGATCTCCGGCGCGTATCTCATGCCACTCGTGGAGAGAATGGTTTTGCCGTCGAGATGCCAGCGGAGGAATTGATTCAAGTCGGCGACGTTCGTCGCCATCGGCTTGTCCACAAATACCGGCAGGCCCGCCTCGATGAACGGCCGCGCGCGGCGCACGTGCTCATCGCCGTCGTCGGTGGCAATGATGGCGGCGTCCACCTGGCCGATGACGTCCTCGGGCCGCGCGACGACGTGCTCAATCTTCGACGCGCGCGCCACCTTCGGCGCGTCGGCGGGATCGTCCGTCCAGATGTGCGTCACGCGCGCGCCGGGGATGCGGACGGATTCGAGCGGCTGCCCGCCGAGATATTTCGGAATGCCGGCGTAAGGACACTTCACCATCTCGACCGGGTCGTAGCCGTTGACGATGGCGGACCACGAGTAGGGATGCCCGTTGCCCTCGATCATGCCGAGCATCGCGAGCCGGAGTTCTTTGGGGGCGCTCATGATATTTCCACCGCCTTCCCGCTGCGCGCGGATTTGAGCGCGGCGAGGTTGAACTTCAAAGTCTGCACCGCCTCGTCAAACGTGCAGAGGTCGGTGGGCTTGCCCGCAAGGCCGTCGAGAAAGGCATTCGCTTGCGCAATGAAAATGTCGTCACGCTCCAACGGCGCGGACTCGCGCCAGTCCCACGCATTCGTCGCGCGACGGAAGACGCCGAAACGTTGCGCGTGCCCCTCGATCTTCACGCTGCCGTGCTCACAATGAATCTGCATCGTCATCTCGTTCGGCGCCTGGAACTGGTTCAGCGCGTAGTTCACGAGCGCCCCGCCGTTGCGTGCGGCGACGCTCACCGTGTCCTCGACCGTGACGCCTTCGAGCGACTGATGCGCCGCGTCGCAGAACAGCCGCGTGGTCGGCCCGATGAGCCACTCGATGGCATTCGCAATGTGAGTGAGCGCATCCTGAATCGCGCCGCCGCCGGTCTCGTGCCGCGTGTAATAAATCTCCCGATACGCCGGACGGAACGTGGGAAAATGCTGGCCCGTCGCGACGCTGACGTGGAGCACGCGGCCCAGTTCGCCGCCCGACAAAACTTTTCGCGCCCCCTGAATCCACGGCATGAAATGATAGACGTAGGCGACGCCAACCAACTTGCCCGACTTCGCGATCTCGTCGCGCACAGCGGCACTATTTTCCAGCGACGTGCTCAAGGGCTTTTCGATGAGCAACCCCGCGCCGTGCCGCAAGCCGGCGAGCGCGAGGTCGAGATGTGTGTGCGCCGGCGTGCAGATGACCAAACCGGCGAAGCGCTGGGCCGCGAGCGCAGCCTGAAGGTCGGCGAAGCCGGCGACCTGATACTGCGCGGTGATGCGTTGGAGCAACGCGGCGTTCGCATCGCACGCCGTCACCCGCGCGCGGCCGGTGCGCTGAAGGCAGCGCAAGTGCCGCTCGCCAATGCTGCCGCAACCGACGACCAGAATCTCATCGCTCATGAGATGCATCCTCGAAGGCTGACTCGCTCACAAATCCCGCCAGTTGAGATTCATGAACTCCACTGCGCCGCCGGTGTCCTTCAAGCCCAGCGCTCCTTGAACGAGCAAATGCGGGCTCGGCGGTTTTACCACCACCCTCACAAACTCTGCGGGATCTTCGCCGCGGCGCGCGGAAACCACATTCCGACTGCTCCTGATCGTGAATCGGGTGAACTTGCCCGGCTCCGCGCCCTCCAACCTGACTTCCGAGCCCCGCCCATCACGCCCCCGCAACAGCACCACCGGAACGATCGGCACGCTCCCCTTGGCCGGTTTTGCCGGACGCACATCCACCACAAACTCGCCGTCACCAAATTCTTCCCCGGTCCACAAGTCAGTCGTGCCGGCCTCGGCTTCTTTCAAAATAATTTTCCCGCCGATCTGCCACCGGGCGGCGGTCGCGGCATTCGTCCGCCAACCGCGCGCGTCAATGCCCGTCGTCAGCACGCGCCAATTTTGATCGAGCGGCGCCGTCACGTCCGCGCCCGCGCCGGTCGAGGGCAGCTCCTTGATTCGCAAATTGCGGAACTCCACGGCCGCGCCCTCCGACTCCAGCGCGAGGTAGCCCTTGCGATAGTTGCACTCGTCGCCGCCGGAAACCTCGTGGCCGTTCACGTGGAGGCGGAGCGAGCCGCTGTTGCAGACGATGCGGTAATGGTTCCACTCCGGCGTGCCCTTGCTGAATTCGCCCGAGGGAAAGCTGCGCGAGCCATTGTGCCGGCCGATGGGCTTCATCGTCGCGCCGTGGATGGGAAACACGTCACCGTGCGTCGTGAACCACTCGGCCTTCTTGCCCGTCTTCCTTTCGTAATTCGTGACGTAGCCGTGGTCGAGCACCTGCACCTCGATGCCGCGGAGAAACGGCACGCCCGGCGCGCTGATCGGCGAACCCCAGATGAACACGCCGGAATTCCCCGCGCTCTCCAGATGCCGCCACTCGCATTCGAGGATGAAGTTTTCGTATTGCCGCAGCGTGCGCAAGGCACCGACCGGCTGGCCGGTGCAATGGATCATGCCCTCGCGCACGCTCCACGTCTCCGGTGCGCAGTTGATGTTCGTCCAGCCGGCCAGATCGCGGCCATTGAACAGCGGGACGAATCCGTCCGATTCCGCGGCCAAGGCTCGCGCGGAAAAAAGAAGGAGGGAAGCAAGCAGAGCGGTGGATTTCATGCGCGAGAGAATGACGCAGACGATGCCGTCAGGAAAACCATTTTGTTCAGTCAGAATTGGCAAACCGGTAGGGCGCGCTGTCCTCAGCGCGCCGCGATGCGGCCGGACGCCTCCGATTGTCCTCGGCGCGCTGAGGACAGCGCGCCCTACCGTCGCCATTCAGCCTTCCGCAATCCTTCGCACCACCACGCCCGCCGCCGCGAAGCCGAACGCCCCCGTCACGAACGCCGCCGAGCCGTAGCCCCAGTCGCAGTTGATCCGCGCGCGATCCTCCAGGTCCGCCGACTCGCGCGCGGTGCAGACCGTGCCGTCCTTCTGCGGAAACACCGGCGGCTCCGGCGAGAAGACCGCCGTGATGCCGAAGTTTTTCCCGCCGCGGGCAAAGCCATGTTCCGCACGCAGGCACGCGCGCACCGCCGCGAGCAGCCGGTCGTGCGACGCGTGCGCGATGTCCGCCACGCGCACCGCCGTGCCGTCGCGCCGCCCGCCCGCCGCGCCGCAGGTGATCACGGGAATTTTCTTTGCGTGGCAGAGCGCGAGCAGGCGCGCCTTGTTCGACACGCCGTCAATCGCGTCCACCACGAAGCTGAAACCGGCCGCGAGAATTTCCTCCGCGTTGGCCGCCGTGAAGAATTCCGCGCGCGCCGTCACGCGACACTCCGGGTTGATCGCCCGAACGCGTTCCGCCATCAGTTCCACCTTCGGCCGGCCAATGGTGTCGTCGAGCGCGTGGAGCTGCCGGTTCACGTTCGTCACGCAGACTTCATCGAGGTCCACGAGCGTCAACGCCCCGATGCCCGAACGCGCGAGCGCCTCGACCGTCCACGTGCCGACGCCGCCGATGCCCACGACGCACACGTGCGCCGCGCACAGCCGGCGCAAGCCCTCCGCGCCGTAAAGCCGTGCGATCCCGCCGAAGCGTTGGTCGTAATCACTCACACCCGAAGCAGTAGCGGCGCGCGGCCATTGCCGCCAGCCAAAGTTCGGCCGCGCAAGTCAGCCGAGGATCTCCTTCACCACATTCGCCGGCTCCACGCCCGTGAGCCGGAAGTCGAGGCCTTGGAAATGAAAACTCAGCTTCTCGTGATCAAAGCCAAGTTGGTGAAGGATCGTCGCCTGAAGATCGCGAACGTGGACGGGATTCTCGACGACGTGGAAGCCGAGTTCATCCGTCGCGCCGTAGGTCAGGCCCGGCCTGATGCCGCCGCCGGCCATCCAGATCGTGAACGCCTGCGGATGATGATCGCGCCCGAGCGATCGGCCGAGCGACGCGTTCGTCTCGACCATCGGCGTGCGACCGAACTCGCCGCCCCACATCACGAGCGTGTCGTCGAGCAGGCCGCGCTGTTTGAGGTCGCGCACGAGCGCGGCGGCGGCCTTGTCGGTTTTGCCGCAGTTGGTTTTCAAATTTCCGATCACATCGGAGTGCGCGTCCCATCCCTCGTTGTAGATGTTGATGAAGCGCACGCCGCGCTCAATCATCCGCCGCGCCAGCAGACATGAACGCGCGAAGCTCGCCTCCTCCGGCTTGCAGCCATACATCTCCAGCGTCGCCTTGCTCTCCGTTTTCAAATCCATCAGCTCCGGCGCGGAGGTCTGGAGGCGGAACGCCATCTCATATTGCGAAATGCGCGTGGCGATTTCCGGGTCGCCCTCGGTCGCGAGCCGGCGCTGGTTCAACGCGCCCACGAGATCGAGCGAGTCGCGTTGCAGCCGCGCGTCCACGCCCGCCGGACTGCTCACGTTCAAAATCGGATCGCCCTGATTGCGGAAGCGCACACCGGTGTAAACCGTCGGCAAAAATCCGCTCGACCAGCACGCAGCACCGCCGCTGATGCCGCTGCCAGTGCTCATCACGACGAACGCCGGCAAATTCTGCGTCTCCGCGCCGAGGCCGTAGAGCACCCACGAACCAAGGCTCGGCCGGCCGGGCTGCTGGAAGCCCGTGTTGAAAAAAATCTGCGCCGGCGCGTGGTTGAACTGATCCGTGTGGCAGGACTTCACGAGGCAGATCTCATCCGCGATGCCCGCGAGGTGCGGCATGATCTCGGAAATCTCCGCGCCACATTTGCCGTGCTTCGCGAACTTGTAGCGTGGCCCCATCACCGCCGCGTCGGGCCGGATGAACGCGTAGCGCTGCCCGCGAATGACCGACGGCGGCAGCGGCTTGCCTTCGAGCTTCGCGAGCTCCGGCTTGTAGTCGAACAGGTCGAGCTGGCTCGGCGCACCGGCCATGAACATGTGAATCACCCGCTTCGCCTTCGCCGCGAAATGCGGCTGACGCGGCGCGAGCGGGTTGACGGGTGAAGGTTTCGCCGCGGCGGCCGCGGCCACCCGTCCCACGAGTGAATCGGCGAGCAAACTTCCGAGCGCGACCTTGCCCAAGCCCACACCGCAATCGCGGAGAAACCAGCGGCGCGTCAGATTCAAACCGTGTTGTTGCATCGGGTTCATGGCTCAGCCTTTGGTGATCGCTTCGTCGAGGTTGAATAACGCCCGGGCCAGCGCCGCCCACGCGGCGCGCTCGTTCACGTCGCTCTCGCCGGTGCCGGCGAACTTCGCGGCGTCGAGTTGCTTCGCCACGAAACGCTGCTTCTGCGTCTCGAAAAACTTCGCGAGCATCGCCACTTCGTCCTTCGTCGCCGGCCTCGTGAGCACGCGGCGGAAGGCATAAGCCACGCGTTCCTCGACGGTGCCGGCGCGCGACGCAAGCAATTTGCCCAGCGCCTGCGACGCCTCGGTGAAGGTCACGTCGTTCAGCAGCGTGAGCGCCTGGAGCGGCGTGTTGGAGACCTCGCGGCGCGCGACGCACGCCTCGCCGCTCGGTGCGTCGAACGTGTTGAACATCGCGAAGGGCGCGCTGCGTTTCGTGAACGTGTAGAGCCCGCGCCGGTAGCGATCCTCGCCCGTGCTTTCGTCCCAGGACTTCGCGGCATACACGCCCTCGCTCGTCACGCTCGCGGGCTGCGGCGGGAAGACGCTCGGTCCACCAACCTTCGGCGAGAGCAGGCCGCTGGCACGTAGCGTGGCGTCGCGAATCATCTCCGCCTCGATGCGCACGCGCGGCGCGCGGGCGAGCAGGAGGTTGCCCCGATCCTTCGCGATCAGTTGCGGCGTGACGCGTGATGATTGCTGATACGTCGCGCTGGTGACGATGAGCTGGTGCAGTTTCTTGAGCGACCATCCCTGCTTCATGAACTCCATAGCGAGCCAGTCGAGCAACTCGGGATGCGACGGCACTTCGCCCATCAGACCGAAGTCCTCCGTCGTGCGCACGAGGCCGCGGCCGAAAAGGATGTGCCACTGGCGGTTGACGGTGACGCGAGCGGTAAGAGGATTCTCGGACGCGACGAGCCATCGCGCGAACGTGAGCCGGTTGCGCGGCGCGTCGGCAGCGAGCGGGTTCAGCGCGGAGAGCACGCCGGGGGCGACCTTTTCGGTCGGCTGAAGGAACTCGCCGCGGTTGTGGATGAACGTGGCGCGCGGGTTTTCCTTCGGGCGTTCCTTCATCACGAGCGTGGTCGGCGGTGCGGGCAATGCCTTTTTCAACTTGTCGATCTCCGCGCGAGCCGCGGCCAGTTCGGGCGCGTTCAGCAGGAAGGCGCGGCGGAGCTCCGCTCGCTGCCCCACGGTGAGTTCGGTGTCCGGCAACATCAGTGCGCGCTCGACCTCGTCCTCAATCGCGCGCGCGATCGCCTTCGTTTCGTCGGTTGTGACGGAAATGCGGAAGCGGCCGAGTGGCGCGGCGTAGTGCTTCTCAAAGAGCATCTTCAACCCGACCTCGCCCGCGGCGGTCATCGGTTGCGCGAGGTTGAAGACGGCGACGTGCCGCTGACCCTGGCCGCCGTTGATCGCGTCGAGGCGCCACACCGCCCGCCCCGTGATCGCCTTGGGATTCTGGGCGTCGCTCGGATTTTCCTCGTAAAGGATCGCGCGTTGCGCGACGGCGACCTCCGGGCGGGGCTGGACTTCTTCTCCAGATGCTCGCGTGGCAAAAGTGGCGGAGTGGTGTTCGTGGCCGGCGGAAATTTCTCCGCGAGCGCGGCGGTGAGCTTCACGATTTTTTCCTCCTGCGCGCGGCGCTTCGCGGTCACGTCGGCGCGCGGCAGATCAATTTCCGGCTCGTCGGCGTTGTCCAGGAACGCCATGAGCGAATAATACTCGCGGTGCGGGATCGGATCGAACTTGTGCGTGTGGCACTGGGCGCACTGGGTCGTGAGGCCGAGCCACGTGGTGCCGGTGACGGCGACGCGGTCCACCATCGCGTAGAAGCGGAACTCCAGCGGATCGATGCCGCCCTCCTCGTTGAGCATCGCGTTGCGGTGAAAACCGGTGGCGATGCGGTCGTCGAGCGTCGCGTCCGGCAGGAGGTCGCCGGCGAGTTGTTTGATCGTGAACTGATCGAAGGGCATATCGGCGTTGATCGCGTTGATCACCCAATCGCGCCACGGCCAGATGTTGCGCGGGCGGTCCTTCTCGTAGCCGTTGGTGTCAGCGTAGCGCGCGAGGTCGAGCCACTTGCGCGCCCAGCGCTCGCCGTAGTGTGGCGAGGCGAGGAGCTTGTCCACGAGCGCTTCGATGGCGGCGGTGCGATTGCCTTTGGCGGCTTTCAGAAATTCGTCCGCCTCTTCCGGCGTCGGCGGCAGGCCGATGAGATCGAGGTGGAGCCGCCGCACGAGCGTGAAGTCATCGGCCGACGGCGAGGGCTTGAGCTTCTCCGTTTCGAGTCGCGCGAGGACGAAGTTATCAATCGGATTCTGCACCCAGCCCTTCTGCTTGACCAACGGTGGCGCGACCTGCTTCGGCGGCACGAAGGACCAGTGCGGCTTGTAGTCCGCACCGGCGGCGATCCACTTCTTCAACGTCTCCTTCTGTTGCGCGGTGAGCGTCAGCTTCGTCTCGGGCGGCGGCATCTGGTCG
This sequence comes from Verrucomicrobiota bacterium, assembly GCA_016199935.1. Classification (GTDB taxonomy): domain Bacteria; phylum Verrucomicrobiota; class Verrucomicrobiia; order Limisphaerales; family JACQFS01; genus JACQFS01. The sequence continues at coordinate 41,791 of JACQFS010000080.1, forward strand.
TCCGCGTCATGGGAAAAAATCCGCCGAAGCAACTCACCCTTGTCCGCCCGGCCGGGAACAATGGCGACCTCGCCGGACTTCGCTGGCCCGAGCGCGGCGTCGCGCACGTCCAGGCGCAGCTTCGCCTTGCGCCCCTTGTCATCGGGGCCGTGGCACTTGAAGCAGTTGCGCGAAAGAATCGGCCGCACGTCGCGCTGAAAATCCACGTCCGCGGGCTTCGACGCGCCGTGAGCGACGACGCCTGCCCCGAACACCGCGAGCAGCGCGGCGGCGAGGACGATGGCAGGGCGAGTCATGCGGAAAAGATGAACCGAAGCAGGGACGTTGCAAATGGCCGATTCGTTCAGCCGTCATGCAAAATCCTGCGACGATTTCCCAACGCGGATTGCCAGCGCGCGGACAATCCCCGCTAATTCACCACGTTCACCGGCGGCTGGCCGAGCAGCACGCGCCGGCAGTTTTTACTGCCCTTCACGCGCATGTCGGTCGCGCCCTCCTCGCAGTAGAAGGCCGCGTGCGGATTCAGGATGAGCCGGTCGTGCGCCGGATGCTGCGAATCGCGCCACGCGGCGATGAGCGGATGGTCGGCCGCGGGCGGCTCGGTCTCCAGCACATCAATGCCCGCGCCGGCCAGATGATTTTTCTCCAACGCATCGAGCACGGCGAGCACGTCCACGGTCCCGCCGCGCGCCGTGTTCACGAGGTAGGAGCCCTTGGGCATTTTGAAAATGCTGTCGCGATTGATGAGGTGCCGCGTCGCGGGCGTGAGCGGGCAATGCAGGCTCAACACGTGCGACTGCGCGAGCAACTCGTCGAGCGTCTCCACGCAACGCACCCCGAGTGATTTGTCCCGCCCCTCGGGCGCGTAGGGATCGTGGAAGACCACGTCCATCCCGAGCGCCTTCGCGCGCAACGCCACCGCCGTGCCGATGCGGCCAAGGCCGACGATCCCGAACACGCGCCCGCGCAGGCGGTGCAACGGCTTCGCCTGTGTGTATAGCCACGGCCCGGCGCCGCGACGGAGCCGGCTGTTGAAGAGATGAATGCCACGCGTGAGCGAGAGCATCATGCCGATCGCGGAGTCGGCCACGTCCTCCGTGCCGTAGTCGGGGACGTTGGCGACGGTGATGCCGCAGGCGCGCGCGGCCACGTGGTCAATGTTGTCGTAACCCACGCCGCAGCGGACGATGAGTTTGCATTTCTTCAACCGCCGCACCGTGTCGCCGCCGATGCGGATGAGGTGATACATCATGAGGCAATCGGCATCCTCGATCTTGCCAATGAGTTCGGCCTCGGAGTTCGCATTCGCCGCGGAGATCTCGGCGAGGTCGCCGAGAATGCGGCGTTCGACCTCAAGGGGCTCGTGAATGAAATCAGTGACGACGACCTTCGGGCGCTGGCTCATGCGGCCGCGAGGATTTCACGCCGGCCGCAACGGAGGCAAGGGAAAGGAAAGCGCCGCGCGGCTCAGAGGTAGAGCTTGTGGTTCCGAATCGCCTCCGCCACTCCGGGCGGCACGAGATAATCCACGGGCAATCCATCCTTCACCCGCTGCCGAATCTGCGACGACGAAACGCCGAGCGGAAACCCGCGCAGCGCGCGCCCGCGAAACGGCGCGGGCAGCGGTTGCGTCGCCTCGCCGGGGCGCGGGATGACGACGAACTCCACGAGCTTCGCCAGTTCCTCCGCCTCGCGCCACTTGGGCAGCGCGGCGATGTGGTCCGCACCGATGAGGTAGAAGAGTTCCGCCTGCGGGAAGCGCGCGCGGTAATCGCGCACGGTGTCCACCGAGTAGCTCACGCCGCCGCGCCGGACCTCCTGTTCGTCCACCTCGGCGCGCGTCTGGCCCACGAGCGCGAGCCGGAGCATCTGCACGCGGAGATTCGCCGCCGTGGGTTTGCTCTCCGGCTTGAACGGCGACTGGGCGGCGGGGATGAAGCAAATGCGGTCGAGCCCCAGTTCCTCCCGCGCCGCCTGCGCCACGAGCAGATGGCCGAGATGCACCGGGTCAAACGAACCGCCGTAGAGACCGAGTTTCATGTTTCACACTTCGGAGGGACGAGCTACGCAAGTCCCTGACTTCTTCAAACGGAATAATAGAGGGACTCGCGGAGCTCGTCCCTCCGAGTTGCTCAGCAGCATCGGTTCGGCTTGTTGAACCGCTCTTCCGCCGCTTGCGCGTAGGCTTCGCCGCGAGAGATTGGCTCGGGCGCAATTTTTCCGGCGAGCAAATCCACCGTCAGCTTACGGGACTCGCCACCCGCTTCCGCCGGACAGGCCGCCGCGTGCTGTTGCACGCGGTCCACGGCGGATTCGCCGGAGAGTTCCTTGAGCAACGCGAACGAGAGCGCGATCAGGCTCACCACACCCAGCGGTTTGCCCTCGGCCACGGCGTAATCGGGCAGCCACACCGGCGCGGTTTCGCTCAACTGAGCGAGCCGCTTGCGCGCGAAGAGCAGAATCCACTCGCGCAAACTCAGCGCGACGATCAGCACCACGAGCGCGAGGAACACGCCGGTCACCACGGCGTCGAGCCGGTTGTTCGTGATCTGCGCCTGGGCCGAGGTGACGGCCTTCTGCGCGGCTTCAATTGCCTTCGCGTCTCCGCCTTGTTGCACGGCCTGGAGTCTGGCCTCCAACGGCGGAAGTTTTTCCTTCTGCCAGTCCTCGGCGATTTGGAGGAAACCAATCTTGGGCCGCGCCGGGTCCGTTTCGCGGTGCCAGATTTTCTGAACCGCCGCCGTGCTCGTGACCGTGAGCAGCCACGCGAGCGGGAGGAGCGTGACGAGAATCAACGCGGGATGCCGCAGCGGAGCGCGGAGCTCCAGCTCCGCGGGTTGAGTGCCGGCGGTTCGCGCAGAGCTGGAGCTCTGCGCTCCGTCCGGGCGCAGCATCATCTTCAACAAAATCGTCGTCGCCAGGCACAGCGCGATGCTCGCGAGCAACTGGTTCGCGATGCCGAAGATGGGCCAGAGCGCCTTGATGCCGCCGTCGGGGTCATACACGGCCTTCACGAGAAAGTAGCCCCAGAGCAGCACGACCAGGCCGCTGGTGAAAATGTTTGCCGCGAGGCTCTTCACGTCGCCGAGGGGTTTCCACACGTGCCCGAGCGCGTCCTGCAAAAGGTAGCGGCCCACGCGCGTGCCGGCGTCCAGCGTGGTGAGGATGAACAGCGCCTCGAACATCAGCGCGAAGTGATACCAGATGCCGAGCCACTTTTCGCCGACGATTTTGGAAAAGAGGTTTGCCATGCCGACGGCGAGCGTCGCAGCGCCGCCGGTGCGGCCGTAGAGGGATTCCTCGTGGACCTCCTGCGCGAGGGCGGCCATGCGTTCGGTGGTGACCTTGAACTCGGACCCGTAGCTGTTGACCTTCGCGACGGTCGCGGCGGCCACGGCGGCGGCGTCCGCGCCGGGCGCCTTGATGTTCATGCTGAGATAAACGCCCGGCTCCAGCGTGCAGGCGGCGATCATCGCCATGATGGCGACGAGCGATTCGAGCAGCATCCCGCCGTAGCCGACGGACCGCGCGTAGGTCTCGCGGGTGATGATCTTCGGCGTGATGCCGCTGGAGATGAGCGTGTGAAATCCGCTGATCGCCCCGCAGGCGATGGTGATGAAGCAGAACGGGAAAAGTTTTCCCGGCACGACCGGCCCGGAACCATCGACGAACTTGGTCACGGCCGGCATCTGCAAATCGGGCAGCACGCAGAACACGCCGAGCGCCAGCGCGAAGATCGTGCCGAGTTTCATGAACGTGCTGAGGTAATCGCGCGGCGCCAGCAGCAGCCACACCGGCAGCACGCTCGCGGCGAAGCCGTAGCCGATGATCGAGAAGGCGAGCGTCGGCGCGCTGCACTTGAAAACCTGGCTGAGCGTCGCGTGCTCGGAGACGAACTGCCCGCCCCACACCGCGCCGAGCAGCAGCACCACGCCGATGATCGAGGCTTCCAAAACTTTTCCCGCGCGAATCCACCGCAGGTAGCCGCCCATGAACATCGCGATCGGAATCGTCGCCGCCACGGTGAACACGCCCCAGGGCGATTCGGCGAGCGCGTTGACGACCACGAGCGCGAGCACCGCGAGCAGGATGATCATGATGGAGAGGATCGCGATGACTCCGATGACGCCGGCGGTGTTGTTGAGTTCCTCTTTCACCATCTGGCCGAGCGAGCGGCCGTCGCGCCGCATCGAGGCGAAGAGGATGATGAAATCCTGCACCGCGCCGCCGAGCACCACGCCGATGAGAATCCACAGCGTGCCCGGCAGATAACCGAACTGCGCCGCGAGCACCGGGCCGACGAGCGGGCCGGGGCCGGAGATCGCCGCGAAGTGGTGACCGAAGACGATCCACTTGTTCGTCTTCACGAACTCGCGGCCGTCCTCGTGGACCTCACACGGCGTGGCGCGGCGGTCGTTGAGCGCGAGCACGCGCGCGGCGATCCACTTCGAGTAGAAGCGATAGCCGATGGCGTAGGAACAGACCGCGGCGATGAGGATGAACGCCGAGTTGATGTGCTCGCCGCGATGCAGCGCAAGCGTGACGTAAGCCCAGACGCCCGCCACCGCCACCGCGAGCCAGACCAAAATGGTGATGGTTTTTTTCATGTGGATGCAGCGCACGGCCGGCTGCGAATTGCGCGGAGCTTAACGGGGCGGGTCGGAAAAGTTCAAGGCCGGGCCGCCGCTTTCGCACCCGCGCGCGGCCGGATGACCGAGTCCACCCGTCCGGCTTGAAAGTCGTCCCACGACGGCGACAGTCCGCGCAACTTCTCCACCGCCTTGCCGATGGCCTCGGCGGCGAGGTCCATTTCCTCAGCCGTGTTTTCGCGGCCGAGCGTCAGCAGCAAATTGCCACGCGCGAGTTCCTCGCCGAGACCAATCGCCTTGAGCGCGGGCGGAATGCGCTGCTGCTTCGACACACACGCGGGACCGCTCGCCACCGCGACGCCGTTCAAGTCGAGCACCAGCAGCAGCCCCTCGCCCTCAACGAACTCGACGCAGAGGCTCACGTGGCCCGGCAATCGTCGCGCGCCGAGCAGCGGGCCGGTGAAGCGAATCAACTCCACGCGTTTGGAGAGCCCGTCCCAAAGCCGACGTTGAAGTTGCGCGGCGTGCGCGACGCGTTGCGGCAGGTCGCGCGCGGCAATTTCCGCCGCGACACCCGCGCCGACAATCGCGGGCACATTCTCCGTGCCGGCGCGCCGACCGCCCTCCTGATCGCCGCCGTGCTGGATGGCGCTGAGGCGCGCGCGCGCGTTGCGATAAAGCACGCCGACGCCCTTCGGTCCATGAAAGCGATGCGGCGAGAGGGAAACAAAACTCGCGCCAAATGCCTGCACATCCACGGGCAGCCAGCCTCCGCTCGCCGTCGCGTCCACGAAGAACGCGGTGCCGTGCTCGGCGGCGATCTCGCCGATCTGGCGCACCGGTTGGATTGCACCGAGGTCAGGGTTCGCATGCTGGACGCAAATGAGGATCGTGTCCTCGCGCAAGGCGGCGCGCACGGCGTCGGGCAAAACGAAACCCTCGCCATCCACGCCGACGCGCGTGCAGGTGAAGCCCTGCGCTTCGAGGGACTCGACCGAGTTGAGCACCGACGGATGCTCGAGTTCGCTGACGACGATGTGTTTGCCGCGGCGCTGTCTGGCGAGCGCAGTGCCTTTCACCACAAGGTTGGCCGACTCGGTGCCGCCGGAGGTGAAGATGATCTCCTCCGACGAGGTGGCGTTGAGGAATTTGGCGAACTGCCCGCGCGCGGTCGCGAGCGCGTCGCGAGCGCGCAGGCCATCGCCGTGAAGCGAGAGGGGATTGCCAAAGTGATCCGTGAACCACGGGCACATGGCCTCGAACACTTCCGGCAGGACCGGCGTGCTCGCCTGATGATCGAGGCAGATGCGGCGCATGACGCACGGACGTTAACAGAACCGGCCCGCCGTGTCGCCAGCCAAGCTTCCGTATTCAGCCCGCCGCCGGCTTCCGCTCTTTCTTCAACTCCCGCTCGCGCAGGATCGCGAAGATCACCGGCGTCACCACGAGGATGTGCACGAGGCTGCTCACCATGCCGCCGATGACGGGCGTGGCGAGCGGCTTCATCACCTCCGCGCCGGTCTGTTCGCTCCACATGATGGGCAGCAGACTCGCGACAATGGTCGCCACGGTCATCACCTTCGGACGGAGACGCAGGCGCGCGCCGTCCTTGATGGCCTGAATCAAGTCGTCGCGGTTGAAATCAACGCCGCGCTCCGCCTTTTTCTTCGCCACCATTTCTTCGAGATAGACGACCATCACCACGCCGGTCTGGATTGCCGTGCCGAAGAGCGCGATGTAGCCGACCCACACGGCCACGCTAAAATTGTAGCCGAGCCAGTGCTGCAAAAAGATGCCGCCCGTCAGCGCGAACGGCACGGCGAGGATCACGTGCGCCGCCTCCTTCGCCGAATGATACACGACGTAGAGCAGCAGGAAGATGATGAGCATCGTCGCGGGCAGGATGAAGTTCAGCGTGCGCGCGGCGCGGAGCATGTTCTCGTATTCGCCGGAATACTCGACGGTGAAACCCTTCGGCAGGCGCGGCTCGAGCTCGCGTTTGATCCGGTCGCGCACCTCGTTCACGAAGCTCCCGATGTCGCGCTCGTTCACGTTGGCCTGAACGAAGACGCGGAGCCGGCCGTTCTCACTGGCGATTTCGCTCGGGCCGAGGACGCGGCGGATTTTCGCGACCTGCCCGAGCGGAACGACCTTCCCCGTCGGCGTGGCGACCAGCACTTCGCCGAGCTTCTCGATGTCCTCGCGCTCGCGGCGTTCGAGCCGCACCTGAATCGGGAAACGCTCGCGACCCTCGATGGCGGTGCTGACATTTTTCCCGCCGAGCCCCGCCTCGACGACTTCGAGGACATCCGCCACACGCAGGCCGAAGCGTGCCATCGCCACGCGGTCCACCTCGATCTCGAGATACGGCTTGCCCTGCACGCGGCTGGGCGAAACGCCGATCGCACCCGGCACTTCGCGCACGACCTTCTCGACCTCGAACGCCCACTTCTGCAGTTCATCAATGTTGTCGCCCAGAATTTTCACGCCGACCTGCGCGCGGATGCCGGTGGAAATCATCAGCACGCGGTTCTCGATGGGTTGGAGAAAGCCGGGCACGTAGCCGGGCACCTGCGCGAGGCGCTCCATCAACTCGCCTTTGATTTTTGCCGGCGTCATGTTCGGACGCCACTCGGGATTGCGGATCGTCGCGGGGAGTTTCAAAAAGCCGAGCCAGGTGCGGTTCGTATCCACCCACTCCGGCTTGAGCATGATGGTCGTCTCGATCATCTCGACCGGCGCGGGATCGGTGGCGGTTTCGGCGCGGCCGAGCTTGCCGGCGACGCTCTCCACTTCGGGCGTCTGGCGGATGACCTGGTCCTGCCACGCCATGATGCGCTTCACCTCGGTGAGCGAAGTGCTCGGCA
>JACQFS010000081.1 GCA_016199935.1 Verrucomicrobiota bacterium
CCCGCGCGACATCAAACGCGAATACCGCGAGGTCATCCGCGTGAACTCGCAGTCCGGCAAAGGCGGCGTGGCGTATCTGCTCGAATCGGAATTCGGCATCGAGCTGCCCAAGGACATGCAGCGCGAGTTCGGCCCCATCGCCAACGATCTCGTGGACGCGCTCGGCCGCGAAGTGAAGGCGGAGGAGTTGAAGCAAATGTTCTGGCGCGAATACGTCGAGCGCACCTCGCCGTGGAAGCTCGTGCATTTCCACGCGGACGGAAGCGGTGGCGCATTTCGCTGCCGCGCCTCGGTGCAGCGCGACGGCAAGGAAATCTCGCTCGCCGGTGAAGGCAACGGCCCCATCGCCGCCTTCGTCCACGCGCTGCAACAGGCGGGCGCGGTGAAGTTCGAGGTGAGCAACTACCGCGAGCACGCGCTGAGCGCCGGCGAGGAGGCGAGCGCCATTTCCTACATCCAGATCAAACTCGCCGACGGCCAGACCCGCTGGGGCGCTGCGGTGGACACGAACATCGAACTCGCGTCCATCAAGGCCGTGCTGAGCGCGCTGAACCGCGTTTGACAACGTGGTTCCGGCGTCTCGCCGGAATTTCTGCGAGCATGTTGCTCCACTCCCTGAAAACAGTTTGAACCGCCGGCGAGAAGCCGGCAGCACGTTATGCCCCGCTGCCCCTGGCCCACGAAGGAACTCGACATCGCGTATCACGACCGCGAGTGGGGCGTGCCGCTTCACGACGACCGCGCGCTCTTCGAGTTGCTCATCCTCGAAGGCGCGCAGGCCGGCCTGAGTTGGTCCACGATTTTGAACAAGCGGGAAAACTATCGCGCCGCCTTCGATCAGTTCGACGCGAAGAAAATTTCCCGTTACAACGCGCGCAAGGTCGCCGCGCTCCTCGCCGATCCCGGCATCGTGCGCAACCGCCTCAAGGTCGCCGCGACGATTCAGAACGCGAAAGCATTCCTGGCCGTCCGCAAGGACTTCGGCAGCTTCGACCGTTACCTCTGGCAATTCATCGGCGGCAAGCCGATTCAAAATTCGCGCCGCGAGATGAAGGACGTGCCCGCGCGCACGCCTGAGTCCGACGCGATGAGCAAGGACTTGCTCAAGCGCGGTTTCAAATTCGTCGGCTCCACCATCTGCTACGCGTTCATGCAGGCCAGCGGCATGGTGAACGACCACCTCATCACCTGCCCGCGCCACCGAGCCATCGTGGTAGCAGCCGACGTGAGGAGGCTCTAACTTCTCATTCCACACTCCGCATTCGATCAGAGCCTCCTCACGTTGGCTGCTACCAAAGATTGCAGTCGCCACACCTCGCTTCTCTCCGTAACATTTCCCCCGCACAGCACGTCCTTCCCAAAACCAAAACCCTTATGAAAAAGCTCCTCGGCCTGTTTGTCCTCGCGTTTGGTTTCGCCACGCTCCATGCCAGCGAAGTTGGCGTCCGCATCCGTTTCGGCCTGACAGATGACGGAAATAAAAAATGGGACGGCACCGTGTCCGTCGCGCCCGGCTCCGTCGCCAACATCAGCGGCTGGCGTTTTCAGCAGAAGGACGAGGTCGTTGGCACGAGCGGTTGGAAGGCCGAGACGCGCCCGCTCACCGTGCGCCGCGCCAACCAACCGAAGAAGGGCGCTGCCGTCCAGCCGAAGGGGAAAAAGAAAGCTGCCGCTGCGGCCGGCGGCGGTCTCATCGCCGACAACGGCGTCATCCTCCGCCTCGTGGGCGTGACGGAAGATTCCGTCGTCACCGTGAAAACGGAGCAGGGCAATTTTGATTTCAAGCTCGCGGACATCGCCTACGGCAAGGTCGTCGAGAAACTCAACGGTGGAGTGGACATCGAGCGCACCGCCGCCACGCAGCCGCTCACGGCCCAGCGCACCGAGGACGATTTTCCCGCCATCGCCGTCGCGGACGATGGCACGACCTACATCGCGCACGTGAGCTTCACGCCCGGCCTCGACCGCGACGAGCGCGCGAAGACGTGGGACACCGAGCCGAAAGATTTCTCGTTCCTCGCCACGGTGCCGGGTGGCGACCAACTCTGGCTGCGGGTGTTGAAGAATGGAAAAGCCGGCGAGCCAATCGCGGTCACCGCCGGCAAGGGCGACATCTACAAAACTTCCATCGCGCTCGACGGCAAGGGCGCGCTGTGGATTTTCTGGAGCGAGAACAAATCGTGGCAGAACGGCAAGGGCACCGCGAATTTTGAAATCTGGGCGCGCTCGTATCACGACGGAAAATTATCCGAGCCGGTGAACGTCTCGCAAAACGCCGCAAGCGACGTCAGCCCCGTCGCCGCCGCCGACGCGAAGGGCAACGTGTGGGTCGCATGGCAGGGCGTGCGCGACGGCGTGTTCCGCGTGCTCGCCAAACATCAGACGGGCAAAGGCTGGTCCGATGAAATTCGCGTGAGCACGCAGAAAGGCTCGTGCTGGACGCCCGCCATTGCCGCCGCGCGCGACGGCCGCATCGCCATCGCGTGGGATACTTACGACAAGGGCGACTACGACGTGTGGGTGCGCGAGTTCGGCAGCGACGCCAAGCCGCACGCCGCGCAGCCCGCCGCCAACACCCCGCAATACGAGGCGCGTCCGAGCATCACCTACGACGGCGCGAATCAGCTCTGGGTGTGCTGGGAACTCAGCGGCCCGACGTGGGGCAAGGACTGGGGCGCGTATGCGAAGGACGAGGGCATCGGCCTCTATCGCGACCGGCAGATCGGATTGCGCGTGCTGTCCGACGGCAAATGGATGGCGCCCGAGACCGCGCCGGCCACCGCGCTGCCCGGCGCGAAGAAACGCCGCGGCCCTGGCGCCCTGCCCGTCAATCGCGCCGGCGGCGCGGAGGAACGCAAGCCCGGCGAGGAAGCCGAGGGTGGCCCCGCCAACGCTTACAACAACCTCGGCCGCATCGTCGCCGACCGCGACGGCCGCGTGTGGCTGCTCGCCCGCGCGCGCGAGGGCAATTTCCAATCACCACTCGGCACCGTGTGGATGAATCACGCGGTTTATTTCGACGGGCAAAAATGGATCGGCCCCGTCCTCCTGCCGAACTCGGACAATCTGCTCTACAACGTCCCCGCCGTCGCCGCGCATCCGCAGGGCGGGATCATCGTCGCGCATTCGAGCGACCATCGGCAGTCACGCCACATTCAACGCGGCAGCGGCGGCAACGCCTCGCTCGACTCGGGCAGCGATCCGTTCGACAACGACATTTATCTCAGCCGCCTCGAAATGCCGTCGAGCAAAGTCACCGCCTCGCTCAAGCCCGCGAAGGCCGCGCCGAGCGCCGACGTGAAGGCGAGCGCCGACACGGAAAAGGAACGCGCCGAAGTCGCCAAGGCCCGCGCGTATCGGATGGATTACAACGGCAGCAATCTGCAAATCATCCGCGGCGAGTTTCATCGTCACACGGAAATCTCCGGCGACGGCGGCAACGACGGCCCGCTCGAAGACATGTGGCGCTACGCCGTGGACGTGGCCGCGATGGATTGGCTCGGCTGCGGCGACCACGACAACGGCGGCGGCCGCGAATACACTTGGTGGCTCACGCAGAAGACGACTGACGCTTTCCGTATCGCGGGAAAATTCGAGCCGCCCTTCACCTACGAGCGCAGCGTGCGCTACCCCGAGGGCCATCGCAACGTGGTGTTCGAGCAGCGCGGCGTCCGCACGCTCCCGCGCCTCCCGATCTCCGACCGCAACGCGAACATCCACGCGCCCGACACGCAGATGCTCTACAAATATTTGAGGCAGTTCGACGGCGTGTGCGCCTCGCACACCAGCGCCACGAGCATGGGCACCGACTGGCGCGACTGGGATCCGCAGGTCGAGCCGATGGTGGAGATTTATCAGGGCTGCCGGCAGAACTACGAGCGCCCCGGCGCGCCGCGCTGCCCGACGGCGGAGGATTCCATAGGCGGTTGGGAGCCGCTCGGCTTCGTGAACCTCGCGTTCAAGAAAGGCTACCGCTTCGCTTTTGAATCGAGCAGCGACCACGGCTCCACGCACATCAGCTACGCGCTCGTCTATGCGGAGAACAATTCCCGCGAGGCCCTGCTCAAAGCGATGCGCCTGCGCCACACCTACGCCGCGACCGACAACATCATCGCCGAATACACCTGCAAGTCCGGCGGCAAGACCCACATGATGGGCGACGAGTTCACCGTGAGCGCCGCGCCGAAGTTGAGCATCAGGCTCGTCGGCACCGCGCCGTTCGAGAAGGTGACCATCGTGAAGGACGACGTGGAGATTCATTCCATCTCGCCCAACGCCGCCGAGGTGAACCTCACCTGGACCGATCCGAAACCCGAGGCCGGCAAGACGAGCTACTACTACGTCCGCGGCGAACAAAAGAAGCAGGCCAACGAGAGCAACGGCGAACTCGTCTGGGCCTCGCCGATGTGGATCAAGTTCGACCCGCAGGCGAAGTGAACGATTTCTTTGCCGCAAAGAGACGCAAAGAGGCGCAAAAATCGAAACTGATTCGGTGCCGGGTCGGCCGGCATTTCCTCTCCTTTCTTTGCGCCCTCTGCGTTTTTTTGCGGCTGACTCCGGCAGTCCTCGCCCACAATCCCGACACCAGCTACGCGCGCATCCGCATTGCCGAGGACAAACTGGAACTCCGCTTCACCTACGACCTCGTCACACTGCTGAAGATCGCGAAGCTCGACGAGCGCGGCACCGGCCTCGTCACGCGCGCGGATTTGAAGAAGCACGCGCCGGAAATTTTCGCCTACCTCCGCAAGCACATCACGCTCGAAGTCAACGCGCGCGAAGCCGATCTTGGCGACGCGGGCGCGTTTGGCTGGGCGGCGGACGTGGGCGAGTCCGTGCCGCAAAAGGATTTTCACTCCGCCGCCGCGCTCATCCATTTCCATTTCACCCAGCCGCTCGACGATCTGCCGGAGGACGTGAGCATCGAGTTTGATTTCTTCCGCGAGTTCGGCGAACGGCACACGGTGCAGGGCGAGTTCGAGTTGAAGGGCGAAAAGCACGAGGTCGTCTTCACGCGCTTCGAGCCGGATTATCTTTTCAACACCGGCTATGAGCCGACGCTCGCGCGGCGGATCGTCGTCTTCCTCAAACGCGGAGGAGGAATCGTGGTGCTCGTGTTGCTGCTCGCGCCGCTGCTGTGGCTGGTGAAGCGGCGGCTGGCCACGGCCGCGTGAGGGTCACGGCGGAGACGGCTTCGGTTCATCCGCCGCGCGCGGCCAGACGGCATCCGCGCCATCCCACAATTGCCAGCTCGCGCCGGCTTTCGGTGGCGTCTTCGGCCGCGCGTCGCCGCCGTCGTCCTTCCCGTCCTCGCCGACGGAGTAGAGCGTGAAAGTTCCGTCCGCATTGAGCCGGTAGCGCAGCGGGCGGTCGGAGAAACAATCGTGCGGCAGCGTCGGCAGAAATTCCGGCACGAGCGCGTCGAGCTCGTCGGGCAATTTTCCGTGGCGCAGTTCGTGCCGCCGCAGCGCGATGGCCGCGAGCGTCATCTGGCGGAGCGTTTCGTTTCTTGAGCCGACCAACATTGTCTTTTGCGGTGCCGGAAACATTACGCTGCTGAGCGGCCGCGTGAACGCGGGCCAAGACTTTGCAACCCGCCGATTGTTCGCATACAGGTTGGTCAATTGTAAGTCCACCTCCTTCCACGGTCGTCCGCCGATCAACAGGCGCCCCGCTTCA
>JACQFS010000082.1 GCA_016199935.1 Verrucomicrobiota bacterium
CCCGACTTCACATGGACGAACACATCGCCGAGTCCGCCATTCGCGCCGATCAGGTAGAATCGGGTGGTCGGCTTCGCGCCGGCCCAAAGCTTCGCGCAGGCGGGATCGAGCGGGAGCGGCAATTCCGGCCGGGATGTCCCCTTTAGAAGAACCCGGCCATTGACGACGTTCGTCGTCGCCTCTCCCGTCCCATCCTTCCGCAGCGTGCGCACAAGGATCGCGGCGTTGAACACGACGAACAGCGCGACCATCGAGTAGAGCAAAGAGCGCCTGCCGTCGGCGAATTTTTTCGGCGTGGAGTCAGGTTGCGTCATGGCGGGGCGCGGTCAGTTTCCGTCCGGCACGCGCAACTCGAAATCCACCCGCAGCGGTTCGCCCGCGCGGACCTCGATGGGCTGCGTCACCTTTCCCGCCTTACGGTGATACGCCTCGATCACGTAGCGGCCCGGCGGCGGCAGCGTCGCGATGCGGAACTCACCGTTCGCATCCGACACCGCGAAGAACGGATGCGACTCGACACCGATGTAGGCGAACATCCACGGATGCACGTCGCACTTGAGGCGCAGAAAAACTTCCGGCTGGTTCCAGACGAACTGCTTGTCCGGCCCGCGCGGCAGGTGCGCCTGGTTCAGTTCGCCGTTGCCTTCGACGGTCGGCGTGAAGTGGACATTGTGCAGCAAGGGGTCTGAATTGCGCACGATGAGCGGCGTGCCCGCGACCACGCCGATGACCTGCGGATAAAACTGGCAGCCGCGCTGGTCAATCAGCGGCGCCGGCACCGGGACGTTGGCGTAACTGCGGCCTTCGATTCCGGAGGTGATGTGAATGAACACGTCCGCCAATCCGGCGTCCGCGCTCGTGACGTAGAAGCGCGTGGTGAGCGCCGCGTTCGCGTTCAGCTTGCCGCAATTCGAGTCGAGCGGGAGCGGTTTCTCCGGCGGCGGCGTGCCGCGCAAAATCACGCGCCCGAAAATCTGCGGGCTCGCGGGCGAGCCCGGCTGCGTCGCCGCGAGTCCGGCGAAGTCAGCCTGCTTCGGCGCGGTGACGGGTGGCGTGACGGGAGCCGATTCAGCCGGAGGTTGCGTCGGTGCGGGCGGCGGGGTTGGCGCGGTCGCGCGCGGAGCGGACGAGATCAGGTAGCGCGCATTCGGCGTCGCGGTGTTGCTGCCGGACTGCGTCACGCGGACGGCGGATTGCTGAATCGTGATGCGCGTGCGTTCAGATTCCATCACCTCTTTTCTCTGGCCCATGATCCACGCGAGGTAGCCCACGCCGACGCCGAGGATGCACAGCCCGACCGCGATGACCCAGAGCGGACCGGCGAGGGAGGAGGGTTTGTTGTTCATGGCGGATTCAACACCGCGCGCGCGGCGAGGTTGTGGTTGCAATCAGGTTCGCTTGGAGAACTGTAAGTCGTTCAACCCGCTTCGTCCCGTTCCCCCTCACCCCGGCCCTCTCCCGGCGGGAGAGGGAGAATCCGTCGGGAGCGTTTCGCAGTCCGAGAGCAATCGACCTATCCCAGCGCTGAGCGCGTTCCTCCCTCTCCCTCCGGGAGAGGGCCGGGGTGAGGGTGGAACTGGCGAAAGTCATACGGTTCGTCTCAGCCCTTCCGTCCAAAAATCCGCGCGTGCTCCTGCATCACATAGCGGTCGGTCATGCCCGCGAGGTAATCGCAGATCGCGCGCTTCCAGCCGATCTTGCGCGCGCGCTTGCGCGAGAGGTCGCCGATTTCCTTCGGGTGCTTCACGAAGTAATGGAACAAGTGCGCGAGCATCTCCACCGCGCGCTCGTTCGGCTCATGGACGACGGGGTTGAAGTAAAGGTTGTTGTAGAGAAACTCGCGCAGCTCCTGGTTCAGTTTGCGCCGTGCCGGGCTGTAGTTCACGAGCGCCTTCGGCCACAGCCGCACGTCGTCCGCCGTGCCAACGCGCGCGGCAGCGATGTGCGCTTCGGTCGTCTCCACCACGTCGGTCACCTGATCGTCAATGATGCAGCGGATGATGAAATAGCGGCGGCACTCGTCGGCGAGCGCGCCGTGTTGCTGCTTCACGCGGCGCGCGGCGTCGGCCCAGATGCGGACGTTTTTCGCGAGCTGCTTCTCGGTGAGCAGACCGCAGTCGAGGCCGTCGTCGAGGTCGTGGCTGTAGTAGGTGATCTCGTCGGCGAGATTCGCGACCTGCGCTTCGAGCGAGGAATTCTTGGCGTCAAAGCCCTTGCGTTTGCTCGGGTGATCGTAGGCGGTAAAATGTTTCACCAAACCTTCGCGCACTTCCCACGAGAGGTTGAGACCGGGGAAGCCGGGATATTTCTGCTCGATCTCCTCGACGATGCGGAGGCTGTGCTGGTTGTGCTCGAAGCCGCCGGCGCCCCGCATCAATTTGTTGAGCGCCTCCTCGCCCTTGTGGCCGAAGGGCGAATGGCCGAGGTCGTGCGCGAGCGCGATGGTCTCGGCGAGGTCTTCATTCAGCCGCAGCGCGCGCGCGATGTTCCGCGTGATGCCGGCGACTTCCATCGTGTGCGTCAGGCGCGTGCGGAGGTGATCGCCGGTGCCGTTGAGGAAAACCTGCGTCTTGTATTCGAGCCGGCGGAACGCGCGGCTGTGGATCACGCGGTCGCGGTCGCGCTGATAATGCGTGCGCCAGACCGGCGGCACCTCGGCGTGCGCGCGCCCGCGGGTGTCAGCGCTCTGCTGCGCGTAGGAGGCGAGCACGAGTCGCTCACGGGCTTCGAGTTCGGCGCGGGTGCAGGGCATGAAGCGTGAGGAGTAAGGAGTAATCCGTAATCAAGTCACGGCTTCGGCTCCGCGTAGGTCTTGCTCCAGAGGACGTAGATCGCGTGGATCTCGCGCTGCTCGGTGGCGGTCCACTCGGCGGTGCGCTCGGCGAGGGACTTCGCGTCGCCGAAACGCTCGTCGCGTTTCACGGCGAGGTCGTAATTCTCCACGGCCTGCCCGACGTCGCCATTCACCCAGTAGCCCATCGCGAGGCAGTAGTAATCGTAGCGTGCGTTGCGCTTGCTCAAGTCGGCGGCGAGCTTCCATTCGCGCAACGCCTCGGCGCGGTCGCTCATGTTGAAGTAAGCCCAGCCGACCTGGTTGTGCATCGGCGCGGTGTTGGCGAGTTCCACGGCGCGGCGCAAGTCGGCGCGCGCGGCGGACTTCTGCCCGAGCAGCGCGTAGGCGTAGCCGCGATTCACGAACGCCTGGGCATTGTCGGGCTTCGCCAGAATCTGCTCGTTCAACTTCGCGAGCTTGGGCGTGGTGATCGGCGGGTGATGGGCGCAGCCAGTGAGCAGGGCGACGGCGAGTGCGGCGGCGATGGGCAATGAGGCGGGTTTCATTTCCTCAAGTCTCCCCGGCCGCCGGCTCCGGGTCAATTCGCGAGCAACTCCTCGACCGCGATTCCCTTCAGCTCGAACAGCCGCCGGATCGCGTCCTCGATGAGGTTGTTCGGGCACGACGCGCCGGCGGTGATGCCGACGGTGACGTTGCCCGCGGGGAGCCAGTCGCGCGTCTCGACCTCCTGCTTCTTGTGCTGGTTGTAATGCACGATGAGCCGGTCCGACTGCATCTTCGCCGCGTTCTTGATGAAATAGGTCGGGAGTTTTTCCTCGCCCATCTCGGCGAGGTGCGACGTGTTCGAGGAATTGTAGCCGCCGACGACCAGCAGCAGGTTCATGGGCTGCTTGAGCAATTTCTCCAGCGCATCCTGCCGGTCCTGCGTCGCGCCGCAGATCGTGTCGAAGAAACGGAAGTGCTGGTCAATCGCGACGGAGCCGTGCTTCTTCTCCATCGCGGCCTTGATGCGGCGCTGCACCTCCTCGGTCTCGCCGCGCAACATCGTGGTCTGATTCGCGACACCGACGACTTTCAGATGCTCGTCGGGATCGAAGCCGGGCGAGTAGGCGCCCTTGAATTTCTCGAGGAACTCCGCCTTGTCGCCGCCGTTGAGAATGTAATTACACACGTCGTCCGTCTCCGCGAGGTTGAAGACCACGAGATAATGTCCGCTGCCGTAGGCCGTGGCCTGCGAGGTCGTGGCCTTCGTCTCCTCGTGCTTGGCCTTGCCGTGGATGATGCTCGTGGCGCTCTCCTTCGAGTATTGGCGGACGCGTTTCCAGACGCTCATCACGTCGCCGCAGGTCGTGTCCACCGTCTTGCAACCGATGGCCTCGATCTTCTTGCGCGTGGCGACCTCGGTGCCGAACGCGGGGATGATGACCACGTCCTCGGCGTTGAGGTTGAGCTTGGCGAGCTCCTCGTCGGAGGGCTTGGGCGAGACGCTCACGATGCCCATGTTGCTGATCTGGTCGTTGACCTCGGGGTTGTGGATGATTTCGCCGAGGAGGAAAATGCGCTTGGGCGCGGGAAAAACCTTGCGCGCCGCGTAGGCGAGATCAATCGCGCGCTCGACGCCGTAGCAGAAGCCGAATTCCTTCGCCAGCTTGATGGTCAGGCCGGCGGCCGAGAGCACGCCGCCCTGCGCGCGGATGCGGTCCACGAGTTCGCTGCGGTAATGCGAGAGCACCTGGGCCTGCACGGCCTCCATGATGTCGGGCCGGCGGAGGTTGATTTTTTGCGGAGCGGCGGGAGCGGCGGTTGACATGGCGAAGGGAGAGTAGCAGCGGGGCCGGGGGCGTCTAGTTTGGTTTTCGATGGGCCGGTGGTCAATTGGCCGTGGTGCGTTGTTGGTCGCCGCGTGCGGCGCGCGCAGAAGGCGTGAGGTTTCGCCATTCACGTTGGAATGACCCGCGTTTTTTCGGCCATTGCCGCGTGGCACAGCTTCTGCAAACACTTTGATCGTGCGCGCGTTCGTTCCAATCCTCGCCGGTGTCGGCCTCGCTCTCGCACATCATGCTTTGGCGCAAACGAACTTTTTCATCTACGATCAACAGTCAGCCAATGAAAGCACCGGGGGAGGTTTTGCTACTACGATTCAATCAAATTCACCAATTGGACAGTCATTTACTCCACTTTTGAATTCGGTGGGTTTTATTCGGCTAAAATTGGATGACTCAGAGATCAACGGACTCGGCGCGACTGTCGTAGTAAATCTTCGTTCCAATTCGATTACTGGTCCCATTCTCGGAACATCCGGCCCAATCACAATGCCAGATGGGTTTATTGGCTATCCGAACTTTACATTCTCCAATCCGGTTCCGGTGGTTCCCAGCAACCAGTATTTCTTCGATGTGGTTGTCCAGAGCGGCGACCTTTGGGCAATTGTCGATTACAACACTTACAACTACACTGGCGGTGTTGCCTACGCTGGGGGAACCGCTTTCCCAACCGTTGACCTCTGGTTCCGTGAAGGCATCATCGGCACGGTGCCCGAGCCGTCGTCGGTGTGCCTTGGCCTGGCCGAGGCCGGCGCGCTCGTCTGGTTTCTCCGCCGTCGCGCGGTTCGTGCCCGTGGTTGAACCGCCGGCGCGTCCCGCCTTTCCTCACGCCGCGAACTTCGCCACCGGCGGGGGCAGTTCGCGTTTGATTTCCTCCAGCCGGTAGCCGAAGCCGTTGCCCGCGATCGAGGAGAGGTCCAGCACGCCCTCGCGCCGTTGGTAGAGTCCAGGATGCGCCTTCGCCTCCGCGGCGGACGCCTCGGGGTAAAACTGCATCGAGTTGCATTCCACGCCCATGATCGTGCCGACGTGCGCGGCGAGCAGCGTGTGCGGCATCATCGCGAGCATCGGGTTGGTGAGGTCCTGCACCATGAGCGTCATGCCGTGCGCCTTGGCCCAGCACGCGCTGAGGAGCGCGCCGGTCTGCGTCTTGCACGTCTTGAGCGCCACGCCGGTCCAGCCGAGTTCGCGGCCGAGCTGCACGTGCTTCCAGTCGTGCGCGCTCTCGTCCATGAAGAGCGGCTTGCGCGCGGCGACGCTGTGCACGTCAATGCGGTGCAGCTCCAGCTCGTAGGGGAACGGCTGCTCCACATACAGCAGCCGCCCGTAGGTCGCCGGGTCTTCGTCGCGCAGGCGGTCGAGGATTTCGTTCACGTAGGCGGGATCGTGGACGGTGCAGTTGAAATCCGCGGTGAGCCACGGCACGTCCAGCTCCGCGGCGATGCGCCCGATGTGAACCGTGCGCGCGAAATCCCACGCGGCGTCGTTGCCGCGGAGTTTGATTTTCAAACAGCGGAGGCCGTCGCGGCGGATCCAGTCGCGCAGGAGCACGGGGTAATTGTCGTTCGGCTCGGTGCCCTTGAGTTCGCCCGGCTCGATCGGGTCCACGCCGCCGATGAGGTGCCACACCGGCAGGCGCGTCGGCACGGGGCGCACGAAGAAATCATGCGGATACTTTCCGGCGAACGACACATCCGCGCCCGCCGCCGGCGTGAGGTAATGCGCGAGGTCGTGGCTCATGAACTCCGCCGAGTAGGTGTGATACACCGGCCGCCCGACGAGTTGCCCGAACGCGTCGTGCAGCGCGATGTCGAAGAGCGAACAGCACACGAGCGCGCCCAGCCACGGCATCGGCTCGGCGCCCGCGCCGCGGGATTCGTTGAACTCGCGGTGCAGCCCCGGCAGCACGTGCTGCTCGAACGCGTGCCCGACCTCCATCGGGTGCCCGAACGTCTCGAACTTCGCCCACGCCTCGGCGAGCCGGACGCAGAACGCCTTCATCGCATCCTCGCGCGTCTCGAAGCTCAGCGCGCTGGGCCAGACCCACGTGGCGGAGAGCGGCGTCTCGCCCCAGCCCGCGGCCTCCTTGCCGGCGCGGTCGCGCACGCGGAGGCACACGCGCGCGCACGTCGCGCGCGTGACGACCTCCTTGCCGAACTTGAGCGGCACGCGCATCTGCACGGGCAGGAGGTGGAGCGTGGCGGCAACGGGGCGGACATCGGTGGGCTTGGACATGGGCGTAATGCGTAAGGAGTGATCCGTAATCAACAATGCGCGGCGAGCTTACGAAGCTTGACGAATGAGTCAATGCGGTCGAAATGGAGGCTTGATGCTTTCGAACCACGGTGGAAGGTTTTTCGCCAGAGCCATGTTCCTGAACCCAAACAGAAGGTCTGCGGTGTTCGGTCGCAGTCCAATTTTATTTTGGGCGATGCTGGCATTGGTCCCCGAAGATTTGCTCATCTACGCGTTCGCAATATCCACCTGCATGGTTGCACGCGGCCTTGATTCCCAATTTGTAAACGTCTTCAAAAGCCTCATCAAAAGGCATGAGGACAAAGACGAAAGGTTTAGGTGTCGTTTGCTCCATAAGTTGAAACCGAACGAAAGCTGGGCAATCAGCTGTTTCCAGTCAATCGCTTTAGCGCGTCCGTCGTTGTCCAGCGTAAAGGGGTCAGGCCACTTGGCTTGCGCGGTCCGGGGCATAACCGGCGCCCTCACGGCACCGCGAAGCGGTAGAAGCGATTGGTGGGTCCGCCCGCCGGCGGGTCCGCCACGATCAACGCACCCGCGGCGTCAAAGTTGGTCACGGCCATGGTCGTCCATGCGTTGGAGTCGCCCAGCACCGGGGCGGCCTGAAGTTCCACCGCCAGGCCGGGCATTCCCAGCGCCCCGAGTTGCGCCGGGCCGGGCGGGCCGGTGAGGCTGGTGAACCGCGCCAGTTCCACGTCGGCGAAATTCGTCGCGACGCGGAGGTTGTCCACGGTCAGCTTGCCCATGCTGTTGCCCGGCCCGTAATAGAACGAAGCGGTCTGGAGAAAACCGAAGTGCCCCATCGGCACCGGCATGTCGCTCGGAAGCGTCTCCACCATGACGGCCGTGTCGTCCTCGGCTTTGGCGTCGAGCCACAGTCGCGACGTGTGGTTGTTGCCCGTCTGGTGCCGCACGGTGATGCGATACGCCTGCCCGAGCGACAAATCGCGCGGCACCAACACCGGCAGTTCGGAGGCGCGGGCGATGCCGAGGCGGAATTTTCCCGGCGCCGCGAGGTTCGTGGAGGCCCACACGCGGGCGCTCAAATTGTCCGTGATCGACTGGCGGAAGAACGCGAAGAAATTCCCGACGCCTTGCGGCAGCGCGGAGAAGTTCACGGTCAGCCCCGCATAGAGCGCGCTTCCGGCGGGGAGCGAGTTGCTGAAATCAGTGCGCACGCTTTCATTGAGCGCGTCGTCCAGCACGAGCCGCCCGCCGACCACGGCGGCCTCGTTCGTCGGCGGGTAATTGTTCACCCACACCGTCCCCGGCGCGGTGGTGATCTTCCCGTCGGGATAGGTGAAGGTTTCGTTGACCAGGTTCGCCGCCTCCGCGGGCAGCCACCCCGCGATGGCGGCTGCGCAGAGGAACCAGAGGGCAGACTTTTTCATCGGTGCAGTCAGGCTGCCGCGATTTCCGGCGGCGCGCAACAATGCTGTGGACTTGGCTTGCGCGCGGGCTGGCGTATAACCGGCGCATGTCCCTCCGCAAATTCGCCCGACCCGCGCTCGCCGCGCTCGCGTTGCTTGCCACATTATTTCCCAGCGCCGCCGCCGCGCGTCCGCCCAACCTCGTCTTCATCCTCACCGACAATCAGGGCGCGTGGACGCTCGGCTGTTACGGTAATCCCGACATCCGCACGCCGCACATTGACCGCCTCGCCGCCGAGGGCATCCGCTTCACGCGCGCGCTCAGCAGCAATCCCGTCTGCTCGCCCACGCGTGCGACGTTTCTCACGGGGCTGATCCCGTCGCAGCACGGCGTGCATTCGTTTCTCGACCCGCAATTCATGATGGGGCCGAAGGCTTACAACACGCTCGACGAGTTCACCTCGCTCGGCGAAGTGCTGCGCGACGCGGGCTACGTCTGCGGTCTCAGCGGCAAATGGCATCTCGGCGACAACCTCAAGCCGTCGGAGGGCTTCACGTTTTGGGTGACGAAGCCCGACGGCTCGACGAAGGAATTTTACGATCAGGAAATCGTCGAGGACGGCAAGGTGCGCAAGGAGCCGGGCTACACGACGGAGTTGTGGACGCGCAAGGGCATCGAGTTCATCGAGCGGAACAAGGAGCGGCCGTTCTTTCTCTACCTCGCCTACAACGGGCCTTACGTGCTGGGCAATATGATGCTGAACCCGTCGAAGAATCGCTGGGCGGAGTTTTACAAGGGCAAGCCGTTCCCGAGTTTCCCGCGCGACGCGATGCACCCGTGGCAGAACGCGAACAAACAATTTCACAACACGCAGGCCGCCATCGAGCGCACCGCGTGCGAAGTCAGCGGCGTGGACGACGGCGTGGGCGAGGTGATGGCCGCGCTCAAGCGACTCGGCCTCGACGACAACACGCTCGTGGTCTATGCGTCGGACCAGGGCTGGATGGGCGGGCAGAACGGCATGTGGGGCATGGGCGATCACTTCAAGCCCACGGGCGCGCATGAGTTGATGATGCAAATCCCGCTCATCTTCCGGCAGCCCGGCAAAATCCCGGCGGGCCGCACGAATGATTTCATCGTTAGCAATTACGACTTCCTGCCGAGCGTCCTCGGCCAGCTCGGCCTCGGCGACAAGATGCCCGCGAAGCCGAAATCGCCCGGCCGCGATTTTTCCCCCGCGCTGCGCGGCGAGCCGATGCCGTGGGACAACGTGATGTTTTACGAAATGGAAACCACGCGCGCCGTGCGGACGGACGATTGGAAATACGTCGCGCGTTTTCCGAACGGCCCCTTCGAGCTTTACGACATGAAGGCGGACCCGCGCGAGCGCTTCAATCTTTACGGCCAGCCCGGCACCGACTCGAAGCACGCCGAACTCGCGAAGCGCCTCGATGATTTCTTCACGCAGTATGCCGACCCGCAATACGACATTTGGAAAGGCGGCCGCTCGAAGGCGAAGCGGCATACCGAATGAGGTAGCAGCCGACGTAAGGAGGCTCTAACTGAATCCCAGTGCGGATTGAGTCTCGGTGCGAGTTGTCAGCGCGGCGTTTTTCCGACTGGCCCCGCGACTTCCTCGATGAACGCCAGCGACTCCTTGATCACGTCGGGCGTGACGACGAGGTGCCCCTTGTCCGTGTAATGCACGAAGCGATGGCGCGCCCCGGCCTTGTCGAGCGCAGCCGACATGTTGACGGCCTGCACGATGGGGATGGAGCGGTCGTTGTCCGAATGGAGGATGAGCAGAGGCTTGGTCGAGCCGTTGATGTGGTTGATGGGCGAGGCGAGGTCGCGCGCGGCGATGAACTCCTCGCCCGGCGGCGTCCAGCCGTTGCCCCAGTCGAGCCGGCGCACGTCGTAGGCGCCCGACACGCTGATCGCGCCGCGGAAATCGCACGGCTGGTTCGTCCAGCCGCCGGTGCGCGGCCACGGCCCTTCGCCCAGCGTCGCGGCGAGCGACACGAGATGGCCGCCCGCGGACTGGCCGATGAGAAAAATGCGCTTCGGATCAATGTGATATTCGTCGGCGTGCGCGTGAACCCAGCGGATGGCGCAGAGCAAATCCTGATAACACGCCGGCGCGGGCGTGCCGCCGATCAGCCGGTAATCAATGGACATGGCGAAGAAGCCGAACCCCGCCCATTGCTCGATGTTGATGACGCCGGTTTCCGTTTTCGATCCCGCCACCCAGCGCCCACCGTGCACGGACACGATGGCGGGGAACGGCCCCGCATCATCGGGATGCGCGAGGTCGGCGAGCAGACCCGCGCCGAGCACGCGGCCATACACGACGTCACGTTTCACGATGACGTTTGCGTTGGTGGTCGCCTTGGGCGCGGTCTGCGCGAGCGCAGCCAGCGCGCCAGTGAGTAGGGTGAGAAGAAGCAACACGGTTTTCATGGAGTGAGTCAGGAGGTGGCGAGGCTACCAAACTTTGCGATAGAGGTCGATGATTTCGTCGGCGGAGGGAACCACCGGATTGTTCTGCGGACTGCCGGAAGCGAGCGCGGCCTCGGCCATCGCGGGAAGTTTCTGCCCGAACACGGTCGCGTCCGCCTTGATGAAATCGCGCAGGCGGCCGATGCCGAGGCGCGCGTTCAACGTTTCCAGATATGCAGGCAGCGCCGCCGCCGCGCTTTCGTCCGGCGCATCGGCGGGCGCGGCTCCGACGCCACGGGCCACCTGCGCGTAGCGCGCCACCGCGCCGCGCAGCGACCAGCGCGTGATCTCCGGCAGCAGCAGCGCGTTCGACAGGCCGTGCGCGAGGTGAAAGATCGCGCCGATGGGCCGGCTCATTCCATGCACGAGGCACACGCTGCTGTTCGCGAACGCCATGCCGCCGAGGCACGCCGCGAGCATCATCGCCTCGCGCGCGGGGCGGTTGCCCGGTTCAGCCCACGCGGTGAGCAGATTCCCGGCGGTTAGGCGGATGCACTGTTCCGCCAGCGGATCAGTCAACGCGTTTGCCTTGCGCGAAACAAATGCCTCGATGCCGTGCGTGAGCGTGTCCACACCGACGTGCGCCGTGAGCGACGCGGGCATGGTCAGGCTCAACTCGAAATCCACCAGCGCCACGTTCGCGAGCAGGTGCGCGTCGAGCATCATCATCTTCACCTCGCGCTCCGTGTCGGTGATGACGGCCGCCTTGGTCACTTCGCTGCCGGTGCCCGCGGTGGTGGGAATCAGGACCAGCGGCAGGCCGGGTTTGGGAATGCGATGGTAGCCGGCGAAGTCGCGGAGCGGCGCGTCGTTCGTCGCGGCGACGGCGATGACCTTGGCCGCGTCCATCGGGCTGCCGCCACCGAGGCCAATGACGAGGTCGCACTTTTCCCGGCGAAGCAGAGCGAGTCCGGCGGCGACGTTGCGATCCGTCGGGTCGGGCTGCACGTCCGAAAAGATCGTGGTCGGAATATTTGCGGCGACGAGTTGCTCGGCGCAGCGCGCGGCGAGTCCAGTCGCGACCATCGTCGCGTCCGTGACGAGCAACGCGCGCCGTCCGCCCAGGCGCACGGCCTGCGCGGCGAGCTGCTGGCTCGCGCCGCCGGCGACGATGATGGTGGAGGGGACGTTGAACTGCGCGTGCATGATGGCCGTGGTTGCGCCCGTGAATACGCGCGGGCCCGCCGGTTGGAAAGGCCGATCTTGCGGGCAGCCGGACGGCTGGACAACATGGGACATCACACGAATGAACCCGCTCTCCGCAGCGTCCCTGACTCCGTTGCCATGAAAACCGCCATCTTGTTTTTTCTCACGTCGCTCGCCGTCCTGCCACTGGTCGCCGCGGATAAGGCGAAAGCACCGCCGGAGAAGCTGGCGTGGAAAGCCGGCGTCGCCACCGTGGTGCTCACGCCGCAGACGAACCTCTGGATGGCCGGCTACGCCTCGCGCACCAAGCCAGCCGAGGGTGCTGAGACGCAACTCCACGGCAAGGCGCTCGCGCTTGAAGATGAACACGGCACGCGCCTCGTGATGGTCACACTCGATCTCATCGGCGTGCCGCGCACGTTGCGGAAAAATTTGGAGAAGCGCTGCGGCGCAGCCTACAAGCTGCCGCCCGAGGGATTGCTCTTGAACGCCTCGCACACGCACAGCGGCCCGGAGTTCCGTGTTGGCCGTATGCCGGCGGACGAGGGCGAGGTCAAGCCGACCACCGAAGGCGAAAAATACGGCGAGCAGTTGGAGGAAAAACTTTTTCGCCTCATCGGCGAGGCGCTCAACAATCTCGCGCCCGCGAAGCTCGGCTACACCCGCGCGCGCGCCGGCTTCGCGATGAACCGCCGCCTGCCCACGCCCAACGGCTACGCGAACAGCCCGAACCCCGACGGCCCCGTGGACCATGACGTGCCCGTGCTGCGCGTGACGGGTGCGGACGGAAAATTGCGCGCCGTTCTTTTCGGTTACGCGTGCCACAACACGTCGCTCGCGCTCTACACGTGGAACGCCGACTACGCCGGCTACGCGCAGGAGTTTGTGCAGGCGGAACATCCGGGCGCGGTGGCGATGTTCATGATGGGCTGCGGCGGCGATCAGAATCCGTATCCGCGCCGCACGATTGATTGGTGCCAGCAACACGGCCGCGCGCTGGCGAATGGAGTCGAGACCGCGCTCACCGTCGCGCCGCGTGAGGTGAAGGGCCCGCTCCGCGCCGCGTTTGCGAAAGTTGCTCTCGATTACGACAAGGTGCCGACGCGCGAAGAGTTCGAGAAGCGGCTCGCCTCGAAAGACAAAATGGAGGTGAGCCACGCGAAGCGTTTCCTCGCGAAGCTCGACGCCGGCGAGAAACTCCCGACCACCTATCCGTGCCCCGTGCAGGTGATTCATTTCGGCGACGACATTGTGCTCGTGGCCATCGGCGGCGAAACGTGCGTGGACTATTCGCTGCGTTTGAAAACGGAGCTCGGCGCAAAATCCAAGGCCGCCATCTGGATCGCCGGCTACTCCAACGACGTGATGGGCTACGTGCCGAGCAAGCGCGTGCGCCTCGAAGGCGGCTACGAGGCCGAGTCCGCGATGCGTTATAGCGGCACGCACCCAGGCCCGTGGGCACCGACGCTGGAGGAAAGAATCATCGGCAAAGTCCATGAACTCGACCGACGACTTCACCGAATCGAGTGAGCGGATGGTGCGCGAGCAACTCGCCGCGCCCGGCCGCGACATCGCGAACCCCCGCGTGCTGGCGGCGATGCGCGACGTGCCGCGGCACGAGTTCGTGCCGCCGGAATTGCGCGGCGAGGCTTATTCGGACCACGCGCTGCCGATCGGCTTCGGCCAGACGATTTCCCAACCGTTCATCGTCGCGTTCATGACGGAGACGCTCGACCCGCAGCCGCTCGACCGCGTTTTGGAAATCGGCACGGGCTGCGGCTACCAGGCCGCCGTGCTGTCGCGGCTCGTGAAGGAAGTTTTCTCCATCGAGATCGTCGAGCCGCTCGCCGCGCGCGCGGCGGCGGACTTGCACCGGCTGGGTTTCCGCAATGTCCATGTCCGCTCCGGTGATGGCCACGCGGGCTGGCCCGAGGCCGCGCCGTTCAACGCGATCATCGTCACGTGCGCGCCCGATCATGTGCCGGCGCCGCTGGTGGAGCAGTTGCGGGAGGGCGGACGCATGATGATTCCGATCGGTGAGAGCGGCGAGCCGCAGCAGTTGGTCCTGCTCGAAAAGCAGCACGGGAAAGTTTTTCAACGCGAAATCATGGCGGTGAGGTTCGTGCCGATGACGGGCGCGGCGGCCCCGAAGTGAAATCCAGTGGCCATCGTCAATCGAATGATCCTCGCGAGCACGCCCTCACCCCGGCCCTCTCCCAAGGGGAGAGGGAGAGTTACTCCGCAAACAACTCCTTCACCGCGAGCTTGAGCGACGGCAGCGAGGCCTCGGTCAGAAATTCCTCGCCCGCGAGAATGTGCCGCAGCGCCAGGCCGTGCGGGCCGGCGTGATACACCTCCACGTTGTTGTAGCGCGGGTCCACCATCCACAGCCGCGGCACGCGCGCGTCCTCGTAGAATTGTTTTTTGATCACCGTGTCCGAATGGTGATCGCCGGCCTCGACGATCTCGGCGATGAGGAACGGCTTGGCATTGGCGGCGATCACGAGCGCGAGGTCGGGTCGTGTGAAGGTGCCGGCGGAAACCTGGACGATCGTGCGCGTGGGCGCGAGTTGCGCGGGCGCGGTCGGCGCGAGCGCGCGACGGACGGCGTTGTGCAGGCGCGCGCAGATGACCTCATGGCGCTGGCCGGGCGGCAGGCGGAGAAAAGTTTCGCCCTCGAAAGTCTCTTCGTAATGGGAGCTCACGCGTTGCCGAGAAAGGTGCGGAGGAACCGGCCCGTGTGCGAGCGCGAACTGCGCGCCACCTGCTCAGGCGTGCCCTGCGCGACGATGCGCCCGCCGCCGTCGCCACCCTCGGGGCCGAGGTCAATCACCCAGTCGGCCTCGGCGATGAGGTCAAGGTTGTGCTCGATGACGATCACCGAGTGGCCGGCTTCGACGAGCCGCTGGAGCACCTCGACGAGGCGGTTCACGTCGCTCATGTGCAGGCCGATGGTCGGCTCTTCGAGGACGAACAACTTTGAACCCTGAACCTTGAACTTTGAACTTTGAACCCCGATCCGATCCGGCGCGGGCCGCAGGCCGCCGAGCAGATGCGTGACGAGCTTCACGCGTTGCGCCTCGCCGCCGCTGAGCGTGGGGCTGGTCTGGCCGAGCTTGAGATAGTCGAGGCCCGTGTCGCGCAGCGCTTCGAGCGGACGGCGGATGCGCGGATGCGCCGCGAAAAATTCCAGCGCATCGGCCACGCTCAGGTCGAGCACGTCGGCGATGCTTTTGCCGGCGTAGAGAATGTCGAGCGTCTCGCGGTTGAAGCGCGCGCCGCCGCACGCCTCACAGCGCACGAAAGCCGGCGGGAGAAAACTCATCTCCACCTTGATCTCGCCCGCGCCCTCGCACCCGGGGCAGCGGCCCTGCGCGCTGTTGAACGAGAACCGCCCCGGCCCGTAGCCGCGCAGCCGCGCCTCCGGCAACTGCGCGAACAGCGCGCGGATGTCATCGAAGAAACCCACGTAGGTCGCGGGCGTCGAGCGCGGCGTGCGGCCGATCGGCGACTGGTCCACCTCGTGGACGGCCCCGAGCGATTCGTGGCCGGTGAGGGCGCGGAGTTTCGGGTTCCGGGTTTTGGGTTTCGAGTTGAGCGCGGCGCGGATGGCGGGCAGCAGGCACTCGCGCACGAGCGTGCTCTTGCCCGAGCCGCTCACGCCGGTGACGACCACGAAGCGGTTCAGCGGAAAATGGACGGTGAGTTTTTTTAGATTGTTGGTCGTGGCGTCACGGAGGGTGAGGGTGGGCGCATGACGAATGACGAATGACGAATGAGCCGAGCCGACCGGCGAACCACGGCTCTTTGCCATCGGCCATTTGCCATCGGCCATTTCCACCGCTCGCCGCTCTCCCCGCGTTGGATATTTTTTCTTCAACCCGAGCAACTGCCCCGTAAGCGACTGGTGATCGCGGAGAATCTGCTTCAACGGCCCGCTCGCGATCACTTCGCCGCCGCGCACGCCGGCGCCGGGGCCGAGGTCCACGATCCAATCGGCGCGGCGCATCGTCGCCTCGTCGTGCTCGACGACCACGAGTGAATTGCCGCGCGCGCGGAGTTTGGCGAGTGCGGCGAGCAGTTGCTCGTTGTCGCGCGAGTGCAGGCCGATGGTCGGCTCGTCGAGCACGTAGAGAACGCCGCTGAGGTTGGAGCCGAGTTGTGCGGCGAGCCGGATGCGCTGGGCCTCGCCGCCGCTCAACGTGGTGACGCCGCGGCCGAGTTGGAGGTAGTGCAGCCCGACTTCACGGAGAAATTTCAGCCGCTCGCGAATCTCGGGAAGGATGTCGCGCGCGATCTCGGCCGCGCGGCCGGCGGGTTTGAGTTGGGAAAAGAATTCGTTCGCGCGCGAGACGGACATCGCGCTGAAGGCGTCAATCGTCGGAGCGCGGAGCTCCAGCTCGGCGCGTTTCTTTTTTCGCGCAGAGCTGGAGCTCTGCGCTCCGAGATCCAGGCGCACCGCGCGGGCGAGCGGGTTGAGGCGTGCGCCGTGGCACTCGGGGCAGACCTCGCGGTCGGCGGCCCAGCGCCACCAGCTTTCCTCAATGGAGTCGGCGTCCGCGCCGCGCTCCACGTCGGGCAGGTGGAACAATTCGCCGAAGCCGCGGCAGCGCGGGCACCAGCCCTGGGCGGAGTTGTAGCTGAAATTTTTCGGGTCGAGCGGCGCGAACGAACGCGCGCACTTCGGACACGCGCGTTCAGTGGAGTGGATGGAGAGCCGGCCGTGGTTGTCGAGCGCGTAGAGGACGCCCTTGCCGAGGTCGAGTGTTTCGTCCACGAGTTGCTGCGGTGTCTTCTGAGGCGGGTAGGGCGCGGTGTCCTCACCGCGCCGTCGGGAGTCTGCGGGCGTTCGCGGCGCGGTGAGGACACCGCGCCCTACCTTGCGCGGCTTAGCTTCGAGCACGCCGGTCACGATCTCCACGTCGTGCTCCTTGAAGCGGTCGAGGCGGAACTTTTCCTTGGTCGTAAAAATTTTCCCGTCGGCGCGGACCTCGGCGTAGCCGTGCTGCGCAGCCCATTCGGCGACGTCGGTGTGAAAGCCTTTGCGGTTTTTCACCACGGGCGCGAGCAGCAGCAGGTCGCCGCGGCGTTTCATTTCCTCCCGCAACTGCGCGCCGAGCTGGTCGCGCGTCTGCGGCACCACGGGCACGCCGCAGTCGGGGCAGTGCTGCGTCCCGAGCTTGGCGAAGAGCAGGCGGAGGAAGTGGTGAATCTCCGTGACGGTCGCGACGGTGCTCTTGCCACCGCCGCGCGAGGTGCTCTGCTCAATGCTCACCGTGGGCGGCAGTCCGGTGATGAGGTCCACGTCGGGCCGGGCGAGTTGCTCGACGAACTGCCGCGCGTAGGCGCTCATCGAATCGAGGAAGCGCCGCTGGCCCTCGGCGAAGAGCAGATCGAACGCGAGCGTGCTCTTGCCACTGCCGCTCACGCCGGTGACGACCACAAATTTCCCGCGCGGAATCGCGAGCGAAATGTTTTTCAGATTGTGATGCCGCGCGCCGTGGATGCAGATGGCGTCGGGCGCGGAATCGTTGAGCAGGCCTTTCATCGGCCGGCAGAGGTAGCACGCGCGGCGGGTGGGGCCAAGTGAAGAGCGCGAGTCGCGGGTGCCGCGCGTGAAGCTCCAAGGACCAATCTCCAAGCTCCAGGGGAATTCCAAGCCGCAAATCTCAAGGCGCGTCCGACCGTCAGCTAAATGCGCTCCCTGGGAATTTCTCCGTTCGTTTCCAATGATCGAGTGATCACCGGTTCGGACTTTTGGGCTTGGAGTTTGGAGCTTCCCTGGAGCTTGGAACTTGGCTCCTGGAGCTTACTCATTGAGTCCCCACTCGCGCATCGGATGTTCGGCGGTGAGGATTTCATCGAGGACCGGCGAGATGACCTCGGCGCGTTCCTCGACGGCCCGGAGCGAGCTGGCCGAGAGCGTCCCCGGGGTGAAGACGCCTTCCGGCAGGTAGTCCATCCCGGCGCGCGCGGCGACGTCGCGCAGGAAATTATGCCGGGGCGAAAGCCCCTGATGCGCGGCGTCGGCCGGACCGATGAGGCCGACGAGTGCGGAGGGGCCGATTTTCCGATGGGGAATCCACTGCTCGATCCAGTGCGTGAGAGTTTGGGGCAGCTCGTTTCCCGCTGCGGCGGAGATGATGACCATGTCGGCTTCGCTCGCGGCGCGTTCAGCCTGCATCGCGATCACGGGATCGGGGAGGAAGGAAAATTTCCACCAAGTGCAATCGAACTGCACTTCCCCCACGAGTTGCGCGGCAAGGTGATTGCACAGCCGCAGCGCACGGTCGCGCGTCGGGTCGTCCTCGTAAGCGACCGTCACCCCAAACCGGCGGGCCGGTTCATTTGCGGACATAAATTGCAGCGCTTCCATGTCTTTCGGGCGGCGCGTCGGGCGGAGGCTGCTTGAAGAGCGGTTCCGTTGAACGCGCGCGTTTGGATTGAGCGCAATCTCTGCCTCCGACATGCGAATGCAAGTGAAAGTTTTCCCCAATCCCCCGCCATCTTTTGCGTCGCCAATGTCAATCGCGGAGAGCCTCGGCGAGGAAGCGACCGGTGTGACTGGCGGCGCACAGGGCCACATCTTCCGGGTGGCCGGCGGCGACGAGCCGGCCGCCTTCGTCACCGGCGCCGGGGCCGAGGTCGATGACCCAGTCCGCGGACTTGATCACGTCGAGATTGTGCTCGATGACGATCAACGAATGGCCGGCGCCCACGAGCCGATGGAAAACTTTCAGCAATGTCGCGACGTCATCGAAGTGCAAGCCGGTTGTGGGCTCGTCGAAGATGAAAAGCGTAGCAGCCGACGTAAGGAGGCTCTGACTTCCGTTGGCGGTTGAGGGAGATCCGGAGTTGGCGCCCCCCACGCCATGCTCGGCGAGATGCGCGACAAGTTTGAGCCGCTGGCTCTCGCCGCCGGAGAGCGTGTTGATCGGCTGGCCGAGGCGGAGGTAGCCGAGGCCCACGTCCTGCAAGAGCCGCAACTTCTCCGCCGCGCGCGCCGCGTGGCGCGAATCACCGAAGCCGCCGAGGAAGGCGATGGCTTCGTCCACGGTGGCTTCGAGCGTGTCGGCGATGGACCACGCGGGGGGCTTCGGGTTTCGGGTTTCGGGTTTCGGGTTGGTGATCGCGGAGGCAACGGGTGAACTCGAAACTCGAAACCCGGAACCCGAAACTTTGACTTCCAAGATATGCCCCCGATACCGGCGGCCGTGGCACTCGGGGCAGCGGATGAAAACGTCGGAGAGAAATTGCATCTCAATTTTCTCGAAGCCCGCGCCGCGGCAACGACCGCACTGGCCGGCGGCGGAGTTGAAACTGAACGCGCTCGCGTTGAGCCCGCGCTGCTTCGCGAGGCTCGTGGCGGCGAACACTTCGCGGAGGTGATCGAACGCGCCGACATACACCGCCGGATTCGAGCGCGGCGTGCGCCCCAGGCTCGACTGATCGACGAGCAACACGCGACCGAGCGATTGCCAGCCGTCGAGCCGCGCGGTGGTGAGGACTTCGTGCGCCGCGGTCTCCTCGCCGTCGGCCTGCGGATTCGTCGCGGCTGAAACCGGCGCGTCAGCAGAACTGGCTCCCGAGGATTTTTCCTTCAGCCGCGCGTCGAGCAGTGGGAAAAGAATTTCGCGCGCGAGCGTGCTTTTTCCCGAGCCGCTCACGCCGCTGAGGCAGACGAAACGGCCGAGTGGAATTTCCACCGAGAGGTCGCAAAGATTGTGGAGCGTCGCGTTGGAAATGCGGAGTGTGGAGTGCGGAGTGCGGAGTGATGGAACCGGGCGGCGCGCGGGGATTTCAATCTCCCGACGCCCGCTGAGATACTCGCCCGTGAGCGTGCCGCGGGCGCGGAGGAGTTTCGCGAAACTGCCTTGGAAGACGAGTTCGCCGCCGCTCTCGCCGTGGCCGGGGCCGAGGTCCACGATCTGATCGGCGGCGCGCATCACGGCGGCCTCGTGCTCGACGACGACGACGGTGTTGCCGGTGTCGCGGAGGCGCTGGAGAATTTTCACGAGCCGCTCCGTGTCGCGCGGGTGCAGCCCGACGCTCGGCTCGTCGAGGACGAAGAGCGTGTTCACCAGCCGAGTGCCGAGGCAGGTGGTGAGATTGACGCGCTCGGTCTCGCCCCCGCTGAGCGTGCGCGTCGGACGATCGAGCGTGAGGTAGCCCAGCCCGACCTCGGCGAGATAGGCGAGGCGCGTGCGCACCTCGGCCAGCGCGAGCGCCACGGGGTCGGTGAGTGCGGAGCGCGCCGTGCGGAGTGCGGCGTGGCGCGCGGCCGACAGCGCCTCGATGAACGCAAGCGCGTCGCGCACCGGCAGCGCGTAGAAATCGGCGAGCGTGAGGCTGGCCTTTCCATTCCTCATTCCGCACTCCGCATTCCGCACTCGGTAAAGCAGCGAGTCCGCATTGAACCGCTGTCCGTCGCACGCGGGGCAGCGCGAGTAGGCGCGGTAGCGCGAGAGCAGCACGCGCACGTGCATTTTGTAGGCCTTGCTCTCGAGCCAGCGGAAATAACCCTTCACGCCATACCACGCGCGCGGCCACGAGTGCGCCGGGTCGCCGTGTTGGTAGCCAGGGTCGCCCTCGATGATCCAGCGCTGTTGCTCGTCGGGCAGTTGCGCGAAGGGAATGCCGGTCGGCACGCCGCGTTTCTTGCACGTCTTGAGCAAGTCCGTCTGGCACTCGGCGCCGGTGGCGGTCTGCCACGGTTTTACCACGCCGCCGGCGAGCGACTTTGCGCGGTCGGGCAGCGCGCGGTGGTAGTCAATGGTGATGACGCGGCCGAAGCCCTTGCAGTTCGGGCACGCGCCGAGCGGGTGGTTGAAGCTGAAGAGCGCGGGCGTCGGCTCGCGATACTCGAGGTCGCACGCGGCGCAGTGGAGGCGGCTGGAAAAAGGTTTTGAGTTTTGAGTTTTGAGTTTTGAGTCGGTGAAAAGATGAACCGCCAGTTTGCCCTTGCCGAAATGATACGCCTGCTCGCACGCCTCGACGAAACGCGCGCGGTGCGCGCGGGAAAGTTTGAGGCGATCCTGAATCACCGTGAGCGAGGCGCCGATGCGCGACGAGTCAACGGAGGCGGAAAGTTCTTCGAGCCGGACCGCGTGGCCCTCGACCAGCAGTCGTTGGTAGCCCTGCTTGCCGATGAGTGCGAGCGACTCCGCGAGGCCGAGCCTTTCCGACACAGGAACATCGAAGGTGATGAGGACTTCAGCCGCACCGACTGGATCCTTGCCCGGTTCCGCGCTCCGCGCTCCGCGTTCCGTGTTTACGGCCTCCCAAATTTGCGCGGGCGAATCCTTCCGCACGGCCGCGCCGCATTTCCGGCAATGCAACTGCGCCAGGTGCGGCCACAGCACTTTCAGGTGATCGCAGATTTCCGTCATCGTGCCGATGGTCGAGCGCGTGGTGCGGACGGAGTTGCGCTGCTCCAGCGCGATCGCGGGTGGGATGCCCTCGATGCGGTCCACGGCCGGCTTGTCCATGCGGTCGAAGAACTGCCGCGCGTAAGGCGAGAAGGTCTCGATGTAGCGGCGCTGCCCTTCGGCGTAGAGCGTGTCGAAGGCGAGCGAGCTTTTGCCCGAGCCGCTCAGGCCGGTGATGACGATGAGCCAGCCCAGCGGCAGGTCGAGGTCGAAGCCTTTGAGATTGTTTTGGCGGACGCCGCGGAGGCGGAGGACGGGCGGCGTTTGCTTGGTGGCCATGCGCGGCGGGGAAGTTAGGAGCGGCGCGGGCAAAGTCAATCGGCCGTGCTGGCGGCCGTGCGCGGCGGGTGTTTTCCCGCGCCCATTCGGGAGAAATCAGAACTTGCCAACCCCGCACGTGGTTACTACCTTGCGCGTCCTTTGTGAAAAACCGCCGCGGCGGTGAGGCGAATCATTTTCCTCAAGTCGCGGCCAAGCAATAAAACTATGGCAGTCAAAATTCGGTTGAAGCGGGTCGGGGCGTTGAACTCGCCCGTGTTCCGCATCGTGGTCGCCGACGGGCGCAGCCCGCGCGACGGCAAGTTCATTGAAGAGATCGGCACCTACCATCCGCTCAACAAGGGCGAGAACGTGAAGTTCGATCTCGCTCGCGCCGAGTATTGGATCAGCGTCGGCGCCCAGCCGTCCGACACGGTCGCGAGCTTCATCCGCAAGGCGCGCCGCGCCGCGGCCGTCGTCGTCGCCGCCTGAGTTTTTTGGAGCGAGCCCATGCAGGCGTTCCTGGAATACGTCGTCAAGGGGCTGGTGGACCGGCCCGACGCGGTGACCGTCACGCCGGTGGATCGCGGCGGGGCGACGTTGTTTGAGTTGCGCCTGCATCCCTCGGATGTCGGCACGATCATCGGCAAGCAGGGCGCGACGATCCAGTGCATCCGCGGATTGATGCAGGTGGGCGCGGCCAAGCAGGGGCTGCGCTGCTCGTTCGAGATCGTCGAGGACGGCGCGGCCTGAGATTCGCGCGACCCGGAGCGGTTGCGACCACGAGCATGAAGATTGACGTGCTCACACTTTTTCCCGGCATGTTTGCCGGGCCGCTGGACGAGAGCATCATCCAGCGCGCGCGGAAGGCCGGTCTGCTCGAGTTGCGGATCCACCAGTTGCGGGACTGGACGCACGACCGGCACAAGACGGTGGACGACCGGCCCTTTGGCGGCGGCCCCGGAATGGTGCTCAAGCCGGAACCGCTCTTTGAAGCCGTCGAATCGCTGGCGACCGATGACACGAAAGTCATCCTGCTCACACCGTCGGGCCGGGTGTTCAACCAAGCTGTGGCGCGCGAACTGGCCGGGGCCAAACACCTCGTGCTCGTCTGCGGCAGCTACGAGGGATTCGACGAACGCATCCGTGAAGCGCTGGCGGACGACGAATTGTCCATCGGCGACTACGTGCTGACCAACGGCGCGCTGCCGGCGATGGTGGTGATTGACGCGGTGACGCGGCTGCTGCCGGGCGCGCTCGGCGACGACGCGAGTTCGGCGGACGAGTCGTTCAGTCACGGGCAGCTCGAGTATCCGCACTACACGCGGCCCGCGGAATTTCGCGGGATGAAAGTGCCAAACGTGCTGATGGGCGGCAACCACGCCGAGATCGAGAAATGGCGGCGGGCGCAGGCGGCGGCGCGGACGAGACAGCGGCGGCCAGATTTGGTGAACGAAGAAACCGAAGGCGTTGACAAAAAGAAGACGCCGAAGAAAACGAAAGCAAAAAATTTATGAACCAGGCATTGCTCGACAAAATCGAATCCGGACAATATCGGAAGGACAACCCCAAGTTCAACGTGGGCGACACCGTGCGCGTCCACACCAAGGTCGTCGAAGGCGACAAGGAGCGGATCCAGATTTTCACCGGCATCGTGCTCGGCCGCCGCGGCCACGGGCTCAACGCCACCTTCACCGTCCGCCGCATCAGCTACGGCGAGGGCGTGGAGCGCGTCTTCCCGCTGCACTCGCCGCGCGTGGACAAGATCGAGGTCGAGCGTCAGGGCGACGTCCGCCGCGCCAAGCTCACCTACCTCCGCAAGCGCATCGGCAAGGGCGCGACCTTCGTGAAGGAACTGGTAGTGGCCTCGGCCCCGTCGAAGTAGCCGCCATCCGCTCCATCGCTTTTCCACCAGGCGGGCGCCGTGTGCCCCGCCTGGTTTTTTCCTTTTGGCGTTGAACAATCACCGCGCTTGCCGCACAGAGGCGTCGTCGCCGTTGCCGTAAATGTTCCGATCCGTCCGCCGCTCATGAAATCCATCCGCCCGCTCGCCACTGTTGCCGCCGTCCTCGTGTTCGGCATCTGCGTGTATGTGTTCCTGCTCGGCAACGAGGTGTTCGACGGCCACTTCAAGAACGACCCATTCGCGTGGTATTTTCTCGCGAAGGGAATTTTCTGCGCCGTCTCGCTCATCGCCTCCTCGCGCATCCTCGACACGCTGCTGGAGCGGCTCGCTCCGCCGAAAAACTAGCCCGCCATGCCCGCGGTCAGCCGTTTCCATTTCGAGCGCGAACTTCTCGCCGCCGGTTGCACGCGCATCGCCGGCGTGGACGAGGCCGGGCGCGGGCCGCTCGCCGGCCCGGTCGTCGCGGCGGCGGTAATTTTTCCGGCCGACTGGATTCGCGATGGATTGCCGGGCGAGTTGAAAGGGCTGAACGACTCCAAGCAACTCACCGAACCGCAGCGCGACGCGTTCTTTGAGTTTCTCGTGCAGCAGGAAGTGGTCGCCTTCGGCATCGCCGGGGTGGATCATGTGACGATTGATCGCATCAACATCCTGCGCGCCACGCACCGCGCGATGCAGGACGCCGTCGCGAAACTTTCCGCCCCACCCGCGCACCTGCTCGTGGACGGCCGGCCCGTGCCCGAACTCGGCGCGCACCAGACCGCGCTCGTGAAGGGCGACGCGCGCAGTTACTCCATCGCCGCCGCGAGCGTGCTCGCGAAGGTCACGCGCGACCGGCTCATGCTCGACTACGACCGGCAATTTCCCGCCTACGGTTTCGCCGGCCACAAGGGCTACGGCACCGCCGGGCATCTTGCCGCGCTTGCCGCGTTCGGGCCGTGTGCGATCCATCGCCGCAGCTTCGCGCCGATCCGCAAACCCGAGCCGGAATTTTTCCCCAATGAACCTCTGGCAGCGACTCAAGTCCGCGCTCATCAAGGCTGACGAGCCGGAGCATCTCCGCCGCGGCCGGCTCGGCGAACGCGCCGCGCGCCGGCATCTCCGGCGCGCGGGTTTGAAATTTCTCACCGCCAACTTCCGCTCCGACCGCGGCGAGATTGACCTCGTCTTGCGCGACGGCGACTGCCTCGTGTTCGCCGAGGTGAAGACGCGCTCGTCCGGGGGATGGACGCGCCCCGCCGCCGCCGTGAATTCGCGCAAGCGCCGTCTCCTTTCGCTCACCGCGCTTGATTACCTGAAGCTCCTCCGCAATCCGCCGGTGAAAATCCGCTTCGACATCGTGGAGGTGCTGCTCGCCGACGGCGCGGTGTGTGAGGTCCGGCATCTGCCGAACACCTTCTCCCTCTCCGCGCCGTATCGCTACGGCTGAAACTTTTCCATGCCTGAACTTCCTGAAGTTGAAGTCCTCGTCCGCCACCTCGCGCCGCTGCTGCGCGGGAAAACTATCCGCGCCGTCGAGGTGCGCCGCGCGCGGGTTCTGGGCGCGACCTCCGAACGCAAACTCCGCGCAGCCCTCGCTGGTGCCACGTTTCGCGGCGTGACGCGTCGTGCGAAGTATCTCGTGTTCGAGTTCAAGCCGCGCCGGGGCGCGCCACCGTTGCGCCTGCTCGGCCACCTTGGCATGACAGGCCGGATGTTTCTCCAGCCGCACGCAGCACCGCTGCCCAAGCACGCGGCCGTGGTGCTCGGCCTCGGCCGGACGCGCTTCGTCTTCGAGGACACGCGCTACTTCGGCCGCTTCACGCTCGACACGGGCGCGCTCGACCGAATCGGCCCCGAGCCGGCGGATTTCCAAACCGTCCCCGGAGAATTCGCCGCCGCGCTCGGGCGCTCGTCGCAAGCGATCAAGGTGAAACTGCTCGACCAGTCGCTCGTCGCCGGCGTCGGGAATATCTACGCGAGCGAGGCGTGCTTCGTCGCGCGCCTCTCACCCAAGCGGCGCGCGGACGGATTGAAGCCAGCGGAAGTCGCTCGGCTCTGGGCCGCCATCCGCGCAGTGCTCGCGGAAGCGGTGCGCCTCGGCAGCACCGTGCCGCTGAGTTTCGGTCGCGGCGGAAAATCCGACGGCCTCTTCTACTACGGCCGCGCGGCGGGTGCGCCGGATTACTACGAGGAACGGCTTCGGGTTTACGATCGCGCCGGCAAACCGTGCCTCCGCTGCGGCGCTCCGGTGAAGCGCATCGTGCAGGCG
>JACQFS010000076.1 GCA_016199935.1 Verrucomicrobiota bacterium
CCGCCGCCGGCACCGCGACGCCGTCGCGTTCGATGAAGATGAACGCCCCGCCTGCGCCGCCGGTCGGGCTGCTGTTGAAACAGTTCGCGAAGTAGCGCCGCCCGCCGCGCGTGAAGGTCTGCTCGGGCGGCCCGTTGCGGACCGCCAGCGGCATCGGTTGCGCGTCGGCGCGGTAGAAAATTTTCTCCAACTGAAATCCGCCGCGCGCCCAGTCGAGTCGGAAGGTCATGCCGTGATAATGAAACTGCGTCTTGTCTTCCGCATCGAGCCGCCCGCCGCCGCCGTATTCCGCCGGGCCGTAGAACGCGCGCACAAATTTTCCGTCGCCCGTCCACACGCTCACGCGCTTGGGCTGGTCGTCCGTCTCCGCGACCCACACGCGCCCGCGCTCGTCCACGGTGAGCCCGTTCGGATTGTTCATCCGCAACTCGTCATACGGTCCCGCCGCCGGAACGCCGGGCTTGCCGATGGCGCGGAGAAATTTTCCATCCGCGGAAAAAACTTTCACCTGATGACTGCGCCCGCGGTCGGAGACAAAAATATTTCCCGCCTCGTCGAGCGCGAGCTGCTGCGGGTCGTCGAAGGAGCGTCCGTTGAATTGCGGAGACGCGGCGGAGAACAACGCGCCACTCGCGGCCTCACCCCTCACCCTCGATCCCTCTCCCCGTTGAGGGGAGAGGGAGGCCGGTTCGGGAGTCCGCTCGCCGCTGGCCGCCGGTTCCGCAACTGGCGCCCGTTGCGCTCCCCCTCTCCCCTCAACGGGGAGAGGGCCGGGGTGAGGGGTGAGGCCTGCGCCGACGCGTTCGCCAACCAGAATTTTCCCGTCGTCCAGCGCCGGTGCCTGCGGCACGCCGCGCATGGTGTGCTGGCGCAGACTCGTGCCCGACAAAACCAGCAGCTTTCCCTCGTGGTCGAACGCCACACCGCGCGGACTTTCCATTCTCACCTCGCCGAGAATTTTCCCGCCGCGCGCTTCAGCGAAAAGCAATTTGCCCGCGCGCTTCAGACTCACCACGACCAAACCGTCGCGCACCGCGAAGCCGCCCATTTCCTCCGCCACATTGTGCTCGGCTTGTTTGCTCACGAGCTTGGCCAGTGGCCACGTGTGCTTGAGCACCAGCTTGTCACCCTTCGACGTGAGCGCGCTGATGCGCAGCTCGGCCTCCGGTTTATTGCGGTCGTTCTGCCACACCGAGCCGGCGTAGGCGTGGACGCCCTCGACGGCGCGCGGGCCGTCGTCGCGCGCGAGGAACGGCGCGCCGGTCCAGTTGCCCCCGAGCCAGTTCACGCCGCCGATTTTTTTGCCGTCAAGATTCACCCACGCGAGGCCGTGCGTGCCCTCGCTCACGTAGCTGCCGAGAAAAATCAGCGGCTGCCCGCCCGGCGCGCGCGCGCCCGGCACGAACAGCGCGGCGGCGGGCGGCGTGTGGTTCGCGAGCCAGCCGCCGGTCTTGTCCTCGGTGTTCCACGCGGGACTGCCGGCGGTGTAAATCGGAAACTCGTAGCGCAGTTCCACGTCCTTGTGCCAGATGCCGCGCACGCGATAGCTGCCCGGCGCGACAAACTTTCCCGGCACGTGATAAATGCCGTGCTTCGCCGCCTCGTGATCGCGCGCGAGATCGTCGGTGCCGTCCCACCACGCGACATTTTCGCCGGCGGGGAAAAACGTCTCGCTCACGAGATTGCGCACGCGCACGCCGCGCGCGTCGTCAATGACGAGCGTCACGTAGCCCGCGGCCTTCAGCGTGAAGCGAATCGGAATCGGCGGATGCGTCCCCTGCTCTGCCGCCGGCAGAATCGCCGACGCGAGCGGCGCGGCATCGAGCGACGACAGCGCCATCAACTCGCCGAGCCACACGCGGCGGCCGTCCTTGGTCGCCGTGTCGAGGTGCGGATGCCGCGGCGTCGTGACCTTCGTGAGGCGCACGCGCACGGCGCGCGTGGTGACCGGCTCGGCGAACGGCAGCCAGTTCACGCCGAGCGGCGAGGTGTATTGGTTTTCGAGCCGGTCAAAATTTCCGACCGCGCGCCAGTCCGCGGCGGCGCCTTCCTTCGGATGCTTCTCTGACGGGCCGACGAACGCGCTCACCTCGCACGCGCCGAAGCCGGCCCAGAGCGCGCTCAGTCCGCGCAACGTCACCGCGCGCGGCCACACGAGCGTCACCTCGGGCGCGCGCTCCGACACGAGCGGCGTGCCGGACTCCTCGAAGTTGTCCCACGTGCCCCACGTGTGGTCGTGCGATTCGTTGTTCAGCAGGCCGGCCTTCTGCGGATTCGCGCTCGCCGAAGCGACGGCCTGCGGCGCGACGTTCACGAGGCGCTCGCTCGAAACAAAAATGGAGCCAAGCCAGCCGGCGAAATTTTTCTCCGTCGCCTCCGCCGTGTGCGTGAAGCGCAACGCGCGCGTGCTCGTGCCCGGCGGCAACGACCACACCGCGTAGTCCTCGCGGCCCGCCTCGGCGCGGGAAATTTTCCCGTCCGTCACGCGCTCGGCCGCGAGCCATTGCGAATCGTCGTCGAGCTTGCCGGGATACGGCGCACCCGGCCTGAGCACGCTGAGCGCACCGCCGCCGCGCGTGAGCACGGTGCCGGTGCTCACCGCCGAATTGAAACCGATGCGCAGATGCCGCGGGCCGGGAGATTTCGTATCGCCGAAATTCGCGCCGCCGTAGCCGGGCGCCGTCCGTTCCGTCCACACGACGTGCGGCGGCCCCTCGCGCACCGGCGTGGGTGACTCCGCGCCCTCGACCCATTGCGCGAACGCCGCGGCGTCGAGGTCCGCGAGCTTCACGGCGGAGTTGGTCCAGCCAGCCGCAACCGCCGCAGAAAAGGCTCCGCAGAAATTTGCGGCGAGGAGAAGGGCGAGCGGTAGGGACGCGTTCCACCCGCGTCCCCATTTCGAGCGAAGCGAGGCGAGCGGAGTGAGCATCCTGGGCCAAGCAAGCACCACGGCCGAGATGCTCGCTGCGCTCGCGCCACGCTCCGCGTGGCAGATGGGGACGCGGATGAAGCGCGTCCCTACCGCGCGCCCCGCCCGCGTTCGGTGTCCACGCTTCAGCGTGTCCGGGCCGAGTGACGCCCTGAAGGGTGGACACCAAACACGCCAAACACGCGCGCTCATCATTTCGGTTTCCCCAACTCCGCGAGGTAGCGGAAGAGGTCGCGCAACTCGGCGCGCGTGAGACCGTTCACCAAACCGGGCGGCATGAGCGAGCCGATGGTTTTTTGCGAAGCGATTTTCGCGGCGGGAATTTTCACCTCGCGCTGCTGGAGCGGATCACGCAGCACCGTCTCCGCCCGGTCCACACGCACGCGGAAGCCCTGATACGATTCGCCGTCCTTGGTCATCACCTCGATGGCCTCGAAGCCTTCCTTCACCTCGCGATTCGGTTCGAGCACAGCGCCGATGATGAAGTCGAGCGGCTGCGCGCGGCCGATCGCGCCGAGGTCGGGACCGATGTTGCCGCCGACACCGGCGACGGCGTGGCAGGTGGTGCAGCCGAGTTCGGTGCGGCGGAAAATTTCGCCGCCGTGCGCCGCGTCGCCCGTCGCGAGAACTTCGGCGGCGAGCACGCGCGTCTGCTCCGCGTCGAGGCGGAGCGGTTCGCCGTCGAGGCCCGCGGCCTTTGTGAGCGCGGCGATGAGTTCGGAATCCTGGCGGCCGACGG
Organism: Verrucomicrobiota bacterium; assembly: GCA_016199935.1. Classification (GTDB taxonomy): domain Bacteria; phylum Verrucomicrobiota; class Verrucomicrobiia; order Limisphaerales; family JACQFS01; genus JACQFS01. The sequence continues at coordinate 3,669 of JACQFS010000076.1, forward strand.
AATTCATCAGGCGCAACGCGGAGCGCGCAGGGTCGCGCGCGGGCGGGTGCGCGGTGAACGCGGCCGCGAGCGCGGCGGGGCCGCCCTTGCGCTGGAGGAACGCGGGCAAAAGCGAATCCACCGCGGGCGCGCTCGCGTCGGTCGCGAGAAAGGCGGCGGCGTGCTCGGCGGCGTTCGTGGGTGAGAGCGACACGAGGCCAATGATCGCGGCGAGCCGCACGACGGGCGGCTGCGCGGGCGCGGTGAGTTTGGTGAGCGCATCGAGCGACGGCTTGCCACCGAGCGCGGCGAGTCCCTCGATGGCGGCGGGCCGGACGATTTCATTCGAGCCATCGGCCTCGGCGATTTTTCTCAACTCGCTCCGCAGCGGCTCGACCTTCCACGCGCCGGCGAGACGCAGCGCGGCGGCGCGGAGTTTTTCGTCGGGCTTCGCGAGCAGCGGTTTCAACTGCGCCGCGAGATCGCCGGACGGCCGCAGGTTGCGCGAGCGCGCGGCCTTCGCGAGCGTGCCGAGCAGTTGCGCGTGGAACTCCGCGTCGGGCGCGCCGCCGATCACATAATTTTTCCCATCCAACACGAGCGCGAGGTCGGCCGGCTCGCCCGCCTCGGCAAGCGTGGTGAGGAACGCCTCGCGCGTCGAACGCGGCAGCGAGGCGCTCGCGAGTTGCGCGCGCACGAGCGCGAGCGTGTCGGCCGAGGCGTCGGCGCGCAGCACGAACTCGAGGCGCTTGGGCGCGTGCAGGAGCGCGAGCGTGCCGGCGTTGAGCGCGGGGAGCCAGTGCGGCTTGAGGACGTGGACGGCCTGCTTGAGCGCGTAGTCGAGGAAGTAATCCATCGGCTTGTCCACGACGGCGGCGGCGAGCGACACGGACTCGGCGCGCGGAATCTGCGCGAGCGCGACGACGGCCGCGAGCCGCACGCGCGGATTCGGATCGAGCGTCATCGGCGCGAGAATCGGGAGCGGGTTCGGCAAACGATCATGCCAGCGGCCGGCCATCTCGGTGGCGTAGGCGCGCGCGCCGGGATCTTTAGCGTGGAGCAATTTCACGAGCAGCGCCGGCTCGACGATTTCGTGCGAAGCATAAACGCCGAGCGCCTCGAAGAGCACGTGCTCGTAACCGGGCGCGGTGGCGTCGAGTTGATTCAGCCAAAGCCCGAGCGTGTGCGTCACCTCGCGCGGGTCGGCCTCGGCGAGGAGGCGCTTGGCCTGGTAACGCGTCCAGCGTTCGCCGGACTTGAGCTGTTCGAGCAGGTCGGCGACGGATGCGCCCGCGAGCTTCGGCAACGGCGTGAGCGCCCGGCCTTTCGCCGTGATGCGCCAGATGCGGCCGTGCGCCTTGTCGCGATCGGGATGACGGAAGCTCGCCTGATAGTGTCCGATGATCGGGTTGAACCAGTCCGCCACCCAGATCGCGCCGTCGGGTCCGACCTTCACGTCCACGGGGCGGAAGCTCGTGCTCGACGAAATGATGAGCGGCTCCTGGTCTGTGATGCGGAAGCCCCCGCCCTCGTCGTGGATCGTGAACGCATAGACGGCGTTGTTCATGAAACCACCGGCGACCATCGCGCCCTGCATCGCGTCGGGCAGATGCCGCGCGCCGACGATGTCCATGCCGCAAATTTTCCGGCCGCGCTGGTCGGTCCAAATTTGCGCGAGCGGCGCGAGCGAATGGTCGCGCATCAAAATCGGCAGCGGCCAAAAAATTCCGTGACCGTTGCCGGCGCCGACGAACATCTGCCCCCAGTCGTCGAACACGAAACCCCACGGATTGGCCGGGGCCATGCCGCTGCCAAAAAACGGATCGAGCCGCATCTGCCGCGGACGCAACCGCCAGATGCCGGCCTGGTCGAGCTTCTCCACGCCCCACGGCGTCTCGACACGCGCATAGGCGTGCAAGCCCTGGCTGAACCACAGCTCGCCGCCGGGACTCCACGCGAACGAGTTGATGTTCTGGTGCGCGTCGCCGGTGCCGAAGCCGCGGAGCACCACGCGCCGCTCGTCCGCCACGCCGTCGCCGTTCGTATCGCGGAAGTGGAGCAGCTCCGTGCCGTTGCCAACGTAAAGCCCGCCGTCGCCGAGTTCGAGGCCGGTCGGGATGAGCAGGCCGCGCGCGAAGATGGTCGTCTTGTCCACGCGTCCATCGCCATTTGAATCCTCCAGCAGCAGCACTTTGTCGTCGGGCGCCTGGCCGGGTTCGAGTTGGGGATAAATGGTGCTGCTAATTACGTAGAGGCGACCGCGCTCGTCGAAGCGCATCTGGATGGGCTTCACCAACCCATCGGCCTCGGAGGCGAAGAGGCTGACCTCGAAGCCCTCGCGCACCTTGAACGTGGCGAGTTCCGTGGCGGGGGAGTTGGTGTCAATCTCAGCAGCCCGCACCACGGACGCGAGCGCGAGCAAACCGCAAAATGTGAACGTGAGTCGAAAGTTCATTGCGTCAGTTCATTTCAACCCGCGCGCCAATCGGCCGATCTCATCCTCCTTGGCGCGGATGAGCGGGAGAAATTTTTCCATCTCGCCGGGGAACCAGCGGAGTTCGTGGTTCACGTGGTCGCGGCTGCTGGGCTGGCTGGTGCGGTCGCCGTTGAGGAAGGCCCAGTTCATCGGCCGCCAGTAGTCGAACCACAGCCGGTTCTTGGCGGCGATGACGCCGCGCAAACTTTCCGCCGCCGCCGGCGAGAGCGCGCCGGTGCGCTCGTCGAGTTTCCAATCGCCCGCCGCACCGCCGCCGAGTGCGAGCGACAAGCCGCGGGCCGCGAACCATTGCCCGGTGCCGCTCAGGTGCAGGCCGTCGCGCGTGAGCCGGACCCCGGCGCCTCGGAGCGGAGTGAACACGTCCACAAACGGGAAACCGCGGCGCGCGGCGAGTTCGCGCATGCCCGCGACATATTGTTGCAGGTCGCCATTGCGAGCGGAAAGGTCTGGCAACGTGCCGCCGGGATTTTCAAACGGCGTCGGCGAGACGAGCACGATGCGTTTCGTCTGCAACGCGAACTGGTCGAGCAGCACCTCGTAAGCGGCGACGAACTCCGGCAACCCCGCCGCCCCGCGCAACGACTCCGCCTGCCCAAACTGCGCGACGATGGCGGTCACGCCGGCGCGCTGGAGCTGGTTCGTCCACGCGCCGAAGTTCAGGTCGCGCCGCTGCTCGAAGACGGTGTCGCCCTCCCAGCAGAGGTAGCGGAGGTGCGGGAGTCTTTCCACGAGGCCGCGGGTGAGGAGAAGTTCGAGGTAGCTGTTGCGTTGGGACTCCACGAAGTCTTCGCCACCGACGAAGGCGAGGACATCGCGCGACGTCAATGCCAGCGTCTGCGCGCGGCCCGCGACGGGCGCGAGCAGCAGCGCGACGGCGCAGCAACGAACGGCGATGAAGATCAGGCGTGCCACGCGGGAAGTTTTAGCGGCGCACGGTGCGGGAGCAAGGAGCCAGTGGCCGGGGCGCATTATTTCTTCGGCACGTGCTTCTTGGCCTCGGCCGCGATGGCCTGGCAATCCGCGGCCACCTTCTGCACCTCGGCCTTCGTCACGCCCGACGCGACCAGGATCACCTGCGCGTCGGCGATGGCCTGATTCACTTCAGCCGGCGGGATGTTCGCACTGTTCATCACGGCGGTGAGGTCTTGCGAGAGCTTCATTTTTTCCGGGACGGAAAGTTTTCCATCGGCCACTGCCTGGGACAGGTCGTTGGCGAGTTGCTGCGTCAGCGCCGGATTGGGCTTGGTCGCACCGTCAGCCATCGCGCGCAGACTTTTCGCGAGCGCCTGTTTCTGCTCCGTCGTGACTTGCGATCCTGACTTGATGCTGCCGAGATCGGTCTGCAACTGCTTGAGATTCTGCTGTTGCGTCGGCGACAAATGCGAACCGCGTTCCGGCGGGTTCGGACGGTCCGGCGGATTCAACTGCGGCGCGGCTTTGCCCGGCGGCTCGGGGCGTTTCTTCAGCGCAGCTTCAGAGGGAAATCCCGACGCAAAGACGAGCGTCATCGAAAGGATCAATTCGCATTTCATGTGATGGAGGAGACGGTGGCCATCGTCGCCGGTTTCCGCAAGCCGCTCAGTGCGCGGAAAAACCACGCACCCACTCCGCCGTTTCATGGTTCGCCTTCGTGATCGCGGCGATGGCCTCGGCGTCGGGACGTTCCTGCTCGTCGCGCAGGCCGCGCTGGCGCGTGCGGTTGCGGAGATACGCGCCGCATAAGTGCATTCCCACGCAGCCATGCACGTCACGCAACGCCGCCAGAATTTCCGCGTAGCCCGCCGGGTCCTGCCGCTGCCCGCCGCCGGCCACTTTCAACTGGCGACAGCCGTCGGCGTAGAGCACGGGCTTGCCGGTCTGCTCGTGAAAGCGTGCGAGGTCGGCCTTCACCTTCGCCGGCTCGCCGAAGTGCTGGAAGCTGAACACGTCCACGAACGGCTTCGCGGCCGCGAGCACCTCGTCGGCGATGGGCGCGTTGACCTCGTAGCGGTCGCCGAGAATGAGGTGGTGCGGATCGTAGCGGCGCACGGCGTCGTGCGTGACTTGATAATAACGCGTGGCGAGCTTCGTGAGTTCCGCGCGGCCCGCGTCGGTCTTGAGCTTCGTCGGGTCGAAGAGCGGGCCTTTCCACGCATTGCCGGGCCGCGTGTGAATCCACACGGGGCAGTCGCTGTAGAAATAGCCGATGAGCTTCGGATCCCCCGCCATGCGGGCGCAGTGCGTGCGCGCGACGTAATCGCACCAGTCCTCGAAGTCCTTGCTGAAAAAATCCGGCAGGCGCGTCTCGAACTCCCACTGGTGGATTTCCGAAAACGGCAGCAGGTGGCAGTAGGGCAGCCCGAGCCACTGATACTCCTCGAAGGTGAACGGCGGCGAGTGCCGGTGAATCTTCTCGCCGCGCACGACGACTTCCTGCGTCCAGCCGACGGAGTTGAAACCCCACGCGCGCAGGTCCGGCGCGACGGCGTCCTTGAGCCAACGCTCGCGCGAGTTGCGGTATTTCTTCTCCCACGCGTTGCCGGCCTCCGGGTAGCGCAGCGGCGCATCATCAATGTGATTGAGCGCGATGGAGAAAAACGGCGCACCGTCCGGCGTGACGAACCACGACCGCCCGGCACGCTGCGTCAGAGAGAAAAAATTTTTCTTGCCAGACGCGGAACCGCCCAGACGCGGCAAGATGGCCAGGGCTCCGGCGGTCGCGAGGAACTGACGGCGGCTGAAATTCAGACCGGCGCACGCCGGGCGAGATGAAGTGATTGCGTTCAAGGGAACACGACGATGCCAGAAACATCAGATGACCCATCGATCTGTTAGGATGAGTCGCCACTTTCGACCATTTACACGGATGAAATGCAGAAACGAACCTTGGTAACTGCCATGTTCGTTCAATTGGATCGTTGCGAAGAGGCAGTAGGGTTGAATTTCAAAACCAATTTGCGGAGCCTCTGGATTTACGAGTTTATCATGCTTTGCCTTATCTTCGAGCAGGGCGGCCAGTTCCTTCTTATCGCTTTCTGACATGGCAAAAGTTTGAGTCAGGTCATTGGTTCGCTTGGCGTCTCTGGCCTCCTCCAATTCTTTGACGACCTCTGCGATTTTCAAGCTCGCCTTTGCCAGTTGTTCCACTTGGCGCGAACTCATTCCAAGTTTTAGCTTGGCCTTTTCCAAATCAATCGTCCCAGCCGAAACGGTGCACCAACCTAGAAAGCACGCCGCTACGACTAGAAGATGTGAATCGATTCTAAGTTTCATCTCGTCTCACCGTTTCACCCACTTGTAAGCCGTGTGTGAGTTTTTCCAGAACACCTTGTCCATCGTCCCCTGCCCTTTCGCGCGGAAGTAGCCGAGCGCGATCTCCTCGACGCGCGACAGCGGCGCGAAGCGTTCGCTCACCGGCCAGTTGCTCGCGTAGATGAGGCGGTCGGGACCGAGCGCGGTCCAGACGGTGTCGAGCACGGGGCGATAAAAATCCACGTCGGCGGGCGCGTCGCCGTTCTTGCGGCCGGAACCCTCGACGAGGCCGGAGACTTTCATGAACACGTTGCGGTGCTCGGCCAGCGCGTGGACCTGGTCGCGCCAATCCTCCGGCGGCGTCTTGCCGTTGATGTTCACGTTGGCCACGTGATCCACCACGATGCGCAAGTTCGGCACGGTGCGCGCGAGCTTCGGCACTTCGTCGAGCGTGTCGGCGAGATGCACAAGGTCGAGGCTGAGGTCGTGGTCGGCGATTTCGTGGAGGTCGTCGAGAAAATCGCGGTTGGTCAGGCCCTTCTCCAGCGCCTTGCCGGAAATGCGGAGGCCGCGAAAGAGTTTATTATGCACGAACCGCGCGAGGTAGCCATCGAACGGCTCGGTGCCCACCGGCAGATTGCCGACGAAGCCGACGATGAACGGATCGTTCGCCGCGAGGTCGAGGATCCACGGATTGTCCTCGACGAGCGCGCTGGCCTCGACCACGACGGTGCCATCCACTTTTTGCGGCACGGGCAGCGCGCGGTAGTCCGCCGGCCGCACGGTGCGGTAAAGCAGCGCGTCATTCTTCGGCGGCCAGGGCACGCCGCCGGGACGCGACGGATCGTAGTAATGGGTGTGCGGGTCAATGATGCGCGCGGGCGCGGCGGGCGCGGAGACCGTCGGCGCAGTCGAGCAACCGGCGAGGGCCAGCGCGGCCGAGGCGGCGGCGGAGTGTTGGAGAAAGGAGCGGCGGGAAAGGGCTGAGTTCATGCGAGCGATTGATTCGTTGGCCGAAACTTTGCCTGTTCTGCCCAAAGCTCCAAGCACAAAGCCGCCGCGCCAGGCTCGGAGCGAATTCTCAAAATCGCGCGCACCTTTTTTTATTTGTGGTTGTTCCCTCTTGTGCGTCCGTCCCAAAACACTGATATTGCCGCCATGAAAACCAGAGTCTCCAAGCCCGCCGCGTTCACGCTGGTGGAAATCATGATCGTCGTCGCCATCATCGGCCTGCTCGCCTCCATCGCGATCCCGAACTTCGTGAAGTCGCGTTCCCAGGCCCAGGCCACGGTGTGCATCAACAACCTCCGGCAGGTTGACGGGGCGAAGGAATTGTGGGCGCTCGAAACCAAGGCCGCCGCCACCGCGACGCCCACGGCCACGAACCTGGACGTTTACATCAAGGGCGGCATGCCCACCTGCCCCGTCGGCAGCGTCGCCTACAGCATCAACGACCTCGCCACCAAGCCGAGCTGTGGCAACGCCGCCGCGCTCACCAATCACGTCATGCCTTGAGCGGCGCGCTTCCGCGTCGGCTCACTTCGGCCGGTATTGCGCCTTCGCCTCCGGCAGCCAGCCCTGAAGTTGTTTGATGCGCGTCCCGTCGTCGGGATGCGTTTTGAGGAACCACGCGGTCTGCGATCCCTGCTTCGAATTGAAATCCGCGAAGCGCTGCCAGAACGCGACGGCATTCTCCGGATCGTAGCCCGCGCGCGCCATGTAGAGCAGCCCGATGTGGTCGGCCTCCGATTCCTGTGCGCGGCCGTGTGGCAACGCGACGCCGAGCTGTGAACCCAGCCCGTAGGTCTGCTGGATGAGCGGGGCGTATTTGTTTTCCGCCGTCGCCGCGCCGAGCACTTGGCCGAGCGCCTGCAACCCCATCGCCTCACTCATCCGCTCGCCACCGTGCCGCGCGACCGCGTGCGCGACCTCGTGGCCGAGCACCGTCGCCAGTCCCGCCTCGTCCTTCGTGATCGGCAGGATGCCGGTATAGACGCCGACCTTGCCGCCGGGCAGGCAGAAGGCGTTGACCTCCTTGCTCTCGAACACGACGAACTCCCACTGCGCGTTCGGCAGGTTCGCCACGGCCGAGATGCGCTGGCCGACCTTTTGCACCATCGCATTCGCCGCGGCGTCGCGGCTGACGGGCACCTGCTTCTTCATCTTGTCGAACTCGGAGAACCCGAGCGACATCTCCTGACCCTGCGACATGAAGTTGAACTGCGAGCGGCCCGTCTCGGGCACGGTGATGCAGCCCGCGGCGACGAACGCGAGGACGGCGGTGAACAGAAGAAGCGTCTTGGAAATTTTCATGGCGCAATTTCATCATAGCCCGCGCCGCGCGACAAGCGCGGGAATGGCCACCACCAAAAAATCCGTGTGCATCCGCGTCCATCCGTGGTTAAACCTCCGCCGCCATGCAACGTGTCCTTGATTACCTCCGCGCCAACGAGCCGCGCTTCCTCCGCGAACTCATCGCGCACGCCAGCTTCCCCAGCGTCTCCGCCCAGCCGCAGAAGCACCGGCGCGACACGCTCGCCTGCGCCGATTGGCTGCTGAAACATTCCCGCGCCCTCGGCCTCGATGCGCGGCTCGTCAAGACACCGGGCAATCCCGTCCTCGTCGCGCACACGCCGCGCGCGAAAAATTCCCGCAAGCCGCGCTTCCTCATCTACGGCCACTACGACGTGCAGCCGCCCGAGCCGTTCGAGTTGTGGAAGACGAAACCCTTCACGCCCACGCTCCGGGGCCGCTCGCTCTTCGGCCGCGGCACGAGCGACAACAAGGGCCAGCACTTCGCGCATCTCAAGGCCGTCGAGGCTTACCTCAAGACCGGCACCGAGTTGCCGTGCGATCTCACCTTCGTGATCGAGGGCGAGGAGGAAGTCGGCAGCGAGCACCTCGCGAATTTTCTAAAAGCAAATCGTCACGAGCTCGCGTGCGACGCAGTGGTGATTTCCGACACCGGCATTCCCGACCTCAAGCATCCCGCGCTCACCTACTCGCTGCGCGGCATCGCGGCGCTGGAAATCAAACTGCACGGCCCCGCGCGCGACCTGCACTCCGGCATCTTCGGCGGCTCGGTGGATAATCCCGCGATGGCTCTCGCGCAGTTGCTCGCGAAGATGCGCGACGCGAAGGGCCGCGTGACCATCCCCGGCTTCTACGACGACGTGAAGCCGCTCTCGAAATTGGAGCGCGCGCAGGCGAAGAAGTTTCCGCTCAATAGCGAGGCCTACCGGAAATTTCTCGGTGTGCCGCAACTCTTCGGCGAACGCGGCTTCCCCCCGCAGGAGCAGCGCACCGCGCGGCCGACCTTCGAGATCAACGGCCTCACCAGCGGCTATCAAGGCGCGGGCAGCAAGACCATCGTCCCATCTTGGGCCAGCGCGAAGATCACGATGCGGCTCGTGCCGAATCAGCGGCCGGAAAAAATTCTGCGCGCCGCGATTGCGCACTTGAAAACACTTTGTCCGCCCACCGTGCGGCTCGAAGTCGAGGCCGGCCACGTCGGTGCGCCCTACTTCCTCGCGCCCGAAGGTCGTCACGTGCGGGCCGCGCTCCGCGCGCTCAAGGGCGCGTTCGGTTGCGAGCCGATCCTCATGCGCGAAGGCGGGAGCATCCCCATCGTGAATGATTTCAAACGCATCCTCGGCGCAGACACGCTGCTACTCGGCCTCGCCCTGCCCGATGACAACGCGCATTCGCCCAACGAGAAGTTCAGCCTCGACTGCTTCACGCGCGGCATGCAGATGAGCGCGCGCCTCTGGCCCGAACTCGCGAAGGCGTAAGCGTCGCGGAGCGCCGCCTCACGGCGAGGTCACCTGCAGTTTCATGAACTGCCTCACCGCGGATTCCACCGGCACGTTGTCGCGCACCACGATCGTCTGCGGGTTGCCGCCGCTGCGGCTCACCTGCGTGGTGAAGGCGGTGTTCGGCACGGAGTTCGAGGCGGAGTAAACCGAGCCGGCGAACCAGTTCGTCACGTCGGGCGACACGAGCACCGTCGCCGTCACGTCCGTCTGGTTCGTGTCGAAGCTGAACGTGAGCGTCAGAAAATTGCTCCCGCTCTCGTTCGCACTCCCCAGGCCAGGCCGGCCCGCGCTCGCCGCCGCATTCGGGTCCGTGCCGAGCAGATACTCCAGCAGGTTTGGCACGCCGTCGCCGTCGGGGTCCGCGAAATCGCCGGCGATGGCGGCGTTGGTTTCGTTGCCCGCAAATTTCAGCGCGCGCCACGCGGCCAGCGGCGTCACGGTGCCCACGCGCAGACCGTTGCCGTCGCTCGTGATCCAGATTTCGTTCGCGTTGTAGGGATTGTAGAACACGCGCGTCGGGCTGCGGAACGGATACGACGCGACCGGCGCGAACGTCGGCGTGCCCGAGCGCAGGTTGTTGCAATACCACAGGCCGTTGAAGCGCGTGGTCACATACATTTCGTTCGGGTTGGTCGGGCTGATGGTGCACGAAGTCACGCTCTCATTGCCGAAGGTCGAGAGCAGCGTCCACGACTGCCCGCGGTCGGTGGTCTTGTAGAGGCCGTGCTGAAGCGACGGGTTCGGGTTGCCGACGCCGAACGCGTCCCAGACGCACACATACCAGTTGCTCTGCGTCGTGTCGTGCGGGTCCACGATGAGGTCCTGCGTCCAGTAATGCATCTGCTTCCCGCTGGCGCTGCGGTCCGTCCAATTCGCGCCGCCGTTCGTGCTCACGAAAACGCCGGAGCTTTGGCTGAAGTGCGTGCCGCCATTCGTCACCTGGTGCGCGGAGTAAGTGACGATGAGCGTGCCGTCGTTGAGCACGCGGATGTTGTAAGGGCGGCCCTCGGTGCGGTTGGTCGGCGTGAGCGGCGGCGGGAGTTTCGTCCACGTCGCGGCCGCGCCCGCGAGCAGGTTCGACGTGACCCACACACCGCCGTTCGTGCTGTTGAACGTGCTCACATACATCGTGCCGGTGTTGTTCGTATCAATCGTCATCCACACCGGCGGCGCGCCGAAGTTCGTGAGCAGTTGCCACGTCTTCCCGTGGTCCACGGAAAATTTCACGTCGCCGGTTTTGCCGTCGGTATCGGAGTCGAGCACGCCAAAGAGCTGCCCGTGCGTCAGCAGACTTGATTCAATCGCATACCAAAGATTCGACACCGTCGGGTGCGGAACGACTTGGTGGCACTCGTCGTTCGAGCTGTTGAAACCCGTGTAGTCATACGACCATTTCGCGCCGCCATCCACGCTGCGGATGGCGCGGATGTCCGAGAAGCCGGCGAAAAGATTCGTCGCGTCGAGCCACGCGAGCCACCAGCTCGCGGTCGGTTCGAGGCCGACGCCGTGATAGGACTTCGACTGCTGGATGAGCGCGTTCGTCGGGTTCTGGTCCGCGGTGCTCACGTAAACCTGCCGCCACGACGCGCCGCCGTTGGTCGTCATGTGGATGAGCCCCGAGTCGGTGACGATGGCGTGATTCGCGTCGTTCGGATTTACCGTGAAGCCGAGCGGCATGTTGCCGTAGTCCACCGTCGTGACGCCCGGCTGTCCGCCCCAACCGGTGAAGATGTTTGCGTTGTTCGAGATGAGCAGCGTGTTCGCCCAACTCGCGCCGGCGTTGGCGGTTTTGTAGACGGAAATATTTTGCGGATACGGAAACGCGCCGAACGGCCGCGCGCACGCGACGTAGGCGGTGTTGATGTCGTTCGTCGCCATCGCCACGAAGCCGAGCCGGTCGTTCGTGTGGAAGCCGTTCATCACCGGCGTCCAGTTCGTCTGCCCCCAGTCCATCGTGTAAGCCGCCTTGTTCGTGCCGAAGTTCACGCCCGAATCGGGAAACACCGAAGTCGGCGGCACCGCGACGCAGAAGAAGCGCGTCACCCCGCCCTGCCGCGCGCCGGCGAACGAATACATGAGCTGCGTGTTCGCGAAGCCGGGGAAGTTGGTGAACGTGAAATTCGTCCCGCCGTTCTGCGACACGAGCAGGCCATCGCGGACCGCGATGAAAATGTTCGCGCCGTCGAAAAATGCGCCCGCCACGCGGTTGCTCGGCGTGCTGCTGAGCGAGGTGAAGTTGCTCCCGCCGTCGGTCGAGAAATAGACATTCGTGTAACTACTCACGATGAGCCGGTTCGTCACGAGTGGATCCGCCAGCACCGTATAGGCGGTGCCGAAGGGCCAGGCATTCGTCGGGAGTTGATGCCACGTCGCGCCGCCGTCGGTGCTCTTCGCCGGCTTCTCCGAATCGAAACCGGTGCCGACGGTGTGCGAGTAGTCGAGCGCGTAGCGCACCAGCGGATCGCTCGTGAACTGCACCGCCGTCATGTGAAATGCCTGGATGCTGCGCCAGTCGAGCGTCTCCCACGCGGCCGCGCCGTTCGTCGTGTGAAAGAGCGGCGACATGTCGCACGCGAGATAAATTTCGGCGGCGTTGTAGGGATTGATGATGGGCGCAAACATCCCGCCGCCCGCGCCGACGCCGCGCGACAAAAACTGCAACGGCGGCGCGGCACGAAGGGAGCACACGGCGAGCAAAACGCCGAGGCCGAAAAGAATTCCGCGGAGCGCTTTTGGAAAATTGCCGACGTTACTCATTCAGTCAGAGATAGCGCAAAGACGCGGCGACGTTACAAGCCCGTGCGCAGTGGCGGCGCCGCCGCGCGGCGCGGTTCGCCGCCGCCACCGGGCGTGGCCGGCGAGTTGTTCGCCACGATTTGCAAGCGCGGGAGCAGCTTGTTGAAGATGCGATCCAGTTCCGGCTCCGGCGGCAGGCTCGCGTCCGCGGCGACGGCGACCATCAGCGGCTTCGGCCCCGTGCCCGCCACGTAGGCGCCGTAGTCCTGCAACGCGCGCGCGATTTCAAATCCCGGCCCCGACGCACCGAACCCAAGCGCGCGGAGGTCCACCGACGGCGGCAGCGCGAGCAGCGAGCCGAAATGCAGATTGCCGTTCGTGCCGAAGAGCGACGCTTGCAGCCCGGAGGCGCTGACCGCCGCGGGCCACACCGACGGCTTGCCGCCGGGCGCGCGCAAACTCAGCGCCGGACTCCCCGGCATGAACGCGAGCGCGTGACGAATGCCGGTCGTCGCCTCGTTGCGGCGGATCGCGCCGCCGAGCGCGCTCGCAAATCTTCCCGGCATCGTGGCCCATTCCGCGCCGAAGCCCGTGCCCGTGAGACTGCCGCGCTGCGCAAAGTTCGCCGTCGCGTCGCCTTGAGTCCGGCGCGCGCCGAAAAGTTCCCAGACGAAGTCGTGCGTCGGCGCGGCCAGCACGTTCGCGCCATCCGCCGCGCCCTCGCCGAGAAATTCGTCCGGCATCAGCGCGGAGCCGCGCGCGCGGTTCTGTTGCAGGATGCGGTGCATCGGGTCGCCGCCCTTGGCCATCGTCACGCGCACCGTGCGCAGCACGCCGGTCACGGGAAAAATCGGCGCGGGCGTCTGCATCGGCACGAAGCTCGCGCCGCGGCCGAGCGGGCGGTTCCACGGACTGTCCACGCTGAACGGCCACTCGTGCGGGTCACGCGCGCTCGGCGTCACGTTGATGCCGCTCGCCGCGGCGGCCACGGCCATCTCGCCCGCCTTCACGTCCAGCGCCGTGCCACCGGCGCGCGCGAACTTCACGACACCCTCGTCCATCGTCAGTCGCGTGCGCCCGCTCTCGACCGCGAGTGCGAACTCGGTGCCCACCACACGCACCTCGGCGTCCGTTGTGGAAATGACGAGTGCCTCGCCGGCCGACTGCTTCGCCACGCGCGCCGCCAGCGTGCCGGTGGAAACGTGAACGCGCTTGCCGTCGCCTCCGCCCATCTTCACCTCCGCGCCGGCCGCGAGCGGCAGCAACGTGCCGTCCGCGTAGCGCACCGCCACCGCAGAGTTCTCCTTCACGCGGATCACGTCGCCGCGGCGCAATACGAATTGCTCCCGGCCCGACAGCGGCACGCCGAACCGCTTCACCTCCACCTGATGCGTCACGTCCGCGAGTTCCGCGACGCGCGCGGGGAAGAACCACCACGCCGCCACCGCAAAGCAGGCCGCTGCCGCCAGCCCGGCCGCCCAACCAAATGACCCGTTCCGTTTTCGTTCCGGGCGGCGCGGCGGCAACGGCAGCGGCAAAACTTTTTTCTGCTCCGCCATGTCGTGCAGCACGCGGGCCTTGAGCTTCAGCAGGGTTTGTCCGCGCACGACGGCGAGCACGGATTGCTTCACGCGGTCGCGCGACGCTTCGCCGCCGAGTGTGGCGCGGAGCGCGTGGTCCATGGCACGCTGCTCCAGCACCTGACGCCGCGCTGCGGCATCACCCGCGAGCAATTGCTCCACGCGCGCCCGCTCCGCTGCGTCGAGCGAGCCGTCGAGATACGCGTCGAGTTGTTCGGGCGTCAGCATGGGCGGGAAAGATTTTGCTCGATGCACTCCTTCAACTCCTGCCGCACGCGGAACAGCACCGTGCGCACCCACGCGGTGCTGCGCTTGAGCCGCGTGGCGATCTCGTCGGAGGGCAGTTCCTCGCGATACTTGAGCGTGAGCAGTTCGCGCATCGGCGCGGGCACCTTACCGAGGCACTCTTCGAGCGACTCCAACTCGCGCGCGTCCGCGGCCGGCGACGGCGCGCGCACCACGGCCTCCCACTCGCGCACCTCGGCGTAGCGCGACTGGTTCGCCTGCTCGCGGCTGAAGCGCTGCACCTCGGCGCGCAAAAGATTCCACGCGATGGCGCGAAGCCACGCTTGAAAAGAAGTGCCGGCCGCGAACTGCCCGAGGTTGCGAAAGGCAAAGACGAAGGCGTCGTGCGCGATTTCATCCACGAGTTGCGGCACCGGCGCGCGCAACGCGACAAACGTTCGCACGTGCGCGAGGTGCCGGTCGAGCAGCGGCTCGAAAGCATCCGCGTCGCCCGCCTGCACGGCGGTGACGAGCGCGGCGTCGTCGCAGTTCGTGAAGTCGCGCGCGGAGGTGCTCATGTCTGAATAAGGATAGCGGGAGGCGGCGCGGGCGTTACATGAAAAAGGGGACGTGCCGGAGCGCGGACGGTCCCCGTCCGCAGCGGCTTCGCACGGCGAGACGGTTTCGGAAAACTTCAACGCCCCTCTGTCGTCGCAGCCGCTGCGGGCCGGGACGGCCCCGCGCTCCGCCGCAGTTGCCAGCCGCCGCGAAAACCGTTACTCACTCGCGCGCATGACTCGTCGCCCGCACCGCTTCATCCTTCATCCCTCATCCTTCATCCTTGCCGCGGCGCTCGTGGCCTTCGCCGCCACTGCCACCGTCCGCGCCGCCGACGCGCCGAAGCCGCCGACCGCGAAGGAACTCATCGCCGAGGCCGTGGCCGCCTCGAAGAAGGGCGAGGTCAATGCCGCCTACGCGCTCGCGGAGAAGGCCGTGACACTCGAACCCAAGAGTCCCGACGCGCACTACGCCTTCGCGCGCATGTGCGAGGAGCGGCGCGATTTGACCAACGCCCTCGCGCATTACTCGCGCGTCATCGAGCTCGATCCCAAGTCGCCCGAGGCCTTCCAGTTTCGCGGCACCACGCACTTCAAGCTCGGCCAGATGACCGAGTCCATCGAGGACTTCGACCAGTTTCTCGAACTCGTCCCCAGCCAGAAGCCGCACCACTGGCAGCGGGGCATCGCGTGTTACTACGCGGGCCAGTTCGACGAGGGCCGGCGGCAGTTCGAGATGCACCGCGTGGTGAACCCGAACGACGTGGAGAATGCAACGTGGCATTTTCTCTGCAACGCCCGCGCCCGCGGCCTCGACCGCGCGAAGGATGAACTCATTCCTATCAGCGGCGACGACCGCGTGCCGATGAAGGAAATCTACGAACTGTTCCAGGGCAAAGGCGACGAGGCGTCCGTGATGAAGGCCGCGGGCGAGAACCGGGAAAAAACCTCACCCGCCGAGCATCGCAACCGGATGTTTTACGCGCACCTCTACCTCGGCATCTACGCCGAGGCGCGCGGCGACGCGAAGGCCGCGCGCGAGCACATCGAGAAGGCCGCCGGGGAATTTGCGATGACGCACTACATGGGCGACGTGGCAAAGGTGCATCTGCAACTGATGAAGAAGGAGAAGAAATAAGGCGTGGCGCGCCGCGCCGGCCGGACATTGGACGCGCGACCGGGACTGACCTCATTGCGCACGGGCGCAACTGGACATCGTGGGTGCGGACCGCGGGCCGTCCCGGCTCGCAGCGGTCACCAAGGCCGACGGGCGTTTGGATTGACCGGACCGTTCCGTGGCTGCGGGGCCGCTGCGAGCCGGGGACGGCTCGCGGTCCGATCTTCGGGTGACGCGCCGACTTTACCCACAACGTCCAGATGCGCCCTTTGCAGACCGGCTCGCATTTCGGGAATTGCGCTCCTTGCCCCGGCCGCCCACATTGGCACATGAAAAGTAGCGGAGAAAATCCGGGCAAGGAACTTTACCGGCAGTTGCGCGGGCTGACCTTTGAACAGCTCTGGCGCGTCGAGGCGCCGCGCTTCGACCAGGCCTCACCGCAGGAACGCATCACCCGCGTGTCCGTCATCCGCGCGCTCAGCGTGGTCGGCGTCGAGTCCGGCACCCCGGCCCAGCGCGAGTGCGTGCGGCCCTGGCTCCGCCGCCTGTTGCACGACCCGGCCGAGAAGGTCCGCCGCTACGCCATGGCCGCCCTCGCCAAGATCGGTGCCGGCGAAGGCGATGAAACGGAAATGCTCGCCCTGCTCCGCACCACCACCAGCGAGCGCGAGCAAAAATCCCTCGGCCGCACGTTGGTGAAGATCGGCGGCACGGCCACGTTGCAGGAACTCGCCGCCGCCACCGGTGCCGGCGGGCTGCTTCAACCCGCCGAGCAGAAGCTCAAGGCGAACGTCGCCCGCGCCGAAAATCCGAGCGCCATCCGCCTGCCCGCCACCCTGACCAATTTCGGCGATCTGCGCATTCATCTCCGCGGCCGGCGCGGCTTGCAAAAAATTGTTGCCGAGGAAGTCGGGGAATACATCCGCAAGCACGGCAAGTTCCGCCTCGCCGGCATGGGCGACGGTCTCGTCGTCCTCACGCCGGTGGCTCCCTTCTCGTTGGCCGACCTCTATTCCCTCCGCTGCTTCGGCACCGTTGGCTTCGTGCTGGGCACCGTCAGCGCGAGCGCGGGGATCGGCTCGCTGGACGCCATGGCGGCGGCCATCACCTCGCCCCGGACCCGGCGCATCCTCGCCGCGCTGACCGATGGCTCCATCCGTTACCGTCTCCAATTTGTCTCGCCCGGCTTCCCCAAGGACGCCGTGCAACAACTCGCCTTGCGCGCCTATGCCCGGTGCCCGGAAATCCTCAACGACTCCACCCGCGCGCCCTGGACCATTTCCATTCAACCGGCCCGGCGCGAGCACACGGTGGAATTATCCCCCAACCTTTTTCCCGACCCGCGGCTCGCCTATCGCCTTCAGGACATGCCCGCCTCATCGCATCCGCCGCTCGCCGCCTGCCTGGCCCGGCTCGGCGGGCGCGTGGAGAATGACGTGGTGTGGGATCCGTTCTGCGGCTCGGGCCTCGAACTCGTCGAGCGCGCGCTGCTCGGTGGCGTGCGCCACATTTTTGGCAGCGACCTCAACCCCGAGGCCGTGACCATTGCGGAGCGAAACTTTGCCGCCGCCAAAGTCGCGGGCGTCGAGGCGCAGTTCACCCGCTGCGCCTTCCACGAGTTCGGCAAGATCAAGGGACTCGGCCCCGACACCGCCACGCTCATCCTCACCAACCCGCCCATGGGCCGCCGCATCCGCATCCCCGACCTCCGCGGGCTGATCAAGGAGTTCATCAACGCCGCCGCCACCGTGCTCAAACCCGGCGGCCGCCTCGTGTTTGCCAACCCGTTCCGCATGGATAATCCGCACAGCCACCTCAAGCTGCACTTCCGCGAAAAGGTGGATATGGGCGGCTTCGATTGCGCCGTGGAAAAATACGTGAAGCTCGCCCGCTGATGCCCTCCCCTCGCCCATCGGATGGGAGAGGGATCAAGGGTGAGGGTTGGTCCGTTTTCATCGGCGCACAAGGTAGGGTCCGCTGTCCTCAGCGGACCTCGGACAATCCGCAAGCGTCCGGTTCACCGGCGGCGCGTCCCGACAGGTCGGGACTCGCTCCACCATCCCGCTTCTTCTCCGTGCCTCCGTGTCTCCGTGGTTAAAATCGTCCCGGCCGCGTTCCTGGTTGGGTCGGATTATTTTCTGCCTCGGAGATTTTACTGGCCTTGCCCTGTGACCTGTCCGGGCTCGGATTTAATTTTCAACTCGCACTGATGTCTCTCGATGTCGCGCATGGCGATTTTCACTCCGCCTGCGCCTCCGCCAGCCGCTTGCGATACACCGCACGCGCGTGCTCGTAGTCCGCGCGGGCCTGCGGCAGTTCGGCCTCGGCGATGAGTTTCTCCTTCTGCGACCAGCATTGGTCCACGCCCTTGAGGCACCACTCGAGGCTCCGGCGCGAGGGCCGCACCGGCTGGTCGCCCACCAGCACCCAGATGGGGTTCGTGTGCGACGTGGCGCGGATGCGCAGCGCCACCCAACTGCTCCGCTCGATGGGCACCTCGAAGCTCACGTCGCGCAGCGCGCCGTCGGCCACGAGGTTTTTGCGCGCGACGGACTGGCCGTTGACGATGACCTCGACGGGCACCTCGCGCGTGTCGCCGATGCGCGCGCGCTCGACATCCCAATAGGGCTTCTGGCCGGCGGGGAGGTTGCGCAGGGCGGGGTTCGGCACTTCGTCGAGGTGCGCGGCGACGCGGGCGGTGAGTTTCACGGTGGCGGGCTTTTTCAATTTCAGCTCGCTGCCCTTTTCGCCGAGGGCGACGTTGTTCGCCTTGAAGTCGAGCAGGTGGCTCTTGCCGTCGCTAACGTAGTTGCGCCCGGCGCGGATGGCTTCGCACCAGTCGTCGTATTTCAATTTGCCGTCGAGCTTCACGTAGCTGCGGCCGAGGCCGACGCGTTCGCCGTAGATGCACGGGAAATCCGTCTCGCCGCTGATGCGCGTGCGGAAGCCGGCGTTGAGGGTGTGATACCAGATGTTCAGCTCCCACGTGTGCGGCGTGTCCACGGTGGAGATGAAATCCACGGCGGGCACGGGCTTGCCGCGCGGCCCGGGGACTTCGTGCGTGACGTCCACGATGTATTCATTGGCGCCGATGCCGTTGAAGGGCGGGACGATGTAGTTGGGCAATTCCTCGGAGGCGACGCGCAGGTCGCGCGAGGTGGTGCTGCCGCCAACCGCATTCTCGCCTTCGACCGCCGGCTGCAAACCCCAGCCGCTGTGAGCCGGGCCGACGAGCGCGCCCTGCGCCTTGGCCCAGCGGAGGGTGTTGAGACAAAGCGTCGGCCAGTGCGTCGAGGAATTGCCGCCGGGATACATCTGCTCGCGCAGGCGCAGCAGGCAAAGGTGGCCGCTGCGATGCGAGCCGAAGCCGGACACCTCCACGTCGTAGCGCAGGAGATACGGATAGCTCGACACCTTGTCCTCTTTGCCGGTGAAGAATTGTTTCTGGTAGTCGAAGCACGGTCCCCACGTGAGGTTCGCGCCCACTTTCAAATCCTCGCCCTGGCAATGCCGCGCCATGTCCGTCGCGAGCACGCCCTCGCTGGGCTTGGTGTAATGCGCGCAACCCGCGGCGTGGATGTGATGGTCGCCCGACCACCAGCCGGATTTCGACGGGTCAATCCAGCGCTTCACCTGAAAAGCCAACTCGCGCGACTCCGCGCCGATGAGGACGCTGCGCGTTTCCCTGAGCGACTCGGGGCCGCGCTCGAACTCGATGGTGAAGAGTCCGTCCGGCAGCCGGAGCGTCTCGCCGTCGGCGCGGTAAATCTGCGGATGAAACGCGAAGTCCGGCGCGAGGCGCTTGGCCTGCGACGGATACACGCGGCCCTGCGCGTCGCGGATGAGGAACGAGGCGGTGGTGGGCTTTTTGTTTTCATCGAGCACGCGCAGTTTGATTTCGCGCGCGGGGGCGCAGGTGAAGAGCACGTCGGTCTCGTTGCGGAAGCCGAGGTCCTGCGTGCCCTGCCCCGCGTTGAAGGAAAACTTCGCCTCGCGCTTGCCGGCATCGCGGCTGTAAAGCTGCACGATGCGATACTCGAGCGGCAAGCCGGCGAGCGTGGGCTTGAGCGGTTGCGCGTCGAAGGACTGGAGGTCGAGCCACGCATCGGCGGCGGCGGGCACGGGCGCGTTGGGACCGCCTTTGCGCAGCGCGCGGTCGGATTGCGTCTCGCCCTTGCGGGCGTTGTGGACGGCCTGCGCGTTCGCGCTGACGAGGCGCAGCGCGGCGGTGGTGCCGGACTCGTTGGCGACCTTGACGAGGAACTGACGCCAGCCCTGCTCCACCAGCTCGGGCTTCGCCGGCCCTTGCGCGACCTTCACGCGCATCTCGGGACTGATGTTCACGGCGAAGAGCACGCGGGCATCCAAAGTTTTCTGCAAACTCTCCGTGGCCTCAGCCGCGTCGGTGGAACTCATCGCCTTCTCCAGCGCGGCGCGGTCCGCGGCGCTGAAGGGTTCACCGAGATAATCGAGCGCCTCGATGAGCCGGTGGACCTGCGCGGCGAGCGGCTGGAGTTCGACGTTGCCGACGAGCGGCGGCGCGGACTGCGCGTGCGCGGCGGTGGGGAGCGCGGCCGGGAGCAAGACCAGCGCAAGGATGGAGGCGAATGTTTTCATGCGGGATCGCGGGTTGGGGCTTTGGACGCGGCGAGTGTAGCAGTCCATCAACGGCTGCCCAGCATTTGCTTTCGGCAACCCGCTTCATTTTGGACTGCGCCGGCAGAGCGCAGCGACGACGGCGCTTTCGAATCACCGATGACGCCCGGCAATTCAACACGTCGGGAAAGCGGCGTGGCGCTTCGCTTCCCGCCGCAGTCCAAAAGCGCGCGCGGTTCCAACAGAAATGCCTCGCGGACATTGAATCCTCTTGCCTGACCCCGGTCGGTTGTTAGAGTCCGCACACATTTCCGCCCGTTCGCGGGCGGATTTTTAGTCTCAAAAAACCATCCGAACGCGCGCGGCATTGTGAAAATTTTTACCGGCACCTCGAACCCCGTCCTGGCCAAGTCCATTTGCGACGGCATCGGCATCCCGCTCGGCCACTGCACCGTCAGCGCGTTTCCCGACGGCGAGACGTTCGTGAAGATCGAGGAGAACGTGCGCGGCGAGGATGTCTACGTCGTGCAGTCCACGAGTCCGCCGACGAATCATCATCTGATGGAGTTGTTCATCATGATCGATGCGCTGCGGCGTTCGAGCGCGGCGCGCATCACGGCGGTGCTGCCGTTCTACGGTTACGCGCGGCAGGATCGCAAGGACCAGCCGCGCGTGCCGATCACCGCGAAGCTCGTCGCCAACCTCCTCGTGGCCGCCGGCGCGAACCGCGTGCTCACGATGGATCTCCACGCGCAGCAGATCCAGGGCTTCTTCGACATCCCGGTGGACCACCTCTACGCCGCGCCGGTGATCTACGAGCATCTGAAAAAGATGAGCCTGCCCGACCTCGTCGTCGTGTCGCCGGACGTGGGCGGCATCAAGATGGCGCACGCTTACTCGCAGTTCCTCGAAGTCGGCCTGGCCATCGTCGCGAAGCGGCGCAAGAGCCCGACGGAGATCGAGGCGATGGCGGTGATCGGAGAAATCCGCGGCAAGAACGTGCTGCTGGTGGACGACCTGACCGAGACGGCGGGCACGCTGACCGCCGCCGCCAAGCTGCTGCGCAAGAAGGGCGCGAAGCAGATTGTGGCCTGCGTTTCACACGCGCTGCTCAACGAACTGGGCATCGAAAGACTGCGCAAATCAGTCATTGACGAACTTATCACGACTGATACCGTCTCGCGCCCTGCCATAGACGGCGTGAAAATTACCACGTTGTCAGTGGCCGGTTTGCTGGGCGAAGCCATCCGGCGGATACACAACAACGCGTCGGTGACTTCGCTGTTTGAATTTAAGGGCGGCCGCACCAGTTAAGCGGCGTCCTGCATTAAAAAAGAAAAATGAAATCGGTTGCCCTGAAAGCCTATCCGCGTTCCGTCTCCGGCCGTAACGCTGTCAAGAAACTCCGCACCACCGGCCGCGTGCCCGCCACGATTTACGGCGCCAAGGTGCAGGCCCAGAACCTCGAGTTGGTGACGCGCGAAGTGTCGGACCTGCTCAAGCACTCCGCCTCCGAGATCATCCTGCTCGACCTCACCGTCGAGGGCGACGCCCGCGCGCAGCGCCTGGCGTTGATGCAGGAAGTCCAGCACCACGCGCTCTCCGGCAAAATCCAGCACGTGGATTTCCACGAGGTCGCCCCGGACGAACTGGTCACGATCCACGTTCCCGTCGAGCCGATCGGCGAACCCGTCGGCGTCAAGGCCGGCGGCGGCGTGCTCGAACACGTTGTGCACAAGCTCAAGGTGATCGCGCTGCCCAAGGATCTCCCCGAGTTCATCCAGGTGGACGTCTCCGCGCTCGAGATCGGCAAGTCCATCCACCTCGGTGACATCAAGGCGCCTCCCGGCGTGAAGATCATCGGCCACGCGGAAGCTTCGGTCTTTGCCGTTGCTGCGCCGGTCGCCGAAGTCGAAGTGGTCCCGGTCGCCGCCGAAGGCGCCGCCGCCGCGGGCGAAGTCGAGATGATCAAGGAAAAGAAGGAAGACGGCACCGAAGGCGCGGCCAAGAAGGACGACAAGGCGCCCGCCGGCAAGGACGCGGCGAAGAAGGACGAGAAGCCGGCCGCGGAGAAAAAGAAATAGCTTTCACGAGCCGGCGGCGCGGATTCCGCCCCCGGCTGAAACGGCCTGCGCATGGAGAACCAGCATCTCATCGTGGGCCTCGGGAATCCCGGGGATCAGTATGCGCACACCCGCCACAACGCCGGTTTCATGGTGGCGGACGCGCTGGCCGGACGCTGGCGGAGCAAGTGGACGTTGGAAAAAAAGTTCAACGCCCGCATCGCCCGCGGTGAGTTCGGCGGTGGCCGGGTGATCCTGTGCCAGCCGCAGACTTACATGAACGACAGCGGCGAGGCCGTCGCGGCAGTGATGAATTTTTTCAAGATCGGTGCGGCGCGGTTGATGTTGGTGGTGGACGATGCGGATCTGCCGCTCGGTGAGATTCGCCTGCGGGAACGCGGCGGCACCGGCGGCCATCACGGGCTCGAGTCGGTCGAGGCGCACGTCGGTTCGCCGGATTACGCGCGGCAACGGATCGGGATCGGCCGGCGCGACGGCGCGCGGGAGATCACCGGCCACGTGCTCGGCACGTTCGGCGCGGATGAGCGCGAGATTTTGGGAAAAGTTTTGGAACGCGCGGCGGACCAGCTCGAAAGCTGGCTCACCGGCGGGACGCAGAAAGCAATGAACCAGTTCAACGGCCCGGTCGCCGGGCCAGCACCGAAAGAATAATTGTGAAACGTTACGAAGGTCTGTTCATCCTGAACAACGCCGCCAAGGAAGACGGCGTTAAGGAAACCATCGACAAGATTTCCGGCGAGATCACCACCGCCGGCGGCAAGATCGAGGCCGTGCAGAAGCTCGACAAGCGCATCTTCACGCGCGTCGCTGACAAGAAGCACACTTCCGGCTTCTACGTGAACTTCATCTTCGACGCCCCGCCCGCCGCGATCGCCACGCTGCGGTCCAAGTTCACCCACAACGAGGAAATCTTCCGCGTGCTGTTCCACCTCGGAACCGTCGTGCCCGTCGCGGCCGCGAAGTGACCCGCCCCGCCCCATGGCTGCCAACTTCAACAAAGTCATCCTCGCCGGGAACCTGACCCGCGACCCCGAACTGCGCTACACGCCCAAGGGGCTGGCCATCGCCAAGTTCGGCCTCGCCGTCAACCGCCGCTGGAAGGACGAGGCCGGCAACGTGCAGGAGGAAGTCACCTTTGTGGACGTGGACGCGTTCGGCAAACAGGCCGAGACCATCGGCCAGTATCTCAAGAAGGGCCGCCCCTTTCTCGTCGAGGGCCGCCTCCGCCTCGACACCTGGGACGACAAACAGACCGGCCAGAAAAAGAGCCGCCTCGGCGTCGTCCTCGAATCCTTTTCGTTCCTCGATTCCGGCAACCGCACCGAGGGCGCGCCCGGCGCACCCGCCGCCGCCGCGCCCCGTCCCCGGCCCGCCAACATTCCCGCCACCGCCGCGCCCGCGCCCGCACCCGAGGCCGAAGCACCCGCCGGCGAGGGCGACGACGTCCCGTTCTGATTTCCCTTACGCATTACGCATCACTCCTTACTCAATTTTCCCCATGGCAAAAACTGAAGTCATCCTCATCCAGAACGTCATCGGCCTCGGCGGCGAATCCGACCAGGTCAAGGTCTCGGCCGGTTACGCGCGCAACTACCTCCTCCCGCAGCACCTCGCCGTGCCGCTCAACGGTGCCAACAAGCGCCGCATCGAGGTGCTCCGCCAGCGCCGCGCCGAGCGCGAAGCCAACGAGCTGAACGCCATGACCGAGCTCTCCAAGAGCGTCACCAAGCTCCTCTGCGTCATCACCGTCAAGACCGGCGACGATGGCAAGATGTTCGGTGCCGTGACCACCGGCCAGATCGCCGACGAACTCAAGCGCCAGTTCGACCTCACGCTGGAGAAGCGCAAAATCCACCTCGAGAAGCCGATCAAGACCCTCGGCGAGCACGAGATCGAGTTGCGCCTCCATCCCGAGGTCAAGTCCTCGCTCAAGCTGCGCGTCGAAAGCTCCACGCCCTTGCCCGTCGCGCCCGAAGCCGCGCCGGCCGCCGAAGGCAAGGACGGTCGCGTGCGTGAAAGCCGCGGCCACCGCGTCGCGCGCGATGGTGCCAAGCCCGAGGCCGCCGCGCCCGCCGCCGAGGCGAAAGCCGACAAGCCCGAACGCAAACCGCGCGCCGCCAAAGCCGAGAAGGCGTAAGGGTTTTCCAAAATCTCCCAACCGGGCAGGCTTCACCGCCTGCCCTTTTTGTTTTCCTATCCGCGCCGGGTCGGAGACCGGCGCTCCAGCCGCAGCCCCACCGTTTGGAGTTCACGGTTCAGCCGTAACGATGCAGTTGGACTGGGGGAGCACGCCCGCCCCGGGCGTAGCCAACCGGCGCGCTCGCCGGTTGGCCGGGCGCGAGGTGAGGTCACAGTTTGGTGGACGCACCCGGCGGCCGAAGTTTCCGGCGAGGGCGCCGAAAACTGCGGGCGAGGCACCCGCGCTCCCCATTTCCAACTGCATCGTTACGGCTTCCGCGTGTTTCCCAAGTCGCCCGGCACGCTGAAGCGTGGACTCCAAACTTCATCGCCGTCGCATTCGGAAATGATTTGCCAGCCCGCCGGCCCGCCCGTTGACTGCCCGCGTGACTTTCCTCCCCATCGTGGAGCGCGAACTGCGCGTGGCGGCGCGCCGGCGCAGCACGTTCTGGGTGCGGATCGTCGGCGCGCTCGTGGCCGTGTTGATCGGCGCCGGTTTTCTCGCCATGTCCACGGTCTTCGGTGCCGGGTTCGGCGCGGTCAGCCTCGGCTCCGGCCTGTTCGCCACGCTGACGTGGATCAGCCTCTTCGCGGTGCTCGGGGCCGGGTTGTTTCTCACGTCGGATTGTTTGAGCGAGGAGAAACGCGAGGGGACGATCGGCTTCCTGTTCCTCACCGACCTCCGCGGGCACGACGTGGTCGCGGGCAAACTGCTCGCCACCTCGCTCCAGGGATTCTACGCGCTGCTCGCCGTGCTCCCGATCCTCGCGATCACGTTCGTCCTCGGCGGCGTGACGGGCGAGCAGTTCTGGAAGACCGCGCTCGCGCTCCTCAACGCCCTCTTCCTCTCGCTCGGCGCGGGCCTGTTCGTGTCCGCGCTCAGCCGCGATTCGCAAAAGGCGATGGCCGGCACGCTCCTCCTGCTCCTGCTGCTCGCCGGCGGCGGGCCGGCGGGCGACGCGTTCATCGCCTGGCTGCGCAAGGGTTCCTTCGATCCGGTCCTGAGCCGGTCGAGTCCGGTGTATCTCTTCATCGCAGCGGGGGCGTCGGGCGGCGCGGCGTTCTGGCCCGCGCTGCTCGTAAATCAAATCGTCGCGTGGACGCTCTTCGCCGCGACCTGCGTGCTCCTCCCGCGCACGTGGCAGGAAAAAGGCGGCGAGTCCTCCGCGTCCGCCTCGCCCTGGACGCAATGGTGGAAATATGGCGGAGCCAGACGCCGCTCCGCGCTCCGGAAGAAACTCGTGGAGGTGAATCCGGTCCTGTGGCTCGTGTGCCGCGAACGCTGGCAGGGGGACATGCTGTGGTTCATGGCGCTGTGTCTGACCGCGGCGTTCGGCGTGCTCTACTTCAATTACGGAGACGGCACGGGGTGGGTGTTCTGGAGTTATCTCGGCGGCCTGCTCACGTTGGTGCTTTACCTCGGCGTCGCCTCGCAAGCCTGCCGGTTCCTCGTGGATGCGCGGCGCAGCGGCGTCCTCGAACTCCTCCTCGCCACGCCGCTCACCGATCGCGAGATCGTGCGGGGCCAGTGGCGCGGGCTGCTGCGGATGTTCGGTCTGCCGCTCCTGCTGTGCCTCGCGATCCAGTTCGGCGGCAATTACCTCTCCCAAGTGCAAATGCTCAAGGTCATGGGCACGGCCGCCGCCGCGATTCCCGC
>JACQFS010000077.1 GCA_016199935.1 Verrucomicrobiota bacterium
CCGAAGGCTCGCAGCAATTCATCTATCGCACGAGTTTGTCGAAACCGGCCACGACGCCGAGCCAGTTGACGGGCCGCTCATCCGTCGAAGGCAAGTCGCTCTCGACGCAATCGCCCGCGGTCTCCGCCCCGGTCCCCAACGGCCGGACACCGGCGGCGAACCGGCAGAACATCGTCTCCAAGGGCAGCCCGTCCGTGCCCGAAGGCTCCCGGACGTTTCAGCCGAACCAGCCCAGCCTCCTCGAACAGCGCACCGCCCAGCCCGGGCAATCCACCCCCGCCGACCGCGTGAACCCGCGCAAGAATTCCAAGTCGCCGGAAAAAACCACTGCGCTCCCCGGCGCGCGCGCGATCGAGCAAACTCCCGCGCCGACGCTCGTGCGGCCCCCGGCGCCCGCCGCGGTCTCCGTGCCCGCGACGCTCAAGCCGACCGTGCAGTCGCCAACGATCATTCGCGAACAACGCAGCGGCAATGACCGCAGCCTCAACCAGCCGCAAAGCAACCCGCCCGCCCGCCAGCCAAATGCGCAACCGCTCGCCGACAGCCGGCCGCAGGTTCAATACACGCCCCGCATCACGCAGCCCGTCCAGACGCAGCGCCACCAGATTCCCACCACGCCCGCGCCCGCGCCGCGCGTCGAGTCCGCGCCGGCCCGCTCCACACCACCGGCCTCGAACAACAACTCCGGCCGCAATGACGACGGTAACGCGGGCCAGGGCGGCAAGTCGGGCAAAGGTCGCGACCGCTGAATCCTTCGCCGTTCTCCGAAAAACAAAAACGCGCCGCAGCACTGCGGCGCGTTTGCTTTTGAAACTCTGACGGCGTCTCAGCGACGCGCACCCCATTGGAACGGGACGGCGGCGGGCGCCTCGTGCGCGCACGGGGCGTTGGTCGGCGCGTCGGCGGCGCGGGTGTTCGTCGTCACCACGTTGTTGGCGAGCAGCCACGCCTCGACCTCGTCACCGCTCACGTCGGCGAGCATCGTGCCGTTGATCTCGACGCACGGCTGCATCATCTGGCCGCTCTTCTCGACCATTTCCTGGCGCTGGGCCGGGTCGTTGATGACGTCGCGGTCCTCGAAGGCCAGGTCGTATTTGCGCAACACGGCGCGCACGCCGTTGCTCCAGCCGCAACTGGGCTTGAGGTAACAGATGATTTTCGGTTTTTCCATAAGTGTTCGGTGGTTCGGTTCGTTCGGCGCGTTAAACTGCCAGACGCGCCGCAAATGGCAAGCGGCGTTCGCGAGCATGATTTCCGAAACGCCTCCGCACCCTCCGCGAAATCCTCGGCGTCCTCGGCGTTTCATTTTTAGAGCGGTTTCAAAAATTCTGTGGCCGCCCTCCAGCACGTGTGCGGAGCGCGGCGTTTACGCCGCTTCAACGTGACCAGACCAAGTCGCGTTGAAGCGGGCTAAAGCCCGCGCTCCGTCACCGCATCGCACAAGCCTCCACGAATGACCCACCGACACTTTTCGTCGCGCCGACGGCACCGATCAGAGCCACGAGTTGGTCCGGTCACTCCCGGGTCATTTCTGCTGACGGTCGGGTGGCGGCGGGTTTCGGTCATTTCCTCCGTTTGAGATTTGAATTTGTTTCGGGTTTCGGATTTCGCGCTTCGGATTTTTCCTTTCCCCCGCCCGGCCGCCGCCCCTTAATCCCCGCCGTGCGCGTGCTCATCATCCCCGACAAGTTCAAGGGCACGCTCACGGCCACGCAGGCCGCCCGCGCCATCGCGCGCGGCTGGCGGCGCGCGCGCCCGGACGATGAACTGGAGTTGTTCCCGATGAGCGACGGCGGCGATGGCTTCGGCAAACTGCTCGGCGCCGCGCTCGGCGCCCGCCGCATCACCACCGCCACCGTGGACGCCGCGCATCGCGACTGCCGCGCCGCGTGGTGGTGGGACGCGAAAAGCAAGACGGCCGTCATCGAAACCGCGCGCATCATCGGCCTGGCGATGCTGCCACCGGGAAAATTTCATCCCTTCCAACTCGATACACTCGGCCTCGGCCTTGTGCTCGCGGCGGCGCGGCGGCGGCGGCCCAAGCGCGTGCTCATCGGCATCGGCGGCAGTTCGACGAACGACGCCGGCTTCGGACTCGCGCGCGCGCTCGGGTGGCGTTTCCTCGACAAGCAGGGCCGCGGCCTCGACTCCTGGACGAAGCTGCACTTGCTCCATCGCATCGCAGCACCGGCGGTGAAGTGCCCACTCTCGAACGTGCTCGTGGCCGTGGACGTGCAGAACCCCCTGCTCGGCCGGCGCGGCTGCTCGCGCATTTACGGTCCGCAAAAGGGATTGCGCGCGGGCGACTTCGCCGAGGCGGAACGCAACCTCGCGCCGCTCGCAAAAAAATTTCCGAGCAAGGCCGTCACGCCCGGAGCGGGCGCGGCGGGCGGGCTGGGCTTCGGGCTGATGGCGTTTTTCTGCGGCCGGCTCAAGCCGGGCTTCGCGCTCTTCGCGCGGCACTCCGGCCTGATGAAGCGGATCGCGCGTGCGGACGTGGTGATCACGGCGGAGGGGACGATTGACCGCTCGTCGCTCATGGGGAAAGGCGTGGGCGAACTCGTCGCGCTGTGTCGCGCGAAAAAAATCCCGTGCGTCGGCCTCGCCGGCCACGTGGCGGACCGCGCGCGGTTGGAGAAACGCTTCGCGGCGGTCGGCGGGCTGACGGACCTGACGGGCGTGGAACAGGCGAAGGCGCGTCCGGCGAAATGGCTGGAGAAGCTGGCGGAACGCATCGCGGCGGATCACCGCTGACCCTCGCCCGTCGCACATTTTCCTGTCCGCCGCCGTGAAAGTGTGCGATGACGCGCGCGAACACCGACCACCCGCATCGCACTCATTGCATGGAAACGGACCCGCCCCCACCCGCTGCGCCGGAAATCAGTGTCCATCCCCACACCCCGCTGGCGTGGCGCGCGGGCATCGGCGCGGTCGTGGTCGCGCTCGGGCTGGCGGCGTATTTTCTGCGCGACGCCATCGGCCTGCGGGGCCAGGCATTCGTCGGCGTGTTTTGCTTCTTCGGATTGGTGGCGATGTTTTCGACGAACCTGCGCGCGGTGAACTGGCGCACGATCGGCTGGGGCGTGGCGTTGCAGATCATCCTCGCGGTGCTGGTGCTCAAGGCGCAGGTCACCATCGGCGGGACGGTTTACAGCGTCGTAAGCGTGCTCAATGCCGCGAAGGTCGTGGTGGTGAGCTTCATTGATTTCTCGGACAAGGGCGCGGAGTTCGTCTTCGGAAATCTCGCGCATCCGGGCGACCTCGCGCTGAATCCCGGCAAGGAATTCCTGTTCATCTTCGCGTTCAAGGCGCTGCCGCCGATCCTGTTCGTCTCGGCGTTCTTCACCGTGCTGTATCACTACGGCGTGCTCCAGCGCATCGTGCGCGTGATGGCGAAGGTGATGGTCCATCTCATGGGCACGAGCGGCGCGGAGACGCTTTCCGTTTCCGCCAACGTCTTCATGGGCCAGACCGAGGCGCCGCTGATCGTGAAACCCTACGTGCCGCGCATGACGAACTCCGAGTTGTTCGCGATGATGGCCAGCGGCATGGCGCACATCTCCGGCGGCATGATGGTCGTTTACATCAACTACGGCGCCGATCCCGTGGCCGTGCTGACCACTTGCATCATGGCGTGCCCGTGCAGCCTCTATCTCTCGAAACTTTTCATGCCCGAGCTCGGCCAGCCGGAGACCGGCGGCTCAGCGCAGGCGCCGCTGCCCAAGTCCAATCACGCCAACGGCATCGACGCCGCGGCGGCCGGAACTGGCGACGGCCTGCGCCTCGCGCTCAACGTCGCCGCGATGCTCATCGTCTTCATCGCGTTCGTGGCGATGTTCGACGCGCTGCTGGGCCTGATCAAACCCGCACTCGGCTACGTCGGCCTCGCGCTGGGCGGCTGGGCGGACGACCTGTCGTTGAAAAAAATCTTCGGCTGGATGTTCTCGCCGGTCGCGTTCCTGATGGGCGTCGAGCTGAACGACGTTTCCAAAGTCGGCAGCCTGCTCGGCTCGAAGCTCGCGATCAACGAGCACTACGCCTACCTGCAAATGAAGAAGCTCCTGCCGGTGTTCGACCCGAAGACGCACGAACTCGTGCGCGCGGGATTGATGAGCCCGCGGTCGTTCGCACTCACGGCCTTCGCGCTGACGGGCTTCGCCAACTTCGCCTCGGTCGGCATCCAGCTCGGCGGCATCGGCGCGATGGCGCCCGACCGCCGGCCGGACCTCGCGCGGCTGGGATTGAAGGCGCTGTTCGTCGGCTTCAGCGCCACGCTGCTCAACGCCGCGATCGCCGGCGTGTTTTTGAAATGAGCGGGCCTGCTTCGCCGCCGGAATTTTCGTTTGAAAGCACCCTCCGGGTTCGTCCACTGTTACGCGTCAAAGTGAGACCGACGTTCGCGTGAAAAAGGCGCTGGCCATCAAGTTCCTGCTCTACCTGCTCTGCACGGTGGGCATGGTGATTTTCTTCGTGCTCTTCCGCAGCGCGTTCGCGGCCAAAACGCAGACGCACGTCGAGCCGCCGCCCGACGCCACCACCAACGTCACCGCCCCGGTCACCAACGCCGCGGCGACCGGCTCGGTGCCGGCCGCGCGCGCCGGCAGCTTCCCGCTTTACCTCGCGCTGATGCTCGCGTGCGGCGCGGGATTGGCGCTGCTGCTGGCCCGGGACGTCTCCGCCTTTCTCGCCGAGCACGCCGCGGACTTCGTCTTCAACGACGACCTCCGCGGCCAGCGCAGTCCCGAATACGAGGCCGCCGAGTCGGAGTGGAACAACGGCAACCACCTCGAGGCCGTCCGGCTCTTGCGCGAGTATTACACGCGCTACCCGCGCGAGGTTTACGTCGCGCTGCGCATGGCGGAGATTTACGAGACCAACCTCAAGAACCCGCTCGCCGCCGCGCTGGAGTATGAGGAGATTCTGAAAAAGAAACTCCCGCCCGAGCGCTGGGGCTGGGCAGCGATTCATCTCGCCAATCTTTACTCCGGCCCGCTCGGCAAGACGGACCAGGCGCTCGAACTCCTCAACCGCATCGTCACCGAATACGGCACCACCGCGGCCGCAAAAAAAGCCCGCACGCGCCTCGGCCTGCCCGAGCCGCAACCGCAAACCGCCGACGGCGGAAAGCCGCAGGAAAAGAAGCCCGCCAAGAATCTCCCCAGCGGTTTCTCGCCGCGCGCCAAAGACGAGGCCCACCTGGAACCCGCCTCCGCCACCATTGACGACGTGCGCGATGAAGGTGAGGACGAGGACGAAGATGACACCGAGGGAAGCGAGGACGGCGCAGCTTCCCCGCAGCCCAAGAATCTCCCCGCCGGTTTCCGTCCCAAGGAGCCGGAGAAAAAAGAATGACCGCGGCGCGGCCGCCGCGCCTTGGATTCCGCGCCGCGCCGCCTGAACACTGAAACCTGATTACGGATCACTCCTTACTCCTCACGACCCATGGCTCTGCTCAACGACAATTATCTCAAACTCAAAGCCGGCTACCTCTTTCCCGAAATCGGCCGGCGCGTGAAAGTATTCTGCGAGGCGAATCCCGCCGCCGCCGCGCGCCTCATCCGCTGCGGCATCGGCGATGTCACCGAGCCGCTCCCGCCCGCCGTCATCGCCGCGCTGCACAAGGCCGTGGATGAAATGGCCGTGCGCGAAACCTTCCGCGGCTACGGCCCCGAGCAGGGCTACGAGTTCCTCCGCGTCGCGATTGCCAAGAATGATTTCCGCGACAAGGGCCTCGATGTGGCTGACGACGAGGTGTTCGTCAGCGACGGCTCGAAGTGCGATTGCGGCAGCATCCTCGACGTGCTCGGGAGCAAAAACAAAATCGCCATCAGCGACCCCGTCTATCCCGTTTACGTGGACACGAACGTCATGGCCGGCCACACCGGCGAGGCCAACGAAGCCGGAGCTTACGGCAAACTTGTTTACCTCCCGTGCCGCGCGAACAACGGCTTCGTGCCCGAGCCCCCCAAGCGCCATGTGGATGTCATCTACCTTTGCTCGCCGAACAATCCGACTGGCGCCGCCGCCACGCGCCCGCAACTCGAGGCGTGGGTGAAATACGCGCTCGAACACAAGGCCATCATCCTCTTCGACGCCGCCTACGAGGGCTACATCGCCGATCCCGCGCTGCCGCATTCCATTTACGAAATCCCTGGCGCGCGCGAATGCGCCATCGAGTTCCGCAGCTTCTCCAAGAATGGAGGCTTCACCGGCGTCCGCTGCGCCTACACCGTCGTTCCCAAGACGCTGCTCGCCGCGACGAAGACGGGCGAAATGAAACCGCTGCACCCGCTCTGGAACCGTCGCTCCGCGACGAAGTTCAACGGCGTGAGCTACATCGTCCAGCGCGCCGCCGAGGCGCTCTACATCGACGACGGCAAGGCGCAGGTCAAGGCGCTCATCGAGCACTACATGGGCAACGCCGCCGTGCTGCGCGCCGGGGCGAAGAAGGCCGGCCTGAAAGTTTTCGGCGGTGTCAACGCGCCCTACATCTGGGTCAAGTGCCCGAAAGGCGTCACGAGCTGGGCGGCCTTCGACAAGATTCTCGGAGAAGCCAACGTGGTCATCACGCCCGGCTCCGGTTTCGGCTCCAAGGGTGAAGGCTTCTTCCGAATCAGCAGCTTCAACAGCCGTGCCAACGCGGAGGAAGTCGCGCGAAGGTTGCAGGAATTGAAGTGGTGAACGGAGCGCGGGCGGCCCGCCCGCAGGTTTCTCAGGACGCGTGTTTCACCCGCCCCGGACCGTTCGATCCTGCGCTCACCACTTGCGCGGGATCGACAAAACGAAACCCTCCGTCCGGCAGCACAACCAGCAGTTCGGCGTGAGTTGGAAAGAAGAACAGGTGGTCCGTGCTTACGACGGTAAGTCTGTTTCCATCGGCAAGCTGCAGTTCAAAGGGTTTGAACGGCGTGCGGTCCCGCAATTCCTTCAGGGTCTTGACTGTCATGGGCCGACTGTAAGCCCGCGCCGTCCCTCATGCAATCCGCGTTTGATGTCTACCCTTTAGCCGTCACGATGCAGTTGGGTTTGGGGAGCACGCTCGCCCCGGGCGTTACCAACCGGTGCTCTCGCCGGTTGGCCGGGCGCGGGAACACCTCACGGATTGGTGGGCGCTGCCGGCGGCCGGAGTTTCCGGCGAGGGCGACGAAAACCGCGGGTGAGGCACCCGCGCTCACCATTTCCAGGCGCATGGTTTCGGTTACGACAAGGATGAGGGCAAGGATCAGCGCCGCGGGCGGGCGTCAACTGGCGGGATGCGGATGCGGAAAGCTCCCGCCAAATTCGCGGGACAGGCCCACTTTATGGGCTCTTCATTCCGGCTTGAGTGCTATCACTTTTGTCACAACAAAAAAGCTGTAGAATTGAAACGGCTGCTGCGGGAGTATATCTCCCGTAAGCCACATTGGCGGACCACCAAACTCGCCCGACTCGTAGCCCTCAAGTCGATACCGCGTGCCTTTCCGAATCTGGACCTCGCCGCGAATCATAATAACGACCGGCTGCTTGAGCGTCCTTCCATCGGTCTCTGATACTTTCAGCGGATTGGCGAGCAGCGCGCGCGCGAAAACGCCGTCAATAATCATGCGAGTGCCTAGAGGCTTGCCCAAACAACCTGTAACTCTCGCTGGCGGGTTCAGGTCGCGCACGCTGGTTTCAGCCGTCACCAGCGAGCACATCAATAACGTAAGGGTAGAAAAGATAATAATGGTCGTTCTCATGATTTCTCAACCGAACATTCAAGTGAGCGGCAAGCTTGTCGCCAAATGCACGATTGATTGCGGTGACCGTAGTGCGCCCATTGCTGCAAGTCCATTGGGTTGTCGCAGTCAACGGTTTGTCAACCTCCGGGGCAAAGGCGGCAAATCGGCGTGCCTCGGCCGCGTCACCACCGCTGCGCTATGATCATGTCCTTCACCTCGTCGCATTTGAGCAGTTGTAAGGGATCGCTCATGCCGATGGTGTTAGTCAGCTTCACGGCGTTGGTGTTCGCGCTGGTGCCATCGGTCTGGGTTTGAGTAGGGGTCCGCTTTTCAACTGCATCGTTGCGGCTTTATGAGTGTCGGAAGCCACGGACACGCTAAAGTGTGGACACCAAACTCACCTCAGCGACTCCAGAATCTTCTCCGCCGCCGCGCGCGGATTTTCCGCCGCGCAAATCGGCCTCCCGATCACCAGCCAGCTTGCGCCCGCCTGCATCGCCTCCTTCGGCGTGAGCGTCCGCTTCTGGTCGCCCTTCTCCGCGTCCGCCGGACGGATGCCCGGCGTGACCAGTTGCACCGAGGCCGGCAAAATTTCCCGCAGCCGCGCGATCTCCAGCGGCGAACACACCAGCCCGCGCAATCCCGCCTTTGCCGCGAGTGACGCCAGCCGCTCCACCTGCTGCGCGGGCGTCGCCGTGACGCCGGTCTCCGCGAGGTCGTGCGCGTCCATGCTCGTGAGCACCGTCACGCCGAGCACGAGCGGTGCGTTGCGGCCCGAGCGCGAGGCGGTCTCCTGCGCCGCCTTTTCCGCCGCCGCCATCATCGCCGAACCGCCGCTCGCGTGGATCGTGAGCATCTGCACATCGAGCCGCACCGCGCTCTCGACGGCCTTCGCCACCGTGTTCGGGATGTCGTGAAACTTGAGGTCGAGGAAAACACTCGCGCCCGTCGCACGCACACGGCGCACGATCTCCGGCCCGCACGCCGTGAAAAGCTCCTTGCCGATCTTGAACGCCCCGACCGCCGGGGCGAGCTGCTCCGCAAGTTTGAGCGCCGCGTCCATCGTGGGCACGTCCAGCGCGACAATGATTGGATTCTGCATCGCGGCGATTGAGACAGAGGGCGAGGAAGGGTTGAAGCGTTAAATGGCTGAAGAGACGGGAGCATCTGAACGTTGTGGCCGCCGCGGTCCAAGACGCTGACGCGCCGTAGTGAGCACCCGCATTCGCGACAGCGTCTTGGACTGCGCCAGTCCTCTGGCGCTTTTCCTCTGATTCACTGTGCTCCTTTCACACTTCAAACTTCACCGTCCCCTTGACCTTCCGCGCCGAAGGGCAACACTCGCATCCGTTGGCGAACCTGCCGTCCACCGCGGCGAGCACGGAAATGTTCGCCGCCATCGCGCAGACTCCCGCCGCGCAGTCCCTGCTGCGGCGCGTAGAGTCGGGCGGCGCATTGTCTTGTGACGGCGTGAGCGCCGCGGCGCAGCCGTTTTTGGCCGCGCTGCTGCGTTGGAAATTTCCAATGTGCCCCATCGTCCTCGTCTGCGACGGCGTGAAAACGCAGGAGCGCGTGCAGCAGGACGTGACCACGTGGATGCAAGTTGGGGCGAAGGACAGCGCTCCCTCTCAACCCTCGCCTTTCAACTCTCAACCGCGCTTCTACCCCTCGTGGGAAGTCCTCCCGCACGAGTCAAAGCTCCCGCACGCGGATGTCATCAGCGAACGGTTGGAGACACTCATCGCGCTCTCGGCCGACCACGCATCCCGCATCACGCATCGCGCCCCGCTCATCGTCACCTGCGTCGCCGCGTTGCTGCAAAAAACTTTCCCGCCCGCCGAGATCGCCGCGCGCACGCGCCCGCTCAAGCGCGGCGCGAGCATCGTCCCGCTCGACCTCATCGAGTGGCTGGAGGAGCAGGGCTACGACCCCGAATCCAAGGTCACGCAGAAGGGCGAGCTGTCCTTGCGCGGCGGCATCCTCGACCTGTGGCCGCCCACGTGCCCGTGGCCGGTGCGGCTGGAGTTTTTCGGCGATGAGCTGGAGTCGCTCCGCTACTTCGATCCGCACACGCAGATTTCGCGGGAGGAAATCTCGACCGTCACGATCCCGCCGGCGGGTGAGTTGGGGATTTTGAAGCGCGCGCAAGGAGCTGCGGACCGCGGGCCGTCCCGGCCTGCAGCGGCCACGCAGCCACACGACGTTGGTAATTTCCAAGCAGCCTCCGACACCGGACATGCTGCGAGCCGGGACGGCTCGCGGTCCGCCCCTCCGCTCGCCACCTTGCTCGATCATCTTCCGCGCGAGACCATTTTCCTCCTCTGCAATCCCGGCTCGCTCGACCTGCACGCGGCGAACTACGCGCAGCAGATTCCGCCCGGCGATCCGTTCTTCATCGCGTGGCCGGAATTCTGCGCGCGGCTGGAGTCCGGTGGTTTCACGTTCATCGAACTGAACGAAGCGGAGGAATTTGCCGCCGCCTCGGATCGGAGGGACGAGCTACGCGAGTCCCTGGCTGAATCCGACGCGGAAGAAGATGGGGACTTGCATAGCTCGTCCCTCCCGGGTGTAGGACTCCGCCTTTCGTTGAACTCGCTCGACGCCTTCCGTCCGCTTGGCGACCGGCCGGCGGAGCCGCAGATTGCCGATGCTCAACGGCGCGAGTTTTTCGCCCAGCTTCACCGCTGGCTGCGGCAGGGCTGGGTGATCCACGTCTTCTGCAACAACGAGGGCGAGCGCCAGCGCTTCGGCGAAATCTGGGCGGAGTATGGCTTCGCAAATGTAGGTGCCGACGTGGGGAGGCTCACTTCAAACGCGGAACGCAGAACTCAGAACGCGGAAAAAAAATTAGAGCCTCCTCACGTCGGCACCTACCAACCCTTCACGCATCTTGGCGCACTCGCGCGCGGGTTTCTTTCGGACGAGGCGAAGCTCGTGGTCGTGACCGATGCGGAAATTTTCGGGCGCTACAAGGTGCAGCGACCGCGACGGCTCAAGTCGCCGCACGCGGCCTCCACGCGCTCGGCGCTCGACATTGATTTCACCGAACTGGCCGAGGGCGATTACGTCGTCCACGTCCAGCACGGCATCGGGCGCTATCGCGGGTTGAAATTTTTGCCCGCGAACAATCGCGACGCCGAATCCGGAATTCAGAATCCAGAATCCAGAATCGAACACCTCGCCATCGAGTTTGCCCCGAGCGAGCCGACGCAGCCCGGCCCGCTCCTTTACGTCCCCGTCACGGAGGCGCACCTCGTCGGTAAATATGTCGGCGCGGGCAAGGCGCGGCCGCCATTGAACACGCTCGGCGGCACGCGCTGGCTCAAAACGAAGGAGCAGACCGAGCGCGCCGTGCGCGATGTCGCGGCGGAGCTGCTGCGCGTGCAGGCGTTGCGCGAGACGCAGCCGGGCTTCGCGTATCCGGACGACACGCCGTGGCAGCGCGAGTTCGAGGGATCGTTTCTTTACGAGGAGACGCCCGACCAGTGGAAGGCCATCCGCGAGACGAAGGCCGACCTCGAACGCGCGCGCCCGATGGACCGCCTCATCTGCGGCGACGTGGGTTTCGGCAAAACCGAGGTCGCCATCCGCGCCGCGTTCAAGGCTGTGATGAGCGGCAAACAGGTCGCCATCCTCGTGCCCACGACCGTCCTCGCGCAGCAGCACTACAACACCTTTCGCGAGCGCATGGCCGACTACCCGGTGCGCATCGAGATGCTCTCGCGCTACCGCACGCGCCGCGAGCAGTTGAAAATTATCGCCGATCTCGCGGCGGGCGCGGTGGACATCGTCATAGGCACGCACCGGCTCGTGCAAAGCGACGTGAGTTTCAAGGAGCTGGGGCTGGTGGTGATAGACGAGGAGCAGCGCTTCGGCGTGCTGCACAAGGAGAAGTTCAAACTCCTCCGCACGCACGTGGATGTGCTTACGCTCAGTGCCACGCCCATCCCGCGCACGCTGCACCTCGCGCTCACTGGCGCGCGAGACATGAGCACCATCGAGACGCCGCCGCAGGACCGGCTGCCAGTCGAGACGTTCGTGTCGCCCTACGACGAGCGGCTCATCCGCGACGCCATCCAGCGCGAACTGAATCGCGACGGCCAGGTTTTCTATCTGCACAACCGCGTGTTCGACATCGAGGCCGTCGCGACCAAGCTCAAGACGCTCGTCCCGCACGCGCGCCTCGTCGTCGGCCACGGGCAGATGGACGCGGATGAACTTGAGGACGTGATGACGAAGTTCGTCAACGGCGAGGCCGACGTGCTGCTCTCGACGACCATCATCGAGAGCGGCCTCGATATTCCGAACGCGAACACCATCATCATTGACCGCGCCGACCGCTTCGGCCTGAGCGACCTCTACCAACTCCGCGGGCGCGTGGGCCGCTACAAGCACCAAGCCTACGCCTACCTGCTCATTCCGCGTCACGCCGGCCTGTTGAGCGACGCGCGCAAGCGCATCACCGCCATCAAGCAATACTCGACGCTCGGCAGCGGTTTCAAAATCGCCATGCGCGACCTGGAAATCCGTGGCGCGGGAAATTTGCTCGGCTCGCAGCAGAGCGGCCACATCACGGCCGTGGGCTTCGAGCTTTACTGCCAGTTGCTCAAGCAGAGCGTCAGCGCGCTCAAGGGCGAGAAAGTGAAGCCGCGCATCGAGGTAGTGATGCGGTTGGAATTCCTCGCGATGAATGCGGCGGAAGAAGGCGGATCGGAAGAAAGCTCAAAGCTCAAAGCTCAAAGCTCAAAAGTTTCAGACTTGAACATCAGCGTTCCCCGCGAGACGGCGACTTACTGGAGTCACGATGACGAGGACCAAGGAGCCAAATCAGAAAAGTCCCATTCCGTCCCACGAGTCCCAGCTTACGTCCCTTTGAGCTACGTCCCCGAGGCGCAGCAACGCATCGAGATTTACCGCAAGCTCGCGCATGCCGACGAGAAAGCGTCGCTCGACGCGCTCGCGAAGGAATTCCGCGACCGCTTCGGGCCGCTGCCGGCGGCGGTGGAATTGCTTTTGCAGACCGCCGAACTGCGCCTGCTCGCCGCCGAGCGCGGCGTGACCGTCATCGAAACCAAGGACGACAAGCTCATGCTCACGCGGCGCGGCGACTTCGTGCAGGTCGGTGGAAAATTTCCGCGCCTTACCAAGAAGGACGCGCCCGGCCGGATGAAGGAAATCAAACGGCTGCTCCTAGCCTTGTAGGAGACGACGTGAGGAGTCTCACGCTCTTCGTTTAATCAGAGTCTCGCTACCTCGACTCCTACGAGATTGGAAAAGTCTAGAATCCGCGTCGCACCCGCCACAATCATCCGTCCATGACCAGTCCGCTCCCATCGCGCATCGAGTCTGTCGCGCAGCTTGAGGAACTCCTCAGCGAGCCGACGCCGCTCGTGGTGGAGATGCTCCGCAAAATTCCCGGCGACATCCTCGTGCTCGGTGTGGCGGGCAAGATGGGGCCGACGCTCGCGCGCATGGCGAAACGTGCTTCCGACGCAGCGGGCATGAAGCGGCGATTTATCGGCGTGTCGCGGTTCTCGTCGGCGGAAGAGGCGGCGAAGCTGGAGATGCACGGCATTGAGACAATCCGTTGCGACCTGTTGGATGAGGGCGCGCTCGCGCGGCTGCCAGATGCGCCGAACGTCATCTTCATGGCGGGGAGGAAATTCGGCGCGACGGGCAATGAGTCGCTCACGTGGGCGATGAACACGCACCTGCCCTCGCTCGTGTGCCGCAAGTTCCGCCGCAGCCGCATCGTGGCTTTTTCCACGGGCAATGTTTATGGCCTCGTGCCGGTGGCTGGCGGTGGCTCGCGCGAATCGGACGTGCCGAATCCCGTCGGCGAATACGCGATGAGCTGTCTCGGGCGCGAGCGAATGTTCGAGCACTTCAGCCGCACGCTCGGCATTCCCACCGCACTCATCCGGCTCAACTACGCCAGCGAGCCACGCTACGGCGTGCTGGTGGATCTCGCGCAAAAAATCTGGCATGCTGAAACGGTGGACCTCGGCATGGGCTGGCTCAACACTATCTGGCAGGCCGACGCGAACGCGATGACGCTCGCCGCGCTCTCGCACACGGCCACGCCGCCATGTCTGCTTAACGTCACCGGGCCGGAGCTGCTGAACGTGCGCGACGTGTGCGTGCGGCTTGGGAAGCTGATGAACAAGTCGCCGCGCTTCACCGGGGCCGAAGCTCCGACCGCGCTGCTCTGCAACGCGCAGCGGGCCTTCGATCTCCTCGGCAAGCCGCGCGTGACCGCGGAGCAGCTGATGGTGTGGGTCGCCGACTGGGTGATGCGCGGCGGCCCACTGCTCGGCAAGCCGACGCATTTCGAATCGCGTGATGGGAAATTTTGACGAGACATGACTTCCGGACTTCCACCGACTGTTCGCAACGCCTTGCAGCGCGGCCTCGCGATTCCCGCGTGCCCGCTCGCGCTGACGGCCAAGCGTAAGCTGGACGAGCGCCGGCAACGCGCGCTGTTCCGCTACTACGCCGCCGCGGGCGCGGGCGGGTTGGCGGTCGGCGTGCACACGACGCAATTTGCGATTCGTGATCCGAAGATCGGCCTGTTCGAGCCGGTGTTGAAGCTTGCCGCCGAGGAAATGACGCGGGCTGATGCGAAACGCAGCGAGCCTCTGGTCCGCATCGGCGGCATCTGCGGCGAGCCGGCGCAGGCGGTGCGCGAGGCGGAGTTGCTGCGGGGTTGCGGCTATCACGCCGGGCTGCTGAGTCTCGCGGCGCTGAAGACCGCGACGGAGGACGAACTCATCGCGCACTGCCGCGCGGTGGCCGAGGTGATTCCCGTCGTTGGGTTTTACCTTCAACCTGCTGTTGGCGGTCGCGTGCTGCCGTTTGGTTTCTGGCGGCGCTTCGCGGAAATTGAAAATGTGGTCGCCATCAAGATCGCCGCGTTCAACCGCTACCAGACGCTCGACGTGGTGCGCGCCGTCGCCGAGTCCGGCCGCGAGGACATCGCCCTCTACACCGGCAACGACGACAACATCGTGATGGATTTGCTCACACCATTCCGCTTCGTGGTGAACGGAAAACCGGTGGAGCGCCGCATTGTGGGGGGGTTGCTCGGGCATTGGTCAGTGTGGACGAAACGTGCGGTAGAGTTGCTGGCGGAGTGTCACGCGCTCGTGAAGGAGCGCGGCGCTCCGTTGCTCCGCCTTTCGATCGAGGTCACTGATTGCAACGCCGCCTTCTTCGACGCGGCCAACAATTTCTCCGGCTGCATCGCGGGCCTGCACGAAGTCCTGCGCCGGCAGGGTTTGCTCGAAGGCATCTGGTGCCTCGACCCGCACGAAGCGCTCAGCCCCGGTCAGGCGGCGGAGATTGATCGTGTTTGCCGCGCATATCCGCATTTGACCGACGACGATTTCGTGCGCGCCGGCCGGGATGCGTGGCTGCTTTGAAGTGTCAGGGCCTTTTGCTGCCTTGACCTTCTCAAATGATGCGGGAAAATTCCGGCTCAGTTTCGTCCGTAAACCCAAGACTGAACCTTGCCAGAAAGAAGAACCGTATGAAACGTCTCAACTTCAACAAAGCCATCCCGCTGCTCGCGACGCTGGCCGGGCTCATTTTCGTCGGCGTCAATCCCGGCCGCGCGCAAACCGCTGCCGGCCTCACCAATTACGTGGTCCCGGTGGTGACCGTCGTGGCCACCGACCCGCTGGCCTCGGAGACGGGTGACTCGGGCGAGTTCACCATCTTCCGGAGTGGCAGCACGAATTTTCCACTGAACGTGTTCTACCGGCTCGGCGGCTCGGCGACCTACGGCTTGGACTATACCGCGCCGCCGGCTTGGGCCTACATTGCGGCGGGCGCGACTTCCGCCGTCGTGACGGTCCAGCCACTGGCCGACAATCTGGCCGAGGGCGATGAAACGGTGGTGCTGCAACTGAGGTGGTCGCCGCTGCTCATTCCCGTCAACTACTCGATCGGCACTCCGAACAGCGCCACCGTGACCATCGCGGACGGCCCGCCGGCGGGCACCAACCGCCCGCCGGTCGTTAGCCTCGTGGCCCCGCCGAACGGCGCTGTGTTCAAGACGCCAGCGGATATTTTACTCCTCGCGACGGCGCTCGACTTCGACGGCACGGTGAACAAGGTGGAATTTTTCTCGGGGACGACCAGCCTCGGCGTGGCCACCAACAACCCGCTCATCCTCACGCCGGTGGGTGCTTCACCGATCAGTCCGTTCCATCTCGTTTGGACCAACGTGCCGCCCGGCGGCTACGTCCTCACGGCCGTGGCCACGGACAACGGCGGGGCGATGGCTACGTCCGCACCCGTGAACATTACGGTCGTCACGAACCTTCCCGACACGAACGTGCCGCCGGTCGTCACCCTCTTCGCCATTGATGCCGTCGCCTCCGAGGGGACGAATTATCTGCGCTGGGCCGGCTGGCCACCGGCACCGACGGGCACGAACATTTGCTGTTTCACCAACACCGCGGCGTTCCTGGTGCGCCGGCGCGGCGACACCAACTCCGACCTCACGGTGAGCTACGCGGTCAGTGGAACCGCGTCGAACGGCGTGGACTACGAATCACTGTCGGGTGTCGTCACGATTCCGAGCGGGCATCAGACAGCCCGCATCACGGTGGTGCCGATTGATGACGACCTTCCGGAGCCGGTGGAGACGGTCGTCCTGACGTTGCAACAGCCGACCAATTCCCCGCCCGCCTACAACGTCGGGCGACCCGCCCGCGCGGTCGCCATCATCGTGGACAACGATCATCCCCGGCCTCTGATGTGCGCGTTGTCCAACAGCCTCTTCCACGTCTGTCTGCCGGCGACCAACACCGCGTGCTACCGGCTGGAGTTTTCGACGAACCTCGTCAACTGGCTGCCGCTTTGCACCAACCTCGTGACCGAGGGCGCCTTTCATTATGTTGACCCCGACGCCACGAATTCGCCGCAGCGGTTTTATCGCGTGCTGCCCGACGCCAATCCGCCCGTGGAGAATTGAGCAAGGGCGGCCCAGGCCGGCCAGCAGATGACGGGAGATTGGCTGGCATTGCGGGTGCGACCGGCGCTAGTCTGCGCCGCGTATGCAAATGCTCTGCGCCATCCTGTGCGACTACGCGGCGGACTACAGCGGCAAGCTCGCCGTCATGGGCGCGTTCGACACCATCATGGCGCAGCAGTTTCCCGTCACGCACGCGCACTGCTCCATCGCCATCCGCGTGCTCTTCAACGACACGGACGAGGGGAAGCACAAGTTTTCCATCAAGCTGATTGATTCCGACGGGCGCAACGTGCTGCCGAAGCTCGAGCCGGAAATCCAGGTGAAGCTCGCGGAGGAAATGTTTTTAGCGTCGCACAACTTCGTCATCAACCTCCAGGGCCTGAAGTTCGACAAGCCGGGGCAATACTCGATTGACGTGAGCTACGACGGCGAGATCGTCTCGCGCGTGCCGCTTCAGGTGATCGAGATGAAGAAGCCGGCGGCGTAGGTGACGCGCTCCGCTTCAAGCTGAAATGACTTCGTGAACCAGCGGCGGGAGTTGGGGAGCCTTTTCAGAAAACTCGAAGGCGGTGCGGAGGCGGAGCAGCGCGGCCTCGGCTTCGGCTTGAGTCGCAGCGTGAACGCGCGCGAGCAGTGACTTCCTTTGCATTGATTCGCCGGGCTTGGCCAGCGAGTCAATGCCCACGTCGGGGTTGATGGCCGAATCCTTCATCATGCGCCCGCCGCCGAGGTCGCGGACGATTTCGCCGACGATGCGGGAGTCCACCTTGCTGACGAACCCTTCGCGGTCGCTCACGAGTTCGAGCACGACGGGCGCGGCGTGGTCGAGCTTGAGCTTTGCGCGGTAGGCGGCGAGGTCCGCGCCTTGGGCAACGATGAGTTCCTCCCACTTTCTTAGCGCGTCACCGGACTCCAAGCCGAGGACTGCGGCCCGGCGTGTGATGGCCAGATCGAATCCACTCATTGTTTGCGCTGCCAGATGCGCAGCGCACTCAACGACGAGTTGCCGCAAATCTTCCGGCCCCTTTCCTTCGAGGCAGGCCACGGATTCCTTCACCTCAAGCCAGTTGCCGGCGGCGCGGCCGAGCGGCGTGTTCATGTCGGTGAGCAGCGCGCGGGTGTTCACGCCGCAGTCGTGCGCGAGTGTGACGATGCTGCGGGCGAGTTCGCGCGCGGCCTCGCGCGTCTGCATGAAGGCGGCGGTGCCGAACTTCACATCCATGATGAGCGCGTGAAGACTCTCGGCGAGTTTCTTGGAAAGGATGCTCGCGGTGATGAGCGGGATGCTCGGCACGGTGCCGGTCACGTCGCGCAGGGCATAAATCTTTTTGTCGGCGGGAATCATCGTCGCCGTCTGGCCGCCCATCGCGACGCCGAGGCGCTGCACCTGCGCGACGAGGCGGGCGCGGTCGAGCTGCGTGGTGAGGCCGGGGATGGATTCGAGCTTGTCGAGCGTGCCGCCGGTGATGCCGAGGCCGCGGCCGGAAATCATCGGCACGCGGAAGCCGAGGCACGCGAGCAGCGGCGCGAGCGGAAGGGAGACTTTGTCGCCGACACCGCCAGTGGAGTGTTTGTCCACGATGGGGCGCGGGTCGTCGGGAAATTTCAGCACCTCGCCGGAGTCGCGCAT
This sequence comes from Verrucomicrobiota bacterium, assembly GCA_016199935.1. Lineage (GTDB taxonomy): Bacteria > Verrucomicrobiota > Verrucomicrobiia > Limisphaerales > JACQFS01 > JACQFS01. The sequence continues at coordinate 18,311 of JACQFS010000077.1, forward strand.
GGCGAGGGTGAGAGCGGCGGTTTCCTCGCGGCTCATCCCGCGAAAAAAAACGGCCATGAGGAAGGCCGACATCTGGTAATCGGGAATCTGCCCGGCGGTATAGGCGCGGATGGCGTCCTGAATCTGCGCGGCGGTGAGCGGGGAGCCGTCGCGTTTGCGTTCGATCAACGGGAGGAAGTTCACAGAAGTATTCAGTATTCAGTTTTCAGTGTTCAGTCACGCGCGAACGGTCTGAACACTGAACACTGAACACTGCTCACTTCGGAATCACCCGTTGAACTTCCTCGCCACCGTGCAGGCATTGTGCCCGCCGAAGCCGAAGGAGTTGTTCACGATGGCGTTGACCTTCAACTCGCGTGCGGTGTGCGGCACGTAGTCGAGGTCGCACTCGGGGTCGGGGTTGTCGAGGTTGATGGTCGGCGGAACGATGTCCGTCTGGAGCGCCTTGACGCAGATGGCCATCTCGACCGCGCCGGCCGCGCCGAGCATGTGGCCGGTCGCGCCCTTCGTGGAACTCACCGCGAGCTTCTTCGCGTGCTCGCCGAAGACGGTCTTGATGGCCTGCGTCTCGCACACGTCGCCCTGCGGCGTGGAGGTGCCGTGGGCGTTGATGTAGGAAATGTCCGTCGGATTCAGTTGCGCGTTCTTGAGCGCCATCTTCATGCAGCGCGCCGCGCCCTCGCCGCCGGGGGCGGGGGCGGTCATGTGGTTGGCGTCGGCGGTGTTGCCGTAGCCGAGCAGCTCGCAATAAATTTTCGCGCCGCGCGCCTTCGCGTGTTCGAGTTCCTCCAGCACGAGCACGCCCGCGCCTTCGCCCATGACGAAGCCGTCGCGGCCCGCGTCGAAGGGGCGCGAGGATTTCTTCGGCTCGTCGTTGCGCGTGCTCATGGCGCGCATGGCGCAGAAGCCGCCGATGCCGAGGTCATTGACGGTGGCCTCGCTGCCGCCGGCGAACATCACGGCGGCGTCGCCCATCTTGATGGTGCGCCACGCCTCGCCGATGGCGTGCGTGCTGGTCGCGCAGGCGGAGCAGGTGGCGACGTTCGGCCCGCGCAGTTTGTGATACATCGAGAACATCCCGGAGGCCATGTTCAGGATCAGCATCGGGATCATGAAGGGTGACATGCGGCCCGGCCCCTTTTGCAGCAGGATGGTGTGCTGCTCCGCCGTGGTGTGCAGTCCGCCGATGCCGGAGCCGATGAACACGCCGATCTCGTCGCGGTTCAGCTTGTCCAGGTCCATCCCGGAATCCTTGAGTGCCTGCCAGCCCGCGTGGACGGCGAACTGCGTGAAGCGGTCGGTGCGGCGCACCTCCTTGGGCGAGGGAAACGCCGGCACGGGATCGAAGTTCTTCACCTCGGCCGCGATTTTGCAGTCATACGCCGACGCGTCGAACGAGGTGATGCGGTCGATCCCGCACTGACCCGCGAGCAGGTTATTCCAGAGCTCGTCCAGGCTTTGGCCCAGCGGCGACACGACCCCGGCGCCGGTGATCACCACGCGACGGTCGGTCCAGTTGCTACCCATAAAGTCAAACGGGGCAGCGCCAGCACATCGGCGGACGCTGCCCCGAAAAGTGTCAGGCGGTTACTTGTTGCCCGAGGTTTCCTCGATGTATTTGATGACATCGCCGACGCTCTGGAGCTTCTCGGCCTGTTCGTCGGGAATCTCCTGGCCGAACTCCTCCTCGAGCGCCATGACCAGCTCGACGGTGTCGAGCGAGTCCGCGCCCAAGTCCTCGATGAACTTCGCGTCGGGGGTGACCTGGTCGGCGTTCACGCCGAGCTGCTCGACGATGATTTTCTTGATGCGCGCTTCGATTGTTTGATCAGCCATGTGAGTCAGTAGTTAATTGCCCGCGTCTTTAAGCGACGCGCAAGGGAGCGTCAAGCCCTGATTCGGAATCAAATCTTTCGCCCGCAAAAAGCGCGGTTGCAGCATCCCGGCCGCCACGACCCGCGATCACATCACCATCCCGCCATCCACCGTGAGCACCTGGCCGGTGATGTAGCGCGCGGTGGGACTGGCGAGAAACAGCGCGGCGTCGGCGATGTCGTCCGCCTTCCCGAAGCAGTTCATCGGAATCACTTTCAAGAGGCCCGTGCGCATCTCCTCGTTGAGCACGGCGGTCATGTCCGTCTCGATGAAGCCGGGGGCGAGCGCGTTGACGGTGATGCTGCGCGAGGCCAGCTCCTTGGCTGCGGACTTGGTGAAGCCGATGAGGCCGGCCTTGCTCGCGGCGTAATTGCACTGGCCGCCGTTGCCGATGAGGCCGATGACGGAGGCGACGTTGATGATGCGGCCGCTGCGCTGCTTGGCGAACGCGCGGGCGAAGGCCTTGGTGAAATGAAACGCGCCCTTCAGATTCGTGTCGAGCACCGTGTCCCAATCCGCCTCGCTCATGCGCATCAGCAGGCCGTCACGCGTGACGCCGGCGTTGTTCACGAGGATGTCCACCTTGCCGCACTCGGCGAGAATTTTCTCGCCCGCAGCGGCAACGGCGGCGCCATCGCTCACGTCCACGGCGTGTGCCCACGCCTTGCGGCCGAGCGCGCGGATTTCAGCGGCCACCTTCTCGGAATTTTCCGCCGTGCGCGAGACGCAGGCAACGTCCGCCCCGGCGGCGGCAAACTTGAGGGCGATGGCGCGGCCGATGCCGCGGCCGGCGCCAGTGACGACGGCGATGTGGTTGGTGAGTGGGGTCATGATGAGTAAGGAGTAATCCTTAATTGGTGACGGGGAATCAGGTGGTGAGAGCCTTGGCGGTGGCGTCGAGGCTCGCGGCGTCGGCGACGTTCAGCATCTGCGCGGTCTTGTCGATGCGCTTCATGAAGCCGGTCAGCGCGGTGCCGGGGCCCAGTTCGATGAAACGGGTGAAGCCCTGCGCGAGCAGGTGGCGCATGGAGTTTTCCCACAGCACCGAGCTGGTGACTTGCGCGACGAGGCGCGCGCGGATGTCCGCCGGGCCGGCGTGCGGCTGGGCGTTGACGTTCGCGATGACGGGCACGGTCGGCGCGACGAGGGTGATGTCGGCGAGCGCGGCGTCGAGCTTGGGCTGCGCGCTGGCCATGAGCGGCGAGTGATACGCGCCGGCGACGGTGAGCGGGAGAGCGCGCTTGGCGCCGCGGGCTTTGGCGAGTTCGCACGCGCTCGCGATCTTGTCCGCCGCGCCGGAGATGACGAGCTGGCCGGGGCAGTTGAGGTTCGCGAGCGTCACGCCGGTTTCGTCGCAGACTTCGCGCGTCGGCACTTCGTCGAGGCCGATGATCGCGGCCATGCCGCCCTTCGTCATCTCGCACGCCTCCTGCATGAAGCGCCCGCGCTGCCGCACGACTTTCAATCCATCCTCGAACGACATCGCGCCCGCCGCGGCGAGCGCGGTGAACTCGCCGAGCGAGAGGCCGGCCGTCGCGTCAAATTGCAAACCCGGCACGCGCTCCTTGAGCAACTGCCACGCGACCCAGCTCACGAGGTAGATGCCCGGCTGCGCGTTCTCGGTCTTCGTGAGTTCCGACTCGGGGCCGTTGAAGCAAATGCCCGCGAGGTCGTAGCCGAGCGCGGCGTTGGCGCGGTCGAAGAGCGCCCGCGCGGCGGGAAATTGTTCCGCCAAGTCTTTGCCCATGCCGACCGCCTGCGCGCCCTGGCCGGCGAAAAGGAGTGCTGTCTGGTTCATTCGGTTGCGGGGAGTGAAACGGAAGTGCGGGCGCGGGGGAAGCGCAATGAATAAGGAGTAAGCAGTAATCCGTAAGAGGACCCGGGGCGCATTACGGATTACTCCTTACTCCTTACGCTTCACATCCGGCCGCTTGCATTTGAACAGCGTCGGCCGCGTGTCACCCGGCGCGATCCAGCGGGCCTCGCCGTTGTTGTCGGTGCAGAGCCAGATGAAGTCGTCGTCCACCGCGAGACCTTCCATCGTGCTCGTCGGGTAGCGCGTGTTGTAGGCCACGGCCATTTTGCGCTCCATCTCGGAGAAGGAAAATTGCGCGAGCACCTTTTCCTTCTCCGCGTCCACCTGGAGCACCACGCGCGCCTCGCGCATGAGCACCCAGAGGTGGCCGCCGTGCCAGCAGAGGTCGGAGTAATGCGGATCGCGCGCCTTGCTGTTGGCGGGATGCACGGCGAAGTCCCGCTCGACCTTGAGCGTCGCGAGGTCCACGACGATGAGGCGGCCAAGCTGGCGCTCGTTGGCAACGAAAAGTTTTCCGCCGCCGATGGCCACGCCTTCGAAGGACGCGTTCGGGTCGGAGTTGAAATACTTCGTCGTCCACGACCAATCAATCGGCAGCCGCTCCAGCTTCTCCGTCTTCGGATCGAAGCGCATGATCCAGCGGTTCGCCTCCTCGCACACGTAGAGGCGCCCCTGCGCGTCGCGCGCGAGGCCCTCGCAATCCCAGCGGCCGACTTTCTCCTTCGCGAACGGCGCGAGTTGCGCGTCGGTGAAACAATTTGGCAGCCGCTCGAGGTCCGCCGCGTTGGTGCCGGCGAGAAAACGGATGCGCCAGATGCCGGGCGCGTGGTCGTTGATCGTGAGCAGGCCGCCGTCGGGCAGGAGCGTGAGGCCGGAGGCATCGAAGCGTTCGCCGTGCGGGAGGTTGAGTTGCCAGAACTGTTCGGCGACAAGGGCGAATTGCGGCCACGTGTCCGGCGCGAGGCCGCCCGCCGCCTGCGCGGCCCCGAGCAGCGCGCAACCCACGCCGAGGATCAACCACAGGAACTGGAGGATTCGCTTCACCGAAATTATTTCCGCCGCACTTTGCCTCGGAGCGCCGGCGCTCCCGGGTCAGATCGAAAAATCGCCGGGCTGCTTCTCGCGGTCTTTCTTGTTCATCACCTTCACGCGGCACTCTTCGTTCACCACGAGCGAGAACGGCGGCACGCTCTGCGTCAGGAACACGCTCGCGCCGATGGTGCTGCCCTCGCCAATCACCGTGTCGCCGCCCATGACCGTCGCGCCGGCGTAGATCGTCACGTGGTCCTCGATGGTCGGGTGGCGTTTCTGCCCCTTGAGCTGCTGACCGGCGGAGAGTGATTTGGCGACGAGTCCGACGCCCTGATACATCTTCACGTGATTGCCGATGAGGCACGTCTCGCCGACGACCGTGCCGGTGCAATGGTCCACGAAGAAATGCGAGCCGATGCGCGCGCCCGGATGCAGGTCCATGCCGCTGCGGCTGTGCGCCCACTCGGCCATGATGCGCGGGATGAGCGGGACGTGCTTGAGATAAAGCTGATGCGCCATGCGCTGCACCGCCACCGCTTCCATGAACGGATACGCGACGATGACCTCCTCCCGGCTGAGTGCGGCCGGGTCGCCGTTGAAGGCGGCGTCGGCGTCGGTCCGGAGCAACTCGCGCACGTGCGGAAGCTTGCCGAGAAATTCCAGCGTGAGCCCGTGCGCGGCACCGCGGAAATCTTTTTTCGCCAGACCCTCGGGCGGGCGGTATTCGAGCGCCTTGTAGATTTCATCCTCGAGCCGGCCCGCGACCGAGTCCATGAGCGTCGCGGTCTCGACCTTTAACTCCGACGAGTGGATCACGTGCTCGTCGAAGAAGCCGGGACAGAGCAGCCGCAACAAGTCGCCGGCGATCAGCGTGACGCCGTTCTTGGACGGAAGATTGACGCCGTCGAGGTGGTTGATGCCGCCGACGCGCGCGTAGGAGGCAAGGAGCTGGTCGGTGAGCTGCGTGACCGTCAATTTCACGGGCGCAGTATTCGGCGACGCAGCGCGGAAGGCAAGCCGCGCGGAGCTTCGCTACTTCTTCTTCCCTTTGCCTTTGGGTTTCGCGGGCGCACCGCCGCCCTCGGCTTTGTCGAGTTCGCCCTCGTCCAACCGCCCGTCGCCGTTCAGATCGAGCGCCTTGAGCGAGGCGTCCGCGGCGAAGGCTTTGCGAATCTCGGCGCGCTCGGCGGCATCGAGGATGCCGTTGTGGTTTTTGTCGAAGCGGGCCATCACATCAGCGACGGCCTCCGGCGGCGTTTCGGGGCTTTTGACCCGTTCGTTTTTCTTTTTGGCCTCGGCGCCAAAGTGCGCGGCGGGCGTGAGGATGAGGAGGCAAAGACTGAGGAGCAGGGTGCAGTGGGTTTTCATGGTGCTTCGAGTTTTTGGAACGCGCGCAGCGTAGGAAAATCCGCGGCGACTTTCAACCTGCATTGATTCGCGGATGAAATTGGCGGCCAGCCGCTGAAAATAAAAACCGGCGGCCGCGCGAGGCGGCCACCGGCGTGAGAGTGGCGTGGGGCGGCTTACGTGTTCTTTTTCTTCTTCTTGCCGCCGGCGGGCTTGATGGCGGCGATCTCGCCGTCGTCGAGTTTGCCGTCACCGTTGAGATCGAGCGACTTCAGGGTGGCGTCGGTCTCGAAGGCCTTCTTGAGCTCGGTCTTCTCTTCGTCGTCGAGGACGCCGTTGTGGTTTTTGTCGAAGCGGCCGAACACGTCAACGCCGCCCTTGTCCTTCTTGGCCTTGGCGGCGAAGGAGGTGGTGGGCGCGACGAGGGCGAGGACGCAGAGTCCGGCGAGGATGGCAGTGAGTTTCTTCATTTTCGTAACTGTGGTTGCGACCGCGGATCTTGTTTCACCCGAGCCGGTGCGGTCACTGGCCGGCGCGCGGTGTTGTATTGGCGTGGTGGACGGAGCCGTGGGCGGCGAGGTTACAGCCTGGCCGCCTGGAGCACGGCCGCGACGACGCGCTCCACGCCGAGGCCGTTCATGCAGCGGAAATCAATCGGGCACTCGCGGAGAAAGCAGGGCGCGCACGGCGCGTCGGACTTGAGGAGAAAATGGCGCGCCTCGCCCGGCAGTCCGGGGCCGGTCAACTCCGGCGAGGTGCTGCCGAACGGCACGACGACGGGCGTCCCGACGGCGGCCGCGACGTGCATGGGGCCGGTGTCGTTGGTCAGAAGCACGCGGCAGAGCTTGAGCGCGGCGCAGAGTTCGCGCAGCGAAGTCTGGCCGGTGAGGTTGCGGAGTGCGGAGGGTGGAGGGCGGAGGGCGGACTCGATTTGCGCGGTGAGCGCGGTGTCGTTTCCGCCGCCGAAGAGAATCCAGCCGCAGTTCGCGCGCCGCTGGATTTCCTTCGCCGCAGCGATGAAGCGCTCAATGGGCCAGCGTTTCGCCGGGCCGTATTCCGCGCCAGCGTTGAGCCCGAGCCAGGTCCGCTGCGGATCGAGGCCGAATTTCTGGCGGAGCCTTTCCACCTCCGGCTCCGCCACATCGAGGCGCGGCGCGAGCGGCGCGGGATTCGCGCCCAGCGCGGAGGCGAGGTGGAGATACTGGTGAAGGTGGTGGGCGGCGGGGTTTCGGGTTTCGGGTTTCGGGTTTTGAGTTTCGCCACCCCGGACCAGTTTACGGATTTCGCCCACCGAACGTTTGTGCATCTTCACCGCGCCGGCACGAGGCGGAACAGTTTGCGTGAGGAAGAACCGCCGCCACTTTGCCGCGTAGCCGACGCGGCGCGGCACCCTGCCCCACCAGACTTCGAGCGCGGAGCGCGGCGAGTTGGGCAGGACGAGCGCGAGATCGAAGGCCTGCGCGCGCAATTCGCGACCGATCTTCCACACGCTTTCCTCCGGAGCGAACATGAGCACTGAGTCCACCGCGGGATGATGCAGCCAGAGGTCGGCGAGTTTTTCGGGCGTGAGCAGCGTGACGTGCGCGTCGGGAAATTTTTCGCGCAGCCGCAGTAGCGCGGGCGTGGTCATCACGGCGTCGCCCAGCCAGTTGACGCCGCGGATGAGAATGCGCGGCGGGGTCATGCGGATGATGACGAATGACGAATGACGAATGACGAACGGGCCACGACGGGCCGGATCAGCCATTCGTCATTCGTCATTCGCAATTCGGCGCCGGTGTTCACGCGGGCAGTTCGGTTTCCGCTGGCGTCGTCACCGCCGCCGGCTTGCGCGCGGGCGCGGGCTTCCAGCGGTTGTGGACCCAGAACCAGTTCGCCGGATCGCGGCGCACGGCGGCCTCGAAGGCGCGGTTCACGTCGGCCATGATCGCCTCGGTCGGGCGCGGGCGGCCGTTTTCCTCGGTGGGAATTTCCGGCCCCGCCTCCAGCCGCCAGCGCGCGAGGCCGGTGCGGTAGCAAATGCCGGTGTGCAGCCGACAATGATAGCGCAGCGCAAAGACGGCGGGCGCGGCAGAGGTCGAGCACTCGCGACCGAGGAAGGGCAGGCGCAAACCCGCGTTGCCCGCGTGCTGGTCGGCGAACAGACCGAGGATGACGCCGGTCGGCTGCATCGCGGCCTTGAGGTCGTTGGCCTGCGAGCGGCGCTCGAAGAACAGGCAGCCGGAGCGCTCGCGCAGCGACTGCATCAGCCGCGAGAGCCCGGGCTCGCGGAGCGCGCGGTAGGTCGTCAGGCATTTGAACGCCGGCACGACGTGGCCCAGGCGTGCATACAACTCGAAGTTTCCAAAATGCCCGACGGCAACGACCACGCTCCGCGGGGTCATGGTCGGCTGCGGCAGCAGGAGTTCGGTCCCAACGAATTCACAACGCGGCTTGAGATCCGGCCAGTCCATCGCGGCGGTTTTCGCCGCGCACGCGAAGCTCTCGCCGATGCGGCGGAAGCTCTCGCGCGCGATGGCGCGGATTTCGGCGGTCGGTTTTTCCGGGAAAGCGCGCGAGAGGTTGTTGCGCGCCACGGTGCGATGCCGTTTGTCGAGCAGATGGGCAAGCCGGCCGCCGAGCCGGCCCAGCACCGCGACCATCGTGATGGGCAGCATCTGGAGCAGCCGCACGAACCCGAGCGCCACGCTGTAGAGCAGGAAGTCCATGCGTCAGCGGAAGCAGATCTGGCGGACGCATTCGTGGAAGTCCTTCGCGCCGCTGATGAGTTTGATTTCCACGCGCATGAAATAAATCGGCAGGTCGCGCCGGTCGAGCTTCGGAAAGCGCACGGCGTCCTTCTGCGTGGTGATGATCAGCTCGGCCGCGCGCTTCTTGCCGCGGTTGATGGCGTTGAGCACCTCCTGCTGCGTGAAGCGATGGTGGTCGGCGAAGCGCTTTGCATACACCAGCTCCGCGCCAAGTTTCACGAGGCTGTGCTCGAAACTCTCCGGCTGCGCAATGCCGCTGAGCGACGCGACTTTTTTCCCTTTTAACAAGTCCAGCCCCGCGCGCTCGCCGGTGAAAACATTTTCAAAATAGAGCGGCTGGTGGATGCACTCGATGATGCCGGCGGTGCGGTTGTGCTTGTGGATGCGCGCGCGCAACGCGGCGGTGTCGCCGTCCACCTTGGTGATGAAAATGGTGCTCGCGCGCACGAGGTGCGGCGGCGGCTCGCGCAACGTCCCGCGCGGGAGCAGATACTCGTTGCCAAACGGCTGCTGGAAATCCACGAGCACGATGTCGCGGCGGCGGCCGGCGAGTTTCCAGTATTGAAAGCCGTCGTCGAGCAGCAGTGTGTCGCAGCCGAACTTCTCAATGGCGTAGCGGCCCGACTTCACGCGGTCCTTGTCCACGAGCACCACCACGTCCTTGAGGTTCGAGGCGAGCATGTGCGGTTCGTCGCCGCCGGTCTCGGCGTCGAGCAGGAGATTTTTCCCGTCGGACACGATGCGTGGCGGGGTGCGGTCCTCGCGCAGGAGGAGTTTGTCCACGAGCCGTCGTGCGAGCGGGGGCGGCTTGCTGCGGTAGCCCCGCGAGAGGATCGCGACCTTGCGGCCCTGGTCGGTGAGCTCGCGCGCGAATTTTTCGACGACGGGCGTCTTGCCCGTGCCGCCAACGGTGAGGTTGCCGATGGCGATGACCTGCACGCCGAGCGTGGAGTCGCGCAGGATGCGCACGTCGTAGAGGAAACGGCGGAGCTTGATGGCGACTTTGAAGACCTTGGAGAGGCCCAGCAGGGCGACGCGCGCAATCGCGGCGCGTTTGCCGCGCCGTTGCTCAAAGATGACTTCGAGGACGAACGTCTCGACCGCTTCCGTCCACGCGCGAAATTGTTCCCGCATCGGCGCGGAGTCTGCCAACGCCCCGCGCGCGGGGCAAGGCGCGGGACGAGGAAATTGAAACCACGGATGCGCACGGATGCACACGGATGGGAGCAGCAGGAGCGGATTTTTTCTTATCCGCCATTCCGGCATGGCTCGGGCGCGAGCACGGAGCCACTGCGCATCGGATGGTTCTTCATCCGTGTCCATCGGTGTCCATCCATGGTTAAAAATTCCGGTGAACAAAAACAGATTGCCTTTGCCGTTCGCTCCGCAAGACTCCGCCCCACTTTGTCACGCATCATGAAATCCAAAAAGTCATCGCACCAGATCGGCCCCATCGGGAAGTTCATCAAGCACCACTACCGCCATTTCAACTCCGCCTCGCTCGTGGATGCCGCGGAAGGCTACCAGGCGCACCTCGCCAAGGGCGGCCGCATGATGATCACGCTCGGCGGCGCGATGAGCACCGCGGAGCTCGGCCTCTCGCTCGCCGAGATGATCCGCCGCGACAAGGTGCATCTCATCACCTGCACCGGCGCGAATCTCGAGGAGGACGTCTTCAATCTCGTCGCCCACGACTACTACGTGCGCGTGCCGCATTACCGCGAGCTCACGCCGCAGGACGAGCAGAAGCTCCTCGACCGCCATTTGAATCGCGTGACCGACACGTGCATTCCCGAGGGCGAGGCGATGCGCCGCATGGAAAAGGCGATGCTCGAGGTGTGGACGGATGCCGACAAGAAGGGCAAACGGTTTTTCCCCCACGAATTTTTCTACCAAGTGCTGCGCAGCGGCAAATACGAGAAGTATTACCAGATTGATCCGAAGGATTCGTGGATGCTCGCCGCGGCGGAAAAGAATCTGCCCATCGTCGTGCCCGGCTGGGAGGACGCCACGCTCGGCAACATGTTTGCCGCCGCCGTCATCCGCGGCGACGTGAAGAACGTCCACACCGTGCGCACGGGCATCGAATACATGACGTGGCTCGCGGAATTTTACACGCAGTCCACGAAGAAAAGTTCGCTCGGCATGTTCCAGATCGGCGGCGGCATCGCGGGCGACTTCCCGATTTGCGTCGTGCCGATGCTGCATCAGGACTTGGGGCGCACGAGCGTGCCGCTGTGGGGTTATTTCTGCCAGATCAGCGACTCGACCACGAGCTACGGCAGCTACTCGGGCGCGGTGCCCAACGAAAAAATCACGTGGGGCAAGCTTGGTGTGAAGACGCCCAAGTTCATCATCGAGTCCGATGCGACCATCGTGGCGCCGCTGATCTTCGGGCATTTGCTCGGCTGGTGAGGCGGGCGTTTCGCACACGTCAACGCGGACCTTTCCAACATTGACACCCCCCAGCGCGCTCCCTAGCCTGCGCGTCCCTGTTGAAATGGCTGCCACTGGGCGCGTTCGTCCGCTGGCGGCCGCAGGCAAACTCTGGAAGGAAGTGAGAACAGTTGACTGAGATTAAACTCAAAAAAGGCGAGCCCGTAGAAAAGGCCCTGCGCCGGTTGAAAAAGAAAATCGACCGCGAAGGAACCCTGAAGGAAGTCCGCGCCCACCGGCATTACGAAAAGCCGAGCGAGCGCAAACGCCGCAAGATGAAAGTCTCGCGCTTCAGCGCGATGCTGGCCCGGCGCTACGCCGACCTGTAATCCTTGAATGTCCGTGGCCGGGCGCTGTCCATAGTCGCGATGGCGCCCGGCTTTTTTTGTTTATGTATTCGCTGTCCACCTGCTGGAATTCGCACCGTCACACCGACGGGCGCTCGATGCTCAACGAAGTAGCCGAGATGGGTTTCGAGTATGCCGAGTTGAGCCACGGCATCCGCATCAGCCTGCTCCCCGGCATCTACGACGCCGTGGACGCGGGCGAGATCAAGATTTCCACGCTCCACAATTTCTGTCCGCTCCCGATCGGCATCAACACGGCGGCGCCGAACATTTTCAAGTTCACCTCCGACAATCCCCGCGAGCGCGAGAACGCCTGGCGCCACACCATCAAAACGCTCGACACCGCCGTGCGCGTGAAGGCGCAGCTCGTCGTGCTGCACATGGGCAACATCGACATGAAGGACTACGGCACGAAGCTCGAGGAGCTTTGCGACCGCGGCGAACGGCACACGCTCAAATACCAGAAGCTCCTCGCCGAGGCGGACCAGAAGCGTGAGCAAAAGAAGGAGCGGCCGGTCCAGCTCGCCTACGATTTCCTCACCCAGCTCATCCCCGAGGCCGAGTCGCGCGGACTGAAGCTAGGCATTGAGAATCGCGAGGCCGTCGAGGAAATCCCGCTCGACGGCGACTTCGCGCATTTCTTCCGCATCTTCCAGAGCAAGGCCGTCGGCTACTGGCACGACTGCGGCCACGCGCAGATCAAGGAGAACCTCGGCTTCCTCAACCACCCGCTTTTTCTCGAGGGCCTCTCCGACCGGCTCCTCGGCTTCCACATCCACGACGTGCGCCCGCCCGCCCGCGACCACTGCCCGCCCGGCACCGGCATGATTGATTTCAAGGCGCTCAAGCCCTTCGTGCGCCCCGACCACATCAAGGTCTTCGAACTCAGCCCCGGCGCCTCGCCCGACGACGCGCGCCGCGGCGTGGCCCACCTCAAGGCAATCTGGGGCGAAGGGTGAACTCGCCGAAGAAAATCCTCGGCCTCGTCGCGCGGCTCGTCATCTGCGGCCTGCTGCTGTTCTGGATTTTCAACACCATCTTCCTCAAGGAAGGCCGCAAGGTCGTCGAGCGCGACGGCGGTGCGTGGGAAAAACTTTCGCGCACCGAACAATGGCACGCCGCGTGGACCCACGGGCCGGTCGAGTTGCGCGCCAGTCTGGGAAATGTCCAGCGCGGCCACATCGCTTTTTCCTTCGTGCTCGTCGGCGGAACGATCCTCCTCGGCGTCGCGCGGTGGCAGATGGTCCTGCGCGTGCAGGGGCTGGCGCTCCCTTTCGCGCGCGCACTGAAGATCACGCTGGTCGCGCAATTTTTTAATTCCTTCCTCCTCGGCTCCACCGGCGGCGATCTCGTGAAGGCCTACTACACCGCGCGCGAAACGCATCACCGCAAGACCGAGGGCGTCACCACCGTGTTCATTGACCGCCTCATCGGCCTCGGCTCGATGCTCGTCTTCGCGTGCGTGATGATGATCCCGAACTGGGCGCTGATGCGGGAACACGAGCGGCTCGCGGCGCTGTCGGCGTTCGTCTTCGTTATGGCCGCGGGCTGCGTGAGTGTGCTGGTGCTCGCGTTCTGGGGCGGCCTCTCGCGGCTCTGGCCCGGCGCGCGTCCCCTGCTCCGCCGCCTGCCCAAGGGCGCGCATCTCGAACGCTCGCTCGACGCCTGCCGCCACTTCGGACGCGATGGCGGTTTTTTGCTCAAGGCCACCGCGCTCTCGATGCTCGTGAATCTCCTCTGCGTCTGGCAGATGTCCGTGCTCGCCGCCGGGCTTGGCGCGAAAATCTCCTTCGTCTCGCTGCTCGTCATCGTGCCGATGATCATCTGCATCGCCTCGCTGCCGATCACGCCGAGCGGCCTCGGCGTGCGCGAGAACCTCTGGGTCTGGATGCTCGCGGTGCCGGAGATCGCCGTCCCAGCCACCGACGCGCTGACGCTTTCGCTGCTGATGTTCGCCGGCGGCCTCTTCTGGAGCCTGGTCGGCGGCGTGGTTTATCTGTTCGTGAAAGACCGCGAGCACCTCGAGGAAGTCACGCACGGAGACAGCGACGATGCCGCATAGCTGATGCCGAAGCAGGCCGGCACGGTCGCCCGCCAAATAATACGTGTAGGTATTAAATGGTTGCTTTCGGTTTCGCCGTGCGGAATAGTCCGCCGTCGCAACCCGCCGTTGCACCGGTTACGCTCCGGCGGCTGCGGTGCCTGACTGATGAATCGCGCGCACACAAACTTCCGGGCGCTTCCGCTGCTGATCGCAGCGCTGCTCACCGGCTTTTCCCTGAACGTCCCCGCGGCTGACAAGTCTCAACCCGCCGGCCCCGTCGCCACCGAAAATTCCTGGCCGATGTTTCGCGGCAATCCCTCCCTCACTGGCGTCGCGCCCGGCAAGCTCGCCGACAAGCTTTCTTTGCTCTGGACCTTCAAGACCGGTGGGCCGACCAAATCCTCTGCCGCCATTGCGGATGGAAAAGTCTTCATCGGCGGCGACGACCAGAAAGTCTACGCGCTCGATTTTGCCACTGGCACAAAAGTTTGGGAGTTCAAGACCGAAGGGCCGATTGAATCCTCGCCGCTCGTGCTGGGCGCGACCGTTTATATCGGTTCCGGCGACGGGAAGGTCTATGCGCTCTCGGCGAAGGACGGAACGAAGCTCTGGGAGTTCAAGACCGAGGACAAAATTCTCGGCGCGCCCAACTGGGTGAAGTCCGACAAGGACGGCAGGATGGCCATCCTCGTCGGCAGCTACGATTTCAAGCTCTACTCGCTCGACGCGGCGACCGGGAAATCGAACTGGGTTTACGAGACCGGCAATTATATCAACGGCTCGCCCGCCGTGCTCGACGCCATCACCGTCTTCGGCGGGTGCGACGCGGTGCTGCACGTCGTCAACATCCAGACCGGCGAGAAGGTGAAGGAGATTGACGGCGGCGCCTACATCGCCGGCTCGGTCGCGCTCGCGGACAACCGCGCCTACTACGGCCACTACGAGAACGAATTTCTCTGCGTGGACCTGCTCAAGGAAAAGACCGCGTGGACTTTCAAGGACCGCGCGTTTCCGTTCTTCGCCTCGCCGGCGGTCATCGGCGACAAGGTCATCATCGGCGGGCGCGACAAACGCGTGCGCGCGCTCAACCGCGCCAGCGGCAAGGAAGTCTGGTCGTTCCCCACACAGGGCAAGGTGGACAGCTCGCCGGTGGTCGTGGACGGCAAAGTGGTCGTCGGCTCGGAGGACGGGCGGCTCTACATGCTCTCGCTCAAGGACGGCAAGGAGCTGTGGAGCCACGAAATCGGCCAGGGCCTGACCAGTTCGCCGGCGGTCGCGAGTGGCAAAGTCGTCATCGGCTCGGAGGATGGGAGCGTGTATTGTTTTGGGGTGAAGAAATGAAACCTGAATCCGCACTCGACGCCCAAATTGAACGCTATCGCCAGATGACCGGCGAGGAGCGGCTCGCCATCGGCTTCCGCTTGCATGAATTGTCCTGCGACGTGGCGCGCGAAGGCATCCGCGCACAATTCCCCAAAGCGACGGCCGAGGAAGTTGAGCGGCGACTCCAGGAACGCATCCGCCTTTCGTATGCCGCATGAACGAGCAGCAGCTACTCACCGATTGCCTGGTGCGGCTCAACCGCGACGGCCTCGGCTACATGGTGACCGGCTCGATGGCCAGCAACTTCTGGGGCATCCCGCGCTCGACGCATGACCTCGATTTCGTCATCCAGCTTCCGCCGTCCGCAGTGCCGCAAATGGTCGCGGCCTTTGCGGGAGATTTCTTCATTGATGAACCGGCGGTGCGCGCCGCGTTTCGGCCACCCTATCAGTTCAATGCGATTGACCAGCGCTCCAGCCTCAAGGTGGACTTCTGGCTGCCCAGTGGCGCGCCGTTCGAGCGCGAAATGTTTCAGCGCCGCCAATCCCGCACGCTCTTCGGCGTGCCGGCGTGGATTGCCACGGCGGAGGATGTCATTCTCCACAAACTTTACTGGGACAAGCTCACGCCGTCCGAGCGGCAGCGCGGCGATGCGGCGGGCGTGTTTGCCGTTCAACGCGACGTCCTCGACCGCGCGTATCTGCAACATTGGGCCGCCGAGCTTGGCGTTCAATCCACGTTCAACCTGCTTCTTGAAGGCAAACTGAAGCCCAAATCCACATGAGCACCGTCACCATCGCCCCCGCGCCGAAGACCGCCGGACCGCCGATTCACCACGAAACCAAGGCGGGCAATTACTTCGTCGCCAACTATCCGCCGTTCGCGTTCTGGAAGCCGGAATACGTCTCCGAGTTTCAGAAGGCCATCGAACAGCCGCCGCGGCCCGGCGTGCCGCTGGGCGTTTACATGCACATTCCGTTTTGCCGGAAGCGCTGCCACTTCTGCTACTTCAAGGTCTATACCGACAAGGATTCGTCCGAGATCAAGGACTACATCGAGACGGCGCTGGCGGAATTGGAGTTCTACGCGAAGAAGCCGTTCGTCGGCGGGCGCAAGGCGAGCGTGGTGTATTTCGGCGGCGGCACGCCGAGTTATCTTTCCGAGAAGCAGCTCCATCATCTCGCCGACGGCATGAAGCGCCTCATCCCGTGGGACGGCGCGGAGGAAGTCACCTTCGAGTGTGAGCCGGGCACGCTCACGGATCACAAGCTTGCGGCCATCCGGGACATCGGCGTCACGCGGCTCTCGCTCGGCGTGGAAAATTTCAACGACCACATCCTCGACATCAACGGCCGCGCGCATCGCAGCAAGGAAATCGCGCGCGCCTACGGTTACGCGCGCGAGCTGGGCTTCCCGCAGATCAACATTGATCTCATCGCCGGCATGGTCGAGGAGACCGAGGAGAACTGGCGCGATTGTGTGGCCAAGACCATCGCGATGTCGCCCGACTCGGTGACGATCTACCAGATGGAGATTCCCTACAACACGACCATCTACCAGCGCATGAAGGCCGAGGGCAAACTCGTCGCGCCCGTGGCGGATTGGGAGACGAAGCGCGCGTGGGTCGCCTACGCCTTCGCGGAAATGGAGAAGGCCGGCTACACCGTCAACAGCACTTGCACCGTGGTGAAGGACCCGGCGAAGACGAAGTTCATCTATCGCGAGCGGCTCTTCACCGGCGCGGATTTGCTTTCGCTCGGCGTGGCGAGCTTCGGGCACATCAGCGGCGTGCATTACCAGAATCAGCACGAGTTCGCGCCCTATGTGGAGGCGATTCACGCTGGACGCTCGCCCGTCTATCGCGCCTACCGCACGAGCAAGGACGAGGAGTTGATCCGCGAGTTCATCCTGCCGCTGAAACTCGGCGCAGTGAAGGCGAGCCATTACATCCAGCGTTTCGGCGTGGACCCGCGCGTGCGTTTCGCCCCCGCGCTGCAACGCCTCAAGGACTGGGGCTACCTGACCGTGGACGGCGACGACCTCCGCCTCAACCGCGACGGCCTGCTGCAAGTGGACCGCCTGCTGCACGAGTTCTTTTTGCCGGAGCATGAGACGGGGCGATACGCGTGAGATGAGCACACCCGCCACATCCAATTCACGCCCAATGCCGACGGCCTTGCCCATCGCGTATCCGCTGGACGATTTCTATGCGCAGCAAGGCTTGGTGTTGCCGCCCATCGAGGCGGTCGAGGGCAAGGATGTGCCGGAGCCTTATCGGTCGCTGCTCGTCCACGCGGATGACATGACGCCGACGCTGGAGAAATTTCACGGCGACAAGATTCACATTCGCGTCATGCGCCGCCAGCAGCGGGACGACTTTTATTTCCGCGAAGTCGTGCTCGTGGTCGATGCGGACGAGCGACCGGTGGAGTTCGGTGCCATCAAGATGAACCTCACCCTCTTCTCGTCCGCCGCGCGCAAGCTCATCCTCGAAGAGCGCGAGCCGCTCGGCCACATCCTGCGCGATTGTGCGGTGGCGCACGCCAGCCGGCCCAAGGCGTATCTGCGCGTCGAGTCCGACCCGCTCATCAACGAGGCGCTGAAGCTGACGGGCAAGCACACGCTCTACGGCCGGCGCAACACGCATTTCGACACGCAAAATCGCCCGCTGGCGGAGATCGTGGAAATCCTGCCGCCGGAACCGGCGAAGATTTAATTAGCCACGGATGAAACACGGATTGAACACGGATCAAAATCGGGAGCACCGGATGAGTATTCTCCATCCGTGTTTCTTCCGTGTTCAATCCGTGGCTAAAAGCGACTGACGTGAAAACTGACTTCGACGTTCTGATTATCGGCGCCGGCCCGGCGGGTTGCTCGGCGGCGAGCATTCTGGCGGAGCTGGGCCATCGCGTGCTCGTGCTCGAGCGCGAGAAGTTCCCGCGCTACCACATCGGCGAGTCGCTCATCCCGTTCTGCTACGGCCCGATGGAACGCCTCGGCCTGATCCCGAAGATGAAGACTTCGTGCTTTCAGAAAAAGTTCAGCGTCCAGTTCGTGCAGCCCAACGGCAAGGCGAGCCAGCCGTTTTATTTCTTCAACCGCTACGACCGCGAAACGATCGCCTCCACGTGGCAGGTGTTGCGCAGCGAGTTCGACGTGATGCTCATGCAACACGCACGCGACCGCGGTGCCGAGATCATCGAGGAAATTTCCGTGAAGGAATTACTCCGCGAAGATGGTAGCAGCCGACGTGAGGAAGCTTACTCTTCAAATGCGGAGTGCAGAATGCGGAATACGGAATCTAGTCAGAGCCTCCTCACGTCGGCTGCCAACGGTCGCGTGGTCGGCGTGCGCGCGCAGAAAAAATCCGGCGAAGTCGTCGAGCTTCGCGCGCCGATAACGCTCGATTGCACGGGCAAGGAAAGCTTCACCGCCGTGCGCAACGGCTGGCGGATGAAGGATCCGTATCTCAACAAGGTCGCCGTGTGGACTTACTACAAAGGCTCCAAGCGCGAGCCGGGCATCGACGAAGGACAGACGACCGTCGCGATGATTCCCGACAAGGGTTGGTTCTGGCACATCCCGCAGCACAACGACATGGTGAGCGTTGGAGTCGTGGCTGAAGGAAAGTATCTCGCGCGCGGAGGCATCAAGGATCCGGAGACGATCTTCCACCGCGAGGTGGAAGAGAACCTCTGGATCAAGGATCGCCTCAGCGTCGGCCAGTCCACCGGCGAATATTTCCTCACTAGCGAATACAGTTTCCACGCGCGCCATTGCGGCAGCGAGGGTCTGCTGCTGGTGGGCGACGCGTTTTGTTTTCTCGATCCCGTGTTCAGCAGCGGCCTCATGCTCGCGCTCAAGAGCGGCGTGATGGCCGCGGATGCCGTCCATGACGCGCTCGTCGCCCGAGATTTCTCCCCGGCGCGTTTTGCGAATTACGCATCGTCGCTCCGCGCCGGCATCGAGAACATGCGCAAGCTCGTCTACGCGTTCTACGATCCGAATTTTTCTTTCAAGGAGGTCATCGCGAAATATCCCGACGCCGCGGGTGACATCACCGACTGCCTCAGCGGCGACGTGAACAAGGATTTGAGCCGCCTGTGGAAATGGGTCGCCGAGTTCGCACCGCTGCCGGAGGAGCTGCCCGTCGGCCAACCGTTGATGGGGTCGCGCGTTTTGCACCCGCCTCCAATTTAGGCCACGGATGAAACACGGATTGAACACAGATAAAGACGGCGCGCGAGTTCTCGGCATTTCCGTGTTTCATCTGTGTTTCATCCGTGGCTAAAG
>JACQFS010000078.1 GCA_016199935.1 Verrucomicrobiota bacterium
ACACGGGGCAGGATGCCCCGTGAACCCGCAGGCTGGAAGCCTGCTCTACGTTGGTGTGCCGCCTTCCGCCGGACTCGCCGCTATTTCCCCTGCACCCGATACAGGTTCGCCTCGCCACGGATGAAGAGCGCCCCGTCCGCCGCGGCATACGAGGCGAGCGTTTTTTCGCCGAGCGCGTTTTGCGCGAGCAGCTTGAACTGCTTTTCCGCCGCGACCACGTAGCCCGTGCCCGTCTCGTTTTGAAAATAGACCTTCCCGTCCGCGTAAATGGGCGACGCGGAGAAATCGCCGCCGAGCCGCTCGCTCCAGTGCACCGCGCCCGTCTTGGCGTCCACGCAGCTCGCGATGCCGGCATCGCTCACGAGATAGAGTTCGTTGCCCACGAGCAGCGGCGAGGGCGATTTCGGCGCGCCCTTGTCGAGCTTCCACGCCACGTGCGAGTCCGTCACGTCACCCGCGCCGCCGGGGCGGATGGCGAGCAGCACGGGTTGGTCGAAGCCGCTGCTCAGGAACAGCAGCCCGTGGCCGAACACCGGGCGCGGCACGACCGAGTAACCCTCACCATAGCGCGCACGCCACAGCTCCTTGCCCGTCTGCGGATCGTAGGCGCACACCGCGCCGCTGCCGGGGCTGATGACCTCCGTGCGGTTGCCGGCCTGGATGACTAGCGGCGTGCTGAAGGCGAATTTCTTCTTCGCATCCGTCACGCGCGCCGTCTTCCACAGCACCTTGCCGGTGAGTTTGTCGAGCGCCACCACGAACGGCGCGTCGCGACCGTCGCAACTGAACACCAGCGCGCGCGGCGTGAGCGCGGGCGAGCCGCCGTTGCCGTGGACCGGTGAATATTCCAGCTCCGTGTTCTTCCAAACGACCTTGCCCGCGAGATCGAGGCAGGCGGTGCCGTAATGTCCGAAGTGCGCGTAAAGCCGGTCGCCCTCGATGATGGGCGTGGGGCTGGCGTCGGAATTTTTCCGGTGATGCTTCACGCCCTCCTCGCGGTGAATCACCTCGGTGTTCCAGAGGGTGCCGCCGCGTTTCGCGTCGAGGCACAGCACGCGCAGCGAGAGCCCGCTCTGGCCCGTCTCGCTCACGGCGGTGGTGAGATAAATTTTTCCCTTCACCACCACTGGCGACGACCAGCCGCCGCCGGGCAGCGGGATTTTCCACGCGATGTTTTTCATCGGCGCGCCGTTGGTGGCGCTCCAACTGATCGGCAGTCCGCGTTCCGTCGAAAGGCCGTCGTGGGTGGGACCGCGGAACTCCGGCCAATCCGCGGCGCGGGCGAGCGGCGTGAGGGCGAGTGAGGCAAAAAGAACCAGAGCGAGTTGGCGCATGAGGCGAAAGGGAGACAGGCGGGGCGGGGAGCGTCAAGCGCAGACCCTCCGCGCGCCAAAGCGGAGCGCCGGTTCGTCGCTGACACCCCCCTCCGATTGCCTATGGTTCTTGCGGAGGCGAAATGGTGAACAAGATTTGTCAATGAGGGCTTGTCACCGGGCCGGGGCTTTGCGTTTAATGTGCTCAAGTTTCCACTCAGCACCGTGACCACGAAGTATCCACGCATGACACGCTGGCTTGTGCTCCTCACCGGAGCCTTGTTGCTGGCGCTCTCCATTGCGTTTGCCGAGACGCCGCCGGGTTTCGCTTCGCTCTTCAACGGTCGGGATCTCACCGGCTGGAAAGTGCCCGAAGGCGACGGCGGCCATTGGAAGGTGCTCGATGGCGTGATTGATTACGACGCGCGCAGCGAGGCCAAGGGCGAGAAGCACCTGTGGAGCGAGAAGGAATACAAGGATTTCACCGTGCGCATCGATTGGCGCATCAAAGAGACGACTGGATTGTATCCGGTGCCGACGGTGCTGCCCGATGGCTCGCACAAGAAGGGCGAAGATGGCAAGGACATCATCACCATGACGCCGAATGCCGACTCCGGCATTTACCTGCGCGGCTCGGCCAAGTCGCAGGTGAACATCTTCTGCTGGCCCATCGGCTCCGGCGAGGTCTATGGCTACCGCATGGACAAGACGATGCCGCCCGAAGTGCGCGCCGGCGTCACGCCGAAGATGAAGGCCGACAAACCGGTCGGCGAGTGGAACACGTTCGAGATCACGATGAAGGGCGACCGCCTCACGGTCGTGCTCAACGGCAAGACGGTCATCAAGGGCGCGCAGCTTCCCGGCGTGCCGGAGAAGGGCGCGCTCGCGCTCCAGCACCACGGCGGCGTCAGCGCCAAGACCGGCGAGCTTAGTCCCGCGTCGAGCCTCGTGCAGTTCCGCAACATCTCCATCAAAGAGCTGTGAACGGGGCGCGCATCCCGCGCGCGGGTCGGTTGATTCGGATTGATTCGTTCCCGCCGCTGGTTTTTGCTTCCCCCGCACACCTCACACCATCATGAAAACACTCTGCACCCTCTCGCTTTCCGTTTTCCTCGCCGCGCTCGCCACCGCCGCTGACAAGGACGGTTTCAAGCCGCTCTTCAATGGCAAGAATCTCGATGGCTGGGAGCAACACAGCGGCAAGGCCGAGTATCGCGTCGAGGACGGCTGCATCGTCGGCAAAACGGTCGCGGGCACGGGCAATTCCTTTCTCTGCACGAAGAAAAAATACGGTGACTTCATTTTGGAATTCGAATTCAAGGTCGGTGACATGAACTCCGGCGTGCAGTTCAGGAGCGAGTTTGCGGCGAAGGAATTCGAGGCCGAGATCAAAGGCAAGAAGAGGAAGTTTCCCGCCGACCGCGTGTTTGGCTACCAATACGAGATTGATCCCTCCGACCGCGCCTACACCGCCGGCGTTTATGACGAGGCCCGCCGCGGCATTTTTCTCGCCGACCTCAAGGACAACGAACCCGCGCGCAAGGCGTTCAAGCAGGGCGAGTGGAACGCCGCGCGCATCGAGTGCAAGGGCGACCATATCCAGACGTGGATCAACGGCGTGAAGGCTGCCGACTTCAAGGACTCGATGACGCCCAAAGGCATCTTCGGCCTGCAAGTCCACCAGATCGGCAAGAACGGTAAGGCCGGTGAGGAAGTCCGCTGGCGCAACCTCCGCCTCAAGGAATTGTGATCCGTCTATGGTAGCAGCCGAGGTAACGAGGCTCCATTCAACCGAATCAGAGTGAGCCTCCTCACGTCGGCTGCTACCGAATTCTAATGAACCTCCAGGGCAAAGCCGCCATCGTCACCGGGTCCAGTCGCGGCGTGGGCCGCGCCACGGCGCTCGCGCTCGCGCGCGGCGGCTGCTCGGTGCTCGTCAACTACAGCCAGTCGCGCGCCGAAGCCGAGGCCGTCGCCGCCGAAGTCCGCGCGCTCGGCGTGAAGTCGCTCTGCTTCCAGGCCAGCGTCGCCGATGACGCTGCGTGCCGCGCGATGATGGCCGCCGCCGCGAAGGAGTTCGGCCGGCTCGACATTCTCGTCAACAACGCCGGCACCACGCGCTTCATCAACTTTCAGGACCTCGACGCCGTGACCGATGACGACTGGAACCGCATCCTCGCCACGAATCTCAAAGGCCCGTTCCACTGCGCCCGCGCCGCGCGGCCCTTTCTCGAAGCGCACGGCGACGGCGTCATCGTGAATGTCGCGAGCGTGGCCGCGTTCGCGGGCGCGGGCAGTTCCATTCCCTACTGCGCGTCCAAGGCCGGCGTGGTGAACCTCACGCTCTCGCTCGCCCGCACGCTCGCGCCGAAGATTCGCGTCAACGCCGTCGCGCCCGGCTTCATCGCCGGCGAGTGGCTGAAGAAGGGACTGGGCGCGGATTACGAGGCCGCGAAGCAGGCGAAGGCCGCGCACGCGTTGCTCGGAAAAGTCTGCCAGCCCGAAGACGTGGCCGCCGCGATTCTCGCGCTCATCTCCACCGACCTTGTGACGGGGCAGACGGTGGTGTGCGATGGCGGGTTCTCGCTCGGCCCGAAGGTGACGCACGGAATCAAATGACCTCGTCTTTCCAGATAGCAGCCGACGTGAGGAGGCTCACTCTTTTCGGGTGGATAGTCAGAGCCTCCTTACGTCGGCTGCTACCCATCGTCGCGGCGCTCGCGTTTCTCTTTTCCGCTTTCCACTTACGTGCCGCCGCCGCATCGCGTCCCAACATCATCTTCATCCTCGTGGACGACATGGGCTACGCCGACCTTGGCTGTTACGGCGCGAAGGACATCCGCACGCCGCACATTGACCGGCTCGCGCGCGAGGGCGTGAAGTTCAGCGACTTCTACGCCAACGCGCCCGTCTGCACGCCGACGCGCTGCGCGTTCATCACCGGCCGCTGGCAGCAACGCGTCGGCTTCGAGTGGGCGATGGGTTTTCAAGCCGAGCAGTTCCGCCGCGTCGGCGGCCAATGGGTCGAGGAGCCGGATAAAAATTCACTCGGCCTGCCGACGAGCGAGACGAGCGTCGCGAAAATGCTCAAGGCCGCCGGCTACGCCACGGGCGCGTTCGGCAAGTGGCACCTCGGCTACCCGCCGCAGTTCAATCCCACGCGGCACGGCTTCGACGAATACTTCGGCACGCTGCTTGGCCACTCGGATTATTATCGCTACGAGTATTACGACGGCACCTACGAGTTGCGCGAAGGCGAGAACGCGGTGAAGGCGAGCGGCTACCTCACCGACTTGCTGAACCAGCACGCCGTCGAGTTCGTCCGCAAGCACGCGCGCGAGCCGTTCTTTCTCTACCTCCCGCATCAGGCGGTGCATGCGCCGTTCCAGCCGCCGGGCCGGCCTGACCCGAAGGTGACGAAGGAAAACATGTATGACGGCAACCGCAAAATCTACGCGGCGATGCTGGAGAAAATTGACGACGGCGTGGGCATGCTGCTCGCGGAACTGGAAAAGCAGGGCATCGCGAACAACACGCTCGTCGTCCTCAGCAGCGACAATGGTGGCGAGCGTTACTCCGACAACTCGCCGCTCTTCAACCACAAGACGACGCTGTGGGAAGGCGGCATCCGCGTGGATTGCCTGATGCGCTGGCCCGGCCACCTGCCCGCCGGCAAGGTGACGAAGCAGCCGGCCATCACGATGGATTTGACCGCGACCTTCGTGGCGCTGGCCGGCGCAAAATCGCCGCGCCCGCTCGACGGCATTGACCTCCTGCCCATCCTCACCGGCGCGCAACCGGAGCAGGAGCGCACGTTCTTCTGGCGCGTGGACCGCTCGACGCGCAAGCAGAAGGCCGTGCGCCACGGGCAATGGAAATACGTCCAGGACGGCGTCGTGGTGGACATGCTCTTTGATTTGGAGCACGACATCAGCGAGCGCCGCGACGTTTCCTTTCAACACCCCGAAATCCTCGCCGACCTCAAAGCGCGCCTGAAGGCGTGGGAGGATGAAATGGCGAAGCAGAAAACGGAGTTCCTCGTCCGGTAACGCATGTCATGAAGATTCGCCTGCCTTTCCTCGCCATCGCCGTGCTTTTCGCGCTCGGCGCTTCGGCGCCAATCGCCAGTGCCGCCCCACGCCCGCCCAACGTCATTCTCATCCTCATGGACGACCTCGGGCAGCGCGACCTCGGCTGTTACGGCAGCAAATTTTACCGCACGCCGCACATTGACCGAATGGCGAAGGACGGGATGCTCTTCACCGACGCCTACGCCGCGTGCCCCGTCTGCTCGCCGACGCGCGCGAGCATCATGACCGGCAAATATCCCGCGCGCCTCCATCTCACCGACTGGCTGCCGGGCCGCGGCGACAAGCCGGAGCAGAAACTGAATCGCCCCGTCATCAACCAGCAACTCGCGCTCGAAGAGGAAACCATCGCCGAGGTGCTCAAGCGCGCGGGCTACGTGACCGGTCACATCGGTAAGTGGCATCTCGGCGGGCCGGGCTTCGAGCCGGAGAAGCAGGGCTTCGACTCGAACGTCGCCGGCGACGTGACCGGCACGCCGGCGAGTTACTTCGCGCCGTTCAAGGGCAAGGGCCGCGACGGCACGGAGCGTTTCATGCCGGGCCTCGAAAAATCCGAGCCGGGCGAATACCTCACTGACCGGCTCACCACCGAGGCGGAGAAATTCATCGAGGCGAACAAGTCGAAGCCGTTCTTCCTCTACTTCGCGCACTTCGCCGTTCACATCCCGCTCAAGGCGAAGGCCGACGTGATCGCGAAATATCCCGTCATCGCCGACAAGCCCGGCACGCAGACCAACGTCGTCTATGCCGCGATGGTCGAGAGCATGGATGACAGTGTGGGCCGCGTGCTCAAGAAGCTCGACGACCTCAAGCTCTCCGAAAACACACTCGTCATCTTCACCTCCGACAACGGCGGCCTCTGCACGCTCGAAGGTGCGGCGACGCCCGCGACCATCAACGCGCCGTTGCGCGAGGGCAAAGGTTTCCTCTACGAAGGCGGCATCCGCGAGCCGCTGCTCGTGAAATGGACCGGCGTGGTGAGGCCCGGCACGACAAACTCGACGCCCGTGTGCAGCATTGATTTCTTCCCGACCATTCTGGAAGCCGCCGGAGCGCCGAGCACCGCCTCGGCCCGAACACAAAACCCCAAGGCCGAGACAGTGCTCGGCGCTCCGATTGACGGTGTGAGCCTCATGCCCTTGCTCAAGGGCACGGGCCAGCTCAAACCGCGCGCGCTCTACTGGCACTACCCGCATTACAGCAACCAGGGCGGTAAACCCGGCGCGGCCATCCGCGAGGGCGAGTGGAAGCTCATTGAGTTCTACGAGAACGGCCGGTGGGAACTTTACAACGTCGGCAAGAGCGTCAGCGAATCCGCCAATCTCATCGAGAAGGAGCCGGCCATCGCCGCAAAGCTCGGCAAGAAACTCGACGACTGGCGCATCGCCACCGGCGCGCAGATGATGATGCCGAATCCCGACTTCGTCCCGAACCCACAGGCTGACGACGGCAGCATCACCTTGCCCGCGAAATGGGCCGAGGTCCACGGCGCGACGCTCCGCTACGAGCCGATGCCGCACAAGAACACGCTCGGCTTCTGGACGCAGCCGACCGACTGGGCCGAGTGGGAGTTCACCGTGACGAAGCCCGGCGCGTTCATCGTCGAGCCGCTCCAAGGCTGCGGCAAAGGCAATGGCGGCAGCGAGGTGGAGTTCACCGTCGCGGGCCAGACGCTCACGATGACTGTCGAGGACACCGGCCATTTCCAGAACTTCAAACCGCGCGAGATCGGCACGGTGAACATCGTAAAGCCCGGCCGCTACACGCTCGCCGTGAAGCCGAAGACCAAAGCGAAAGCCGCCGTGATGGACCTGCGTCAGGTGACGCTCAAACCGGCGAAGTGAACGTTCGGTGTCCACGCTTCAGCGTGTCGGGCGCACGGACACCCTGAAGGGTGGACACCGATCGCCCGCGAATGACGCGAAATCAAATCCGCGATGAGTGATGAAACAAAAACCTTCAATCCGGCCGTGAGCCTCGCGCTCGGCTGCCTCGGCGCGCTGCTCGGCGGAGTCGTCGGCTGGTTCGGATTCTTCTGGGTGGCGCAGCAGGGCTTCTACGCGCTCGTGCTGCCGGGTGGTGCGCTCGGCATCGGTGCGGGCGCGTTGGTGAGGCATCGCTCGGTTCCCTTCTCCATCGTGTGCGGCGTCGCGGCGCTGGCGCTGGGGATTTTCACCGAGTGGAAGTTTGCTCCCTTCATCAAGGACGCGAGCCTCGGCTACTTCCTCGCGCACCTGCACCAGCTCAAGCCCGTGACGCTCATCTTCATCGCGCTCGGCGGCTTCGTCGGGTTCTGGATGCCGTTCCGGGCGAAACAGCGGTGAAGACACTTTTCTGATTCGGCTCCCTCTGACTTTCAGCGCGCGTGTTTGCAAAACATTCCGAGGCTCGGCGAAAAATTGGGGCGAAAAATGGAATCAGATTTTTCGCCCCCATTTTTCGCCTACCATCCGGTTTCGCCGTCACGCCACCGTCATCCCGCCATTCACGTGCAGGTTCTGTCCCGTGACAAACGCCGCCGCATCGCTTGCCAGAAAAACCACCGCGCCGCCCAAATCCTCCGGCACGCCGAAGTGGCCCGCCGGAATCAGCGCCTCGTAGGCATCCTTCGCCGACTGCGGGTAGTTCATGCTGCGCTCGGTGGGAATCCAGCCGGGCGAAATCATGTTCACCGTGATGCCGGCGGGCGCGAGCTCGGGGGCCATGCTGCGCGTCCAGCCGTTCTGCCCGCCCTTGGCCGCGACGTAGGCGCTGAACTGCGGCACGCCGCGCGCGACGACCTCGGACCCGATGTTGATGATGCGGCCCCAGCGCTGCGCCTTCATGTGCGCGAGGCACGCGCGCGTGAGCAGGAACGGGCTCTTGATGAAAAAGTCGAGCATCTGCTGGCAGAACGCCCAGTCGTATTGCTCGATGGGCTTCTGCGGCTGGTCGGGCGTGGCGTTGAGAACGAGAATGTCCACCGGCCCAAGCGACTGCGTGATCTCGCACACGAGCCGGTTCACATCCGCTTCGTCCACGACGTTGCCGCGAAACAATCCGCCCGCGTGGCCCTCCGCCTTGAACTCCGCGAACGTCCGCTCCGCGCGCGCCGCGTTGTTCTGGAAATTGATCGCCACCTTCGCGCCCGCCGCGACGAGTGCGAACGCCATCGCCTTGCCGAGTCCGGTGGAGCTGCCGGTCACGAGCGCGACCCGGCCGGCGAGGGAGAAGGGATTGGCTGAAGTCATGGGGTGGTGAAGAATGGTTGAGCTGGCGATGAGTGTGGGACATCTCCTCGATTCCGCAAGGCCGCAGGCCTGGCTCCCCGGCATTTCGCCGACGTTCTGAATTGCGAATCGGAGCGTGATGGGTAAAAAATTCGGCCATGCTTTTCAAATGGTGCTTCGCATTGGTGATCTTCGCCGCGGGCGCGGCCGGGGCCGGGACGATCTCGGGCCGCGTGTTCATCGACGCCAACGGCAACGGCCGTTTCGACGCCGGGGAAAAAGGCGTCGCCGGCTGCGTGGTCAGCGACGAGCGCACGCTCGCGCGCACGGACGGCGAGGGGCGCTACCAGTTCGAAGTGCCGGCGGGTGCGGCGACGGTCTTCGTGGTGAACGCCCCCGGCACGTGGCCGGTGGGCCGCTGGTGGGCGTCCATCGCGGACGGAAAGAAAAACCAGTCGCTCGATTTTCCGATACGTGTGGAGAATCAAGCCGGCCCGTTTTACTTCGTCCACGGCACCGACACGCATCTCACGGCCGCGGCGCTGCCGCTTTACCGGCGTTACCTCGACTACGTGAACGCGCTGCCGGTGCCGGTGAAGTTCGTGGTTCACACCGGCGACCTGATCATGGATGGGTTGCAACGGACGCCGGCGGAGACGCAGAAATTGTTCGACCTCTACAACGGCGCGAACCGCGCACTCAAGCCGGACCTCCGCAACATTCTCGGCAATCACGACCTCGCGGGCGTGACGAACCCGAAGGTGTCCGAGCGCGAGCCCGGCTACGGCAAGGCGTTGTTCCGGCAGTCGGTCGGCCCGGTGAACTACGCATGGCGTCACGGCGCGTATCATTTCATCGCGCTTGACGGCTCGACCGTGGAAGACCGCACGGTGCGCTCCGGGCTGACGCAGGAATCCGCCGACTGGGCCATCGCCTACCTCGCGGGCGTGGCGACGAACGAGCCCGTCGTGCTGCTCATTCACCAGCCGTTGTATCCCGAGTCGGATGGCTTGATGCTCGCCTACGATCCGAAGATGCGGCCGCATGAGAAGCGATTGCTTGCCGCGTTGAAGGACAAGCGCCACTACCTCACGCTGGCCGGGCACGTGCATGATCGTGGCGAGGTGCGTTGGGGTCGCGCGACACACGTGCTGGGCGGCGCGGTGTCCTACGCGTGGCACGGGTTGCGCCCGTATCCGCCGACGCCGCGCGGCTGCGTGCTCTACCGCGCGGATTCCAATCGCGTGGATCGTGCGTATCTGGACTGGGCGGAGGAACTCTCGATTGACGTGCGCGTGCCGGAATTCACCGGCATCGTCTTCGGCTCGAGCCAGGCGGTGGTCGGTTCGATCGCCGACCTGCGCGACGAGGTGAAATCGGTCGAGCTTTCGATTGGCGGAAAAAGCTGGCCGGCCCAGCTGATTCCTGCGGGTCCGCTCAACAAGGCGTTCAGCGGTGTGGTTCCCATCACCAACCTGGTCACCGGCGTCCACGAGCTCGTGATCAAGGCGGTCTCGGGAAAAAAATCGTGGACGGAGTCCATGCCCGTGGTCGTTTACAGCGGGAGCGATGCCCCCTTCAGGGCGACGGGGCCGGCGAAGCTGCGGTTCATGCTCGACGGCGAGGTGCCGCCGGGCAGCCGCCTGCTGTTCAACTCGCGCAGTCCGGGGGCGCTCGCGCCGGGGCATTACGAGAACCGCACGTTCACGTTCGACATTCCGGCCAACCGTCTGCGCCGGCTCAACGAACTCAACCTGAACTTCAGCACGCCCGACGAGGGCCCGCTCACGTATATCAAGGGCGTGACGCTTGAGTATGGCGGGCGCGAGTTTCGCGACGTGCGCTTCTCGCCGCTCGCCCGCCGGCCGCTGCTCCCCATGCGGTTCCACGGCCCGACGACGATCTCGTCGTTTGTTGATCTCGAATACGATGACCGGGCGATGCGGGAGAAATAGTTCCCGCGCCGTGGCTGCCAACTTCAGCGAACAACTCGCCCGTGCGGCGCGCGAACTGCGCGACGCGGTCAACGCGCTCCGGTTTCCGCCGCCCGTCGCGTGCGTTTACAATCCGCTCGACTACGCCTGGCCCGCGCACGCGGCCTACCTGCGGCGCTTCGGCAACTCGCGCAAGCGCGCCGTCCTGCTCGGCATGAATCCCGGCCCCTTCGGCATGGCGCAGACCGGCGTGCCCTTCGGCGAGGTCGCCGCCGTGCGCGACTGGTTGCGGATCGGGGAAAAAATCGGCCGGCCGCCGCGCGAACATCCCAAGCGGCCGGTCGCGGGCTTCGCGTGCCAACGCTCCGAAGTCAGCGGGCGGCGGCTGTGGGGGTTGTTCGCGCAACGCTTCGGCACGCCGGAAAATTTCTTCGAGGACCACTTCGTCGTGAACTGGTGCCCGCTCGTGTTCATGGACGAAGGCGGGCGCAACCTCACGCCGGACAAGCTGCCGGCCGCCGCCGCCGCGAGTCTTTCAGAAAAATGTGATGAGCACCTGACGCGCGTGCTGGAAATTCTGGAGCCGGAGTTCGCCATCGGCATCGGCGGCTTCGCCTTCGTGCGACTCGGCGCGGTGGAGCGCAACGCACGCGTGAAGCTCGGCCAGATTCTGCACCCCAGCCCCGCGAGCCCCGCGGCTAATCGGGATTGGGCCGGCCAGGTCACGCGGCAACTCATCGCGCTTGGCGTGTGGCCATGACGAGCCTGCCGCTCGTTTGACTTTTCTGCGCCCCATGCCACACATCTTCTCATGCTGACTCTGCGCAAAGCAAACGATCGGGGCCACGCCAATCACGGCTGGCTGGACAGTCACTTCACTTTTTCCTTCGCCGACTATCACGACCCGCGGCACATGGGCTTCCGCTCGTTGCGCGTCATCAATGACGACCGCATCGCGCCCGGCGGCGGCTTCGGGATGCACCCGCACCGCGACATGGAAATCATCAGCTACGTCCTTGCCGGCGCGCTGGAGCACAAGGATTCGATGGGCAACGGCAGCGTCATCCGTCCCGGAGATTTTCAATACATGAGCGCCGGCACCGGCGTGACCCACAGCGAGTTCAACCCGTCTGACCGCGACGCGACTCATCTGCTGCAAATCTGGATCAAGCCCGACCGCCCCGGCGTCACGCCGCGTTACGGCGAGAAGGCGATGCACGATGCCGCCACCGGCCGGCTTCACCTCGTCGCCAGCCCCTCGGGTCGCGACGGCTCCATCGCGATTCATCAGGACGTGGAGCTTTTTCTCGCGCGCCTCGGCCGCGGCGATGCCGTCACGCACGCGCTCGCGCCGAAGCGACACGCGTGGATTCACGTCGCGGAAGGCGAAGTGGATTTGAACGGCGAAACGCTCGCCGCGGGTGATGCCGCCGCGCTCAGCGAAGAACGCGAAGCCAGGCTTTCCGCGAAGTCGGCCGCGCAAGTCCTGTTGTTCGACCTGCATTGATCTGGGGAAAAACTCCCGACTGCGCCACGAGTCGGCGCGGCTCAGTTCGCGGGGCGCCTGGGAAATCTTGCGCCGGGCCGCGCGAACGGCCGCCGGGCCGGTCCCGGGCGACGGGAAGCGAAGGGGTGGGCCGCCTGGACTTCGGCCGGCGGCGCCGGACGGCGGTTCAGCCGGGGGTGCGCGGGACCCGCTGACTCGGGCTTCATCCATCCGCTGTTGGTGAACACTTTGGCCGCTTCGTATTCGGGTTGCGCGCCGGGTTGGCTGGCCACGAACGAGCCGAGCCGGCACGCGCGCGCAAGCAGTTCGGCGGGGGAAAGTTTTTTTTCGAACACGCCCACCACGAGCGCGGCGGTGAACGCGTCGCCGGCACCGATGGTGTCCACCACCTTCACGGCGGGGGCGGCCGCTTCGAAGTATTCACCGTTGAGCCGCCAGATGGCGCCATGCGCGCCGCGCGTCACACAGATGCTCCGGACGCCGGTGAGGCGCTCGAGGCGCTCGAGGCCCTTGAGGAAGGGGAAGGTCTCGTGCTTGACGTGTTCGTAGGATTCAACGCCGGTGAGCCGCGCCAGTTCTTTGTCGTTCACCTTGAGCACGTCGGCGTGTTCGGCCAGCGCGAGCACGCGCCGGACGTCGCCGTGCGGCGGGCGGAGGTTCACATCGAAAACGCGCAGCGCGCCGCGCACCTCGAGCAGTTCCTTCAGCACGCGGCGGTTGAATTCATGCCGCAACGCCAGTGAACCAAACACGATGGGCACCACGCCCGCGGCGTCCGCGATGAAGCCCTTGCCCGGATTGATTTTGTCCCACGCCGCCGGGTCGGCGAAAACGTAGGAAGCGTTGCCCTGCGCGTCGAGCTTCACGCTGACGGTGCCGGTGGGAAGGTCGTGGTGGCGGCTGAGGCGGTCGGTGGCGATGCCGAGGGCGTGCAGGCGCTCGAGCGCCTGACGGCCGAGTTCGTCTTGGCCGAGGGCGGAGACGACCACCGGCTCCGCGCCGAGCCGCTGGAGATGAAACGCGACGTTGAACGGCGCGCCGCCGAGGAAGTTGCCGCCGGGGAGGCAATCCCAGAGAATTTCGCCGAAGCAAGTGACCTTCATGGTTGGTAAATCCGAAATCCGAAGTTCGAAATCCCTCACTTCGCCGCCACCGCCGTGCCCGTCTCGGTCAGCTTCTCGCAACCCTGCCGCAGCATCCGCTCGGTGGTTTCCCAGCTCACGCACGCGTCGGTCACGGAGACGCCGGGCTGGAGGTCGGCGGAATTTTTCGGCACGGGCTGGCTGCCCTCGTGGAGATAACTCTCGACCATCGTGCCGATGAGCGCCGGCGAACCGGCCACGCGCTGCGCGATGACGCTCTGCCAAACCTCCTCCTGCTTCGCGTGCTGTTTGGCGGAATTGGCGTGGCTGCAATCCACCATGAGCGCGTCGGGAAGGTTGTGCTTGCGGAGCTGCGCCGCGGCGGCCGCGATGCTCGCGGGGTCGTAGTTGGTCATCGCACGACCGCCGCGCAGGACGACGTGGCCAAAGGGATTACCGATCGTGCGGATGATGCTCGTCACGCCTTCCTGATCAATGCCCAGAAAACTGTGCGGCGTGCGCGCCGAGGTCATCGCGTCAATGGCGACCTGCAGGCTGCCGTCCGTGGCGTTCTTGAAACCCACCGGCATCGAAAGGCCGCTGGCCAGCTCGCGGTGCGTCTGCGACTCGGTCGTGCGCGCGCCGATGGCGGCCCAGCTCACGAGGTCGGCGATGTATTGCGGCACCACCGGATCGAGGAACTCCGTCGCCGCCGGCAGGCCGAGCGCCGTGATGTCGAGCAGCAACCGGCGCGCGATCTTCAAGCCCTCGCCGATGTCGGAACGGCCGTCCATGTGCGGGTCGTTGACGAGGCCCTTCCAACCGATGGTCGTGCGCGGCTTTTCAAAATAGACCCGCATGATGATGTAGAACTGCTCGTCCAGTTCCGCACGCAAACGCACGAGGCGCCGCGCGTATTCCATCGCGCCGGCCGGATCGTGGATCGAGCAGGGGCCGACAACCACGAGCAGGCGCGGGTCTTCGCGGGCGAGGATGCGCTTGACGGTCTCGCGGCCCTCGACGACGGCGCGGTTGGAGACCTCGGTCATCGGCTGCGCCGCCTTGAGGGCGGCGGGCGATTCGAGGCGCACGATTTCGCGAACGTGCAGGTTGTTGACGGGCTGCATGTGAATTGTCAGGACGGCGAAGGTAGCAGAGTTGCGGGGCGCAGGGGAACGGGAATTTTCACAGGCTTGCCACCCGCGCCCGCGGCGGCTGGAATCGGCCCCGGCTATGGGCAATCTCCTCATCCGCGACGCCACGACTGCCGACCTGCCGGCGATCAACGCGATCTACACCCACTACGTGCTGCACTCGACCTGCACGTATCAGACCGAGCCGAGCACCGGGTCCGAGCGCGCGGAATGGTTCGCCGCGCACGGGCCGAAACATCCCGTGACGGTCGCGATGCTCGACGGCGAAGTAATCGGCTGGGGTTCGCTCAGCAAATTTCACCCGCGCGCGGCCTACGGGAACACGGTGGAGGACTCGGTCTATCTGCGGCACGACCGGCAAGGGCAGGGGATCGGCTCGTTGCTGCTGGCCGATTTGATCGCGCGGGCGAAAGCCATTGGTCATCACTGCATCATCGGCGGCATTGATGCGGAGCAAAAGGCGAGCGTGGCGTTGCACGCGAAACACGGCTTCGTGCAGGTGGCGCATCTGCGCGAGGTCGGTTTCAAGTTCGGCCGTTGGCTCGACGTGATCTGGATGCAGCGGATGGTCGGATGAGAAGCAAGGAGTAACGAGTAATCCGTAATCTGATTCCTTACGCATTACTCCTTACTCGTCACGCCTCACTCCACCGGCTTGGTGAAAAGCGCGCGGTGAATCGGCGTCGGATACGCCTCGCCGGGGCGCGCGACGGCCCAGAGTATGCGGTTGAGTTCGTCCTCGGGGGCAAGGTCGTAGGCTTTGAAATTCATCCGGCCTGACTCCTTCGCATACGCCGTCTTGGTCGTGTTCTTCGCGTTCAGATCAATCTTCGGCATCAGTGCCGTGTATTCGGTGGCGATGGCTTTCTTCGTGAAGCAGTTAAACATCGGCGTCGCGCCCGCGTCGTATTGCGTCAGCGGCGGCAGGCCGAGGATGAGTTCCATCGTGCGGATCATGCTCGCCATCGTGTAGAGCGTGCTGTCCACCACGCCGCGCTTCACGTAGGGGCTGATGACGTAGCCGCAGGTGCGGTGCGCGTCCACGTGGTCGGGGCCGTTCTGCGCGTCGTCCTCGATGACGAAGATCGCCATCTCCTTCCAGAACTTGCTCTTGCTCGCCGCCTCGACGATGCGGCCGAGGCCGAGGTCGTTGCTGCCGACGCACGCCTCGGGCGTGTTCGCGCCGGCGCTCGTGCCCTTGGTGTGGTTCTCGCCGAGCGACATGATGGTGAAACGCGGGAGCACGCCGGTCTGCTCGGCTTTCGTCAAATCCTCGATCCAGATTTTCACGCGATCCATGTCGCGCTCCTGGAAATCGAGCGGCCACTTGCCGCGATTGACCGACGGCACACGCTGCGAACCCTCGCCGTAGTTTTTGTAGGTCACCCCGTTGCGTTTGCAGAGATCCCAAAGGTAGCCGTTGGCGGGCGTCTCCATTTCCTCGTTGCCCGGCACCTTGCCGTGCTTGGAGTAGGACATGATCCACGAGCGCTGGTTGAAATCGGTGGCGATGGCGGCGTCGGTCCAACTGTGCCCGTCCACGCTCACCTCGCTGTTGCAGTAGAGGTTGTCGAGCAGCACGTAATCGCGCGCGAGCTGGTGCTGGTTGGGCGTCACCGGCTCGCCATACATGAGGAGGTTCGTGTCGCCGTTGCCGATGGGGCGACCCTTCGCGTCGGTCATGTCGCTCATCACCTGGTCGTAAGTGCGGTTCTCCTTGATGATGTAGAGCACATACTTGATGGGGCACGGGTCGCCGACCTTCGCGGGAATCACGGTGTCGCTCGGGAGCGGCGACTTCACGAACTGCTCCGGGTGATACGGCGAATTGCGCCGCACCTGCTCCGTGTAGGCGGCCATCTGCTTCGCGTCCGGCTTGGCGACGAACGAGAGCGAGCCTTCAAAAGTTTTGCCCGGATGATCATGCAGGATGCCCGTGTGCAACTTCGTCGGGTGATCGCTCTTCGCCGGCGCACTCGGGCTTGAGGTGAGTCCCTTGCCGTTGGCGACGAGGAGAAATTGTCCGTCCGGCGTCGGGCAGACCGCGCTCGGATACCAGCCCGTCGGGATGAAGCCGTTCACCAGCGCGATTTTTTCGCCGTGATCCTTCGCCTCCTCCATGAGGTTGCCGGAAATGTCCACGACCATGACGGCGTTGTTGTCCGCGTTGGCGACGAACAAAGTTTTTCCGTCCGCCGACACCGCGACGCTGCACGGCGTGCTGCCCTCGGGCGACTGCGGGTAGAGCGACGTGGAAATGATCTCACGCGTGCCGGCCCACAACGGCCGCGCGGGACTCGCGTCAGGGCCGGCCTTCTCCAATTTGCCGGTGCCGATGACGTGGACGGTGTTGTCGCCCGAGCATGCGACGAAAAGCCGGCCGTCCGGCGCGAGCGCGAGGTCGTTGGGCCGGATGCCGACGGTGATGTCGCGCAGGCGGACGCCTTTTTTCATGTCGATGACGCTCACGCTGCGGCTGCCCCAGTTACTGACGTAGAGATGCTTCTCGTCGCCGCCGATGGCGCACGAGTGCGGATGCTGGCCGACGGCGATGGTCTGCTCGCGCTTGAGCGTGGCGGGATCGAGTAGCCAGATTTCGTGACCGCCCTCGTTGCAAACGTAGAGCGCGCCCGTGCCTGGATGCACCGCGAGGCCGGCGAGAAAAACGTGGGCCGCGCCCGCATCGGGCTTCACCTCGCGGTCGAGCGAAGCCTTGCCGTTGGCGTAGTTAAAAATGTAGATCACGCCCGAGTCGCCGCCGCTGACGTAAAACTTTTTCCCGTCGCGACTGAACACGAGCCCGTTGAACGCCTGCGGCGCCTTGATGAACTGCGACTCGCGCTTCGCGTCGAGGCTCACCACATTCACGCCCTGGTGATTGTAGCCCGCGCACACGGCGAGGGCGGCCTTCTTGTCCGGCGCGATGACGATCTTCAGCGCGAGATCGCCGCACGACACGTGCTGGCCCGCGGGCGAGACGCCCCAGCCGTTGAAAAGCAGGTCCTTGTTCGCGCCGAGACTTTGGCGCGTGCGCACCGCGGCGGAGTTCACGTCCTCGTCGGGCTTGCGGACGGCGGTGGGCTTGGTCGCGGCCCCAGCGGCGAGTGCGGTGAAGAGGGCGAGCGAAACGGCGGCGGCGAATTTGGGAAACGTGTTCATAAGCGGGATCGTGACGGCGGATTAACTGACAAAGCTACTCGTCACGCAAGCGCCCATTGCCGCTCAACGACCGCCGCCCGCGTCCTTCACGCGGCCGGTGAAACGCCGGTGAAGCTGGAGCAGCCGCGCGAGTTCCTGAATTGGCTCGGCGTTGTCCTCGACGCGCAGGTCCACGTAGCGGTCGTTGAAGTCGCCGTAGCCGCCCTGGTCGCGCACGACGAGCAGCGCGGCGGACTGCCGGCCGCGCCGGTCGCCGCCGGCTTTCTCGGCGGCGTCGAGCGCAGCCATGAGCCAGTCGGCGAGTTCGGAATCAGGTTGCTGCTGCGCGGTGGAGAACGCCTCGGCCATCGCGCGGATGACCTGCTCGCCAGCGAGGATGTTGCCCTGCACGGAAAAGTTGGTGCCGACGAAATGGCCGGCCCACGCGAAACAATTCGTGCCGGTGAACGCGGCGGCGCGGCCCTTGGCGTCAATCACCGCGACCTGCCGCGAGTCGCGCTCCTTGTCGCGCGAGGTGAGGCGCTCGATGATCTTCTGCGGCGCGCGACGGGATTCGAGCTGCTTCAAGCCTTCGGGGCCGTAGGTCGTGTTCGCGTAAGCCTGCGTCGCGACCGCGCCTACCTTCGCCTTCGCCCACGGGACGACGCTGCCGACGCCGAAGAATTTGCTCTGCACCGCCACGCCGAGGTCGCCGGTCTTCGGGTCGAAGGCGACGATGGAATAAGTGGCGACGGGCGTGGCAGGGCGCGGGGTCCTCACCGCGCCGTTTCGGCAGCCAGAAGAAAGGGAGAGACAGAGGATTGCCGCAAGGAACGCAAAGCGACGCAAAAAAGAATTCCTCTTTGCGCTGCTTTGCGTTCTTTGCGGCAAAATCATTTCGGAAAACTACGCGAGCCATTCGCGGAGCTTCGCGAGATCCTGCTTCATGTTCGCGATCATCTCCGGGCCTTTGCCGAGCTCCTTGTATTCGTGATGCTGCGAGAGCGGGCCGGCGAAGTTGGTGGTGCGGAGCCAGTCGAAGAACTCCTTGTGCACGCTGCCCGCGCCGAAGTTGCACCAGCGCGGCGCCCAGCCCTTGTCGGTCTTCTCCCAATAGAAATCCTTGCAGAACACCGCGACAAACCGCTCCTGCATCAGCCGCGCCTGGACGGGCCAGGAGAGCCCGCCTTCGAGCGTCGAGTGGCCGATGTCGTAACACACGCCCATGTGCTTTGGGTCGAGGTCCTTCATCATCGTCCACAAATCCCACAGCGGCGCGCCGACGTAATCCGAGCCCGAGTGATTCTGCCAGCCGGCTTGCAACCCGAGCTCCTTGTTGAGCGCCGCGATGTCCTTCAGCGCCGCGCCGACCTCGGCCACGACCTTCGAGGGATGCACGTCCTTCGGATACTTCTCGAAGCCGAGCCGGTATTTCCGGATGCCGAGCTTCGCCATCGTGCGCAGAACTTTTTCGCCGATCGGATTCAACTTCGTGATGTCGCTCGTGACAATGACGACTTCCTTGCCGCGTTTCTTGAGCGCCTCGACCATCTTCGGCAGTCCCTCCTCGACCTGCTCCGGTTCAATGTGGGTGGCCTTGGCACGCACCGGGCACTCGATGCCATCCCAACCGACGTCCGCCACCAAGTCGGCGGTCTGCTCGGGGCTCAAGTCCGAAAAGGGTTTGCTGAACGCGATGATCTTGTAGTTCTTCTTCGGCGGCGCGGCGGCGGCCGTTTTCTTTTCCGACTTTTTCTTTTCCGCGCCGAGGGAAACGAGCGGGCTGGAAAGCGCGAGCGCGGCGCCGGTCGCGGCGGTGGTGGCGAGAAAATCGCGGCGGGTGAGGGGTGTGGAGTTTTTCATAAGGTTTTCAGAAAAAAGTTTTTGCGGGCGTTGGACGGAGACGGATTCAA
The DNA here is from genome assembly GCA_016199935.1 of Verrucomicrobiota bacterium. Taxonomy (GTDB): domain Bacteria; phylum Verrucomicrobiota; class Verrucomicrobiia; order Limisphaerales; family JACQFS01; genus JACQFS01. The sequence goes on from JACQFS010000078.1 coordinate 19,339, forward strand.
CCCGCTTCACGGGGTGGCGGAAAGCGAATTCAGCGCGCCCATTTCACCACCATCGCGCTGAACGGCGGCACGTAAGCCTGCGCAAAGACCAGCAGCGCCACGAGCGCCGCGAGCGCGAGGCTGTGGAAAAAAACGTAGCGCAGAATGCTGCCCTCGTGCCCATACCAATTGGTCGCCGTGCTCGCGACGACGATGCTCTGCGCGTCCACCATTTTGCCCATCACGCCGCCGGAGCTGTTCGCCGCGGCCATGAGGATCGGGTTGATGCCGGTCTGCTCGGCGGTGATTTTTTGCAGGCTGCCGAAGAGGACATTGCTCGCCGTGTCGCTGCCCGTGAGCGCGACGCCGAGCCAGCCGAGCAGCGTGCCGAAGAACGGGTAAAGCGAACCGGTTTTCGCGAGTGCGAGGCCGAGCGTCGCATCGGTGCCGGAATATTTCGTGACGTAACCGAGCGCGAGCATCGCGGCGATGGTGATGAGCGAGAAGCGCACTTTCCAAAGCGTCTCGACGTAAGCCGCCGCGAGCGCGCGCGGGCCGAAGCCCATGATCAAGCCGGCGAGGAGCGCGGCGGCGAGGATCCCGGTGCCGGTGGCGGAGAGCCAGTTGAGCGAGAATACCGCCTTCTCTGCGGAGGCATTCACCGACGCCACGGGCGGCGTGCGCATCACTCGTCCGTCAAGTGCCGGGACCTTGATCTCGGGCGTCGTGAAACCGGCCGCTGGCAGCCAGCCGGCGTCCACCGCCGGTTTTTCGCCGCGCAATTCGGCGAAGCTGCGCTGGAAGGATTTTTTGCCGTTGAAGAAATCTTTTACCATCGGCACGCCCCAGACGAAGACGAGCAGACTCAGAAGAATCCACGGCATCCACGCGCGGCGGATCAGTGCAGTCGGAGCGCGAAGCTCCGGCTCCGCGGGTTTCCGATCCTCGGCTCGCGCAGAGCTGGAGCTCTGCGCTCCGTTGTTCGCCGGCTTCCAGCCATCACTCGGCCGCCAGACTTTCAGCAACACGACGACCGCGATCAGCGAGGAAATGGCGGCGACGATGTCCACGAGCCACGGCCCGTGAAAGTTGGAGACGAGAAATTGCGGCACCGCAAACGCCACGCCCGCCGTCAGCGCCGCCGGCCACACGCCGAGCATTCCGCGCCAGCCGGCGAACGCCCAGACGACCCAGAATGGCACGATGAGCGAGAAGAACGGCAGTTGCCGTCCGATCATCGCCGAGAGCGATTGGAGATCAAGGCCCGTGACGCCCGCGAGCGCGATGACCGGCGTGCCGAGCGCGCCGTAGGCGACGGGCGCGGTGTTCGCAATGAGCGAAAGGCCCGCGGCCTGGAGCGGCTTGAAGCCGAGTTGCATCAGGATCGCCGAGGTCACCGCCACGGGCGTGCCGAAGCCCGCCGCGCCCTCGAAGAACGCGCCGAACGAAAACGCGATGAGGATCACCTGGATGCGCGGGTCGGGCGCGAGGTGCGCGAGACTTTCGCGCAGCACCGTGAACAACCCCTTCTTCACCGTGAGCGTGTAGAGGAAGATGAGGTTGAGGATGATCCAGCCGATGGGAAAAAGTCCGTAGGCCGCGCCGTAAGCCGTCGTCGCGAGCGCCGCATCCGCCGGCATGTGAAACGCGAAGAGCGCGACGGCGAGCGCGACGCTGAGTCCGAGCAGCGCCGCGAGGTGAATGCGGATTTCCAGCCAAGCAATCGCGCCGAGCAGGACGACCACCGGCAACGCCGCGACGGCAGTGGAGAGGAATGCGTTTCCAAACGGATCGTAGTTCTGCGCCCAGGTCATGTGGTGCCGGGGATGGAACGGGCCGCGCGCGCGACTGGCAAATCTTTTCGTCGCACTTGCGCGGAACGCGGCGTCAGCTTAAATGACTCGCCATGAATTTTCGCAACCTCTTGTTCCTGCCGGCCGTCGCGTGGCTCGTGGCCGGGTGCGCCTCGTCGCGCGACTTTGACCGCGCGTGGCAGTCGGCGTCGGCGCGCCCCGCGCCGGCGGACTCGCTCGAAGGCGCGTGGACCGGGAGTTGGTTGAGCTACTCGAACGGCCACACCGGCCCGCTCCGCGCCATCATCACGCGCACGCCGACGGGCTACGAGACGCGCTTTCACGCGGGCTACATGGGGATTTTTTCCGGCGGCTACACCATCAACCTCGCGGCCGCCGAACTCGGCGGATCGTATCAGCTCGGCGGCTCGAAGGACTTGGGAAAACTTCTCTTCTGGCAGCTCGGCAATTATTCCTACGCCGGCACCGCCACGCCCGCGCGGTTCAACTGCCAATACAACTGCCCTTACGACGGCGGGGTGTTCGAGTTGAAACGGCCGTAGCGCGCCGCGGGTGCCGCGCTTCAGTTTTTCTTCAACAACCACCCGTTCAACTCGGCCGCGATGGCCTCCGCGAGAACGCCGTGGCCCTTGGGAAAAAGATGTGCGCCGTCGCCGAACAGCGGCGCGAAGTCCAGCGGCGCGAAAACCTGTTTCATCGAAACCACGGCCACGTCCGGCGCCTTGAAGCCGGCGGTAAGCTCGTCAAGGCCGTGGTCATCGAGGTAAAATTTTCCGTCGGCACTCTTCTCACGACGCGCCTGGGCGACGAGCAGGATCGGCACGCCGCGCGCGCGGCAGGCCGCGACGTCCTCGCCGACGAACTTGCGCACACGCTCCTGCCACTCGCGCACCTTGCGCTCATCCAGCGAGGTGGCGATCTGCGCGTCGGCGTCGTTCAGGCTTGCCTGTGCGCGGATTTTTTCCGGCACCCATTCCCAAAAAACTTTTTCCGTCTTCATCTCGTAGAGGCGGCGGAGCACGAGGCTTTTCATCAGCCAGTTTTTCGGATGCCAGCCCTTGAAGTCCTGACTGCGGCGCCACTCGCGCTCGTCCTCGTATTCGTTCGAGTTGTTCACGTGCCGGATGATGAGGCTGGGCTGGTAATCGAGCGCCTTCGCGAGCACGAGGTGGCTGCGGTGCGCGCCGAAACCGGCGACGGCGAGGTTGAGGCTCTCGACGCGCACACCCTGTTTCTCAAGCTGCGCGGCGAGTTGGCCGGAGTAAGCGAGCGCCGGCGAGCCACCGCGCGGCACGGAGTCGCCGATGACGAGGATGCGGAAGACGCCGGCCGGCCGTTCCTTTTGGAAATGTTGTTTGTGAAAGCGCCGGCCGCCGGTGCGGAGCAAATCCACCGAGCCGTCGGCATTTTCCTGAAAGCCGGCCGTGGGATGGTAGCCGTAATCGAACCGCCCGCTCATGCTGCGCGCGAAGAAAATGCGGACGGTCAGTTCGCTCGCGCAGAACAGCGCGATCACGAGGAGAAATGATTTGGTGAAGACGCGGCGCATCAGAACTGGAAGTAAATGAAGTCCACGTCGCCGCCCGCGCTGCTGGCGACGGCGACGAACATCGCGGCGTAGGCGACTCCGCGCGCCGGCCACGGCCATGCGGAGATTTCCACCTCATCCTGTTTGCGCCGCGTGAGGAACTGGATGACCAGCAGCGGCACCGCGTGGAGCGCGAGCCACAGCGCGGGCTTGCGCCACGGCAGGGCATCGACGACGTGTGGGTGCGCGAAGGCGGCGAACCAGTTTCCCAATTGCGCCAGCGAGCCGCAGCGGAAGACGGCCCAGCCGACGAGCGTGAGCGCGAACATCAGGGCGACGCCGAGCGGCACGCGCCACCCGGACTTGGCGGACTCAATCGCGCGCAGCGGCGGCACGAGGCGGTAGAGGATGAGCAGCGCGCCGTGATACGCACCCCAGAGGACGAAGGTCCAGTTCGCGCCGTGCCAGAGCCCGGCGACGAGCATCGTGAGCCAGAGATTGCGCAGCGTGGCGAACGCGCCGCCGCGATTTCCACCGAGCGGGATGTAAACGTAATCGCGGAACCACGACGAGAGTGTGATGTGCCAGCGCCGCCAGAAGTCAGACGGCCCCTGCGCGAAGTAGGGGAGGCGGAAGTTGTCGTTGAGTTTGATGCCAAGCATCTGCGCCGAGCCGCGGGCGAGGTCGGTGTAGCCGGAAAAATCGCCGTAGATTTGCATGGCGAACGCCAGCACGCCGAGCAGCGCCCACGGCGCGTCGAGCGCGGTCTTCGGATCGAAGGCGTGGCTGGCAAGCAGCGCGCAGTTGTCGGCGACGAAAACTTTTTTGAACAGGCCGAGGAGGATCAGCCGCGCGCCGCGATGCAACGCCGCCGTGTCCCACGCGCGCGGCGTCTGAAACTGCGGCAGCATCTGGTGCGCGCGCTCGATGGGGCCGGCGACGAGCTGCGGGAAGAACGCGAGGAACGCCGCGAAGAGCGGGAAGTCCGCGACCGGCTTCGCGTCGCCGCGATACACGTCAATCGTGTAGCTCATCGCTTGGAACGTGTAGAACGAGATGCCGACCGGCAGCAGGATGTGCGGCAGCGTCCAGCCGGGATCCCAGCCGAGCGTTTGCAATCCCGTCACGAGCGAGCCGGCGAAGAAGTTGCAGTATTTGAAAAAGCCGAGCACGACGAGATTCGACGCGAGGCTCAGGAGCAGGAACGCGCGCCGCTGTTTCGTTTCCGGCAACCGCCACAGAACGGAATACAGCGCGCAGAAGATGACCGGCAGCGCGACCGACGGCAGCAGGTGTTCCCACGAGACATCGTGCCCCTGAACGTGGAGCGCCTTGCACAGCAGCAGCCACGCGGCGGGGATCGAAGTCATCGCCGCGACCTTTCCGATGGCCACGCGCTGCCGCCCCATCGCGAGCGCCGCGTAAAAGTCCACGATGGTCGTCGTGAAATGCAGCGCGAGGAAGCGCGCGTCCCAGAAGCCGTAGAAGAAATAACTCGTGGCGAGCAGCAGCCAGATGCGTCCGCGCCAAGCCAACTGCCAGTAGAGCGCGAAGACTCCCGTGAGCAGGAACGCATATTGCCACGAGATGAAGGACATCGCGCGCGATTCCTAGCGGCTGAGTGCGGCGGAGTCGAGTGGATTGCTGCCGCCGCTCGCGGATCACTTCACCTCGAACTCAAAGTCCACGCGCGCGCCGCGGCCGTCGGTGATTTCAATTTCCTTCGTGAGCCGGCCGGCCTTGCGGTGGATGGCTTCGAGCACGTATTTGCCGGGCGGCAACGGTTGGGGAAAATGAAACATGCCGTTGGTGTCGGTCACGGCGAAGAACGGATGATCCACGCAGAAGATGTAAGCGAACTCCCACGGATGCACGTCGCACTTCAGACGCACCGGCAGCTCGGCGTTGGCGATTTGAAAACCGAGTTCCGAGACCGGAGGCGGCAGTTGCGCCGCGGGTCGCCCCAACAGCTTCGCAATGCGCGCCGACCATTTATTCCAGAGCAGGTTGATCCTGGAGGGCGGCTTCGCGACCGACGTCGGCCCGCGTGAGCCGGGCACCATGGCCTTGTTCCATTCGGCGTTTGCGCGGTTCGTGGGGGTCATGTGGACGTTGCACAAGACCGGGTCGGTGCTTCGCACGGTGATCGTTTGCCCCGTCTGCACACCGATGACGTAATCCGTATAAACGCACCCCGCTTTGCGCATGATGACCGGGTTGGTCGGGACGGTGAAATTGTGGTTGGTCAGGCCCGACTTCACATGGACGAACACATCGC
>JACQFS010000079.1 GCA_016199935.1 Verrucomicrobiota bacterium
GGGGTTCTGCGTGGCGAGGACGAAGAACGGCTCGGGCAACACGTGGCGCATTCCGCCGGCGGTGACCTGGTGCTCCTGCATCGCTTCGAGCAGTGCGGCCTGCGTCTTGGGCGGCGTGCGGTTGATTTCGTCGGCGAGAATCATGTTCGCGAACACGGGGCCGGGAACGAAGACGAGTTTCCGTCCGTCGGAGCCTTCCTGCAAAATCTCCACGCCCGTGATGTCGGCGGGCATCAGGTCCGGCGTGAACTGCACGCGCGAGAACTTGAGGTGGAAAATCTGCGCGATGGATTTCACGAGGAGCGTCTTGGCGAGGCCGGGCGCGCCGGTGATGAGGCAATGCCCGCCCGAGAAGAGCGCGATGAGGATTTCCTCGATGACCTCCTTCTGGCCGACGATGACCTTGGAAAGTTCGGCGGCGATCTGGTTGCGGCTGGCGAGCAGGTGCTCGACGATTTGTTGTTCGGTTTTGTTGGGGGATGGCGTTGAGGTTTCCACAGGTTCCTTTCAGTGTGTCATTGCGTAAAAGATGATGTTGATGCCGAGCGGGAAAGCGCGCTTCTCGGAAAACTCGCGGAAGTAATATTGATACTCGCCCTCGCGTTCCCAGCCGTCGCCGTTGTCGGTGTTGTGCGTGGCGAGGACCATGATGCGGCCGTTCGCGTCATGCAAGGCGCGCACGTGCATATCCACGGCGTCGGGGCGGTCCCACGTGCGGCGGGCGAGATCGGGTTCGTAGGTGCGGTGCAGGGGGTCGTTCTGGCTGTCCTCGCCGTAGCGCACGTTCGGACACTGGAGTTTGTTTTTTTCAACGTTCAGGTCGAACACGCAGTGGAAGATGGGATGCTCCATCGGCAGTTCGATGAACTCGCGATCCGGAAAAACTTTTTTCATTTCCTCCGCGAGATTGTCCCACTCGGCCTGTCCCCAGAAATCGTCGCACATGAGGAAGCCACCGTTGAGCAGGTAGCGGCGCAGGATGGGCACCTCGGCGGCGGTCAGTTCGAGGTCGCCCGGCTCGACCATGTAAATCCACGGATAGCGGAACAGCTCCGGGTCCGTGATGCGCAGCACGCGGCCCTCGGGGTTGACCTTGATGGCGGTCATCTGCTGGAGGCGGTAGGAAAGGTTCAGGTCGCTGTCGGGGAAATCTATCTGGAAGCGCTTCTGGCCGACCCAGAAAAAGTTCGTCAGATTTTTTTCCTTCGCCTTGTATCGCACGCGGACAAACGTGAACACGTCGCGCGAGAAACCCGGCGCATTGGTCCACATCGGCGTCTCGTTGCTGTGCTGCGGCGCTTCGCGCGCGGTTTCGTAGTCCATGCTCGGGGGAAACTCCGTGCTGTGCAGACCCTGGAGCGCGACAAATCCCATGAGCAAAACGAGCACGCCCGCGCGGGCGCGGCGCGCACGGAATTGGAATCGGGGAGTCGTCATGGGCCGGCGCTCAGTGGGTCATCGCGTAGACGATGATGTTGATGCCGAGCGGGAAGGAAATTTTTTCGGAAAAGTTGTGGAAGAAATAATCGTTCTCGCCCTCGCGCTCCCAGCCGTCGCCGTTGTCGGTGTTGTGCGTGGCGATGACGACCATGCGCCCCTTGTCGTCGAACAGGCCGCGCACGTGGATGGGTCTGCACTCCTCGCCATCGTGATATTCCCACGTGATGCCCGTTTCGCCGGCACGGGAACCCATGCGCTCGTTGGGCACCTGAAGTTTCTCCACCGGGCCCTGGAGGTCGAAGACGGTGTGAAAAACCGGATGCTCGATGGGCAAATCCTTGAAGTCGCGCTCTGGAAAAACTTTCTTCATCTGGTTGTGAAAATTCTCCCATTGCAACTCGCCCCAGAAGTCATCGGCCATGAGGAAGCCGCCGTTGAGCAGGTATTTCCGCAGGATGGCGGCCTCCTCGTCCGAGATCAGTAGCCGGCCCGGCTCGACCATGTAAATCCACGGATAGCGGAACAAATCCTTGTCCGTGAGCCGCAGCACGCGACCGTCCGGGCTGACTTTCAGCGAGGTCATCTGCTGGAGACGGAAGGAGAGATTCAGGTCGCTGTCGGGGAAGTCTGTGATCCACGTGCCGGACGAACCGGAGAGTCCCGAATCGAAATTGCGGTCGTAGATGATCCGAACAAACGTGAACACGTCGTGAGGAAACGCGGAGCCATTCGTCCACATCGGCGTGCCGGTGCTGTGCGAGGCGATCTCGCGCGCGGTCTTCACCGTCCGCTCATCCACCGGCTCGCCGCCTTCGGTGTAATGGATTGGGCCCGTGCCGCCGTTGCGGCCGCGATACCGCTGCGCCGTGGCCACGCTTGCCACGACGAGCAACGCGAGGGCGGTGAGCAGGATGACGCGTCGGCGGTTCACGGGTCAAAAATTCAACGGCTTCCTCGGCGGATTGTTGGTAGTCCCAGGCGATGGTCCCATTTCGAGCAACAACTTCTGCGCGGCGCGAAAACGCGGCGCTTCTTCGAGCGCCATCAGCACGTGACGTTTTGCGTCGGTATCGCGGGAGCCATGCAAGAGTCGCGCGAGGCGGAAGTGAACTTCCGCCGGGTCTTGCGGGTCGAGCTTGAGCACCGTGTCGTAAGCGAGGACGGCGTCGGTCTTTTGTCCCAGCGCCTCGTGCGCGGCGGCGGCTTGGAAATGCGGCGTGGGCGTTAGCGGGTTCACGGCGTTGAGCCGTGCGGCGTTGGTCAGCACGGCGGGCCAGTTCGTTTTGGCCGAGTCGAGTTCCATCAGGCGCGCGTAGGCTTCGACGGAATCCGAACTCTGTTCGGCGAGCCGCGTCAGCAGCGCCTGCTCCTCGGCGGTTTCCTTCAACTCTCGATGCACGCGCGCGAGCAGTTCATAGGCGTTGCCGTCATGCGTCTGCTGCGGGTAGAGGGTGACGAGCTTCTGAAGCGGCTCCTTCGCGGCGGCCCACTGCTTTTTCTCGATCAGCAATTCGGCGCTGCGCTTGAGCGCGTAAAAATTTGTCGGGTTCGCGGCGATCCACTTGGCCGTCTCCTCGTCGGACTTCACGATGGCCCCCGACGGCTTCGTCCAGTCGAGGCCGGGGCCGGTCTCACGGGCGCGGGTGCGGGCACGCTCGGCGAAGTCGTGATCCACCTGTTTCATCGGCGCGGCGTGCGCGGCAATGGCCTTGTTGATGGGCACGCCGGTCGCGAGATCGGCGAGAATTTTCCGCAGCGCCTCCACGCCGAAGCGTTCGAGGAGGAATTCGACGACGAGCGCCGACTCGTAATAGGCAAATTGCAAATGCAGCGGCGACTTGGGGCTGAGGAACGCGCCGCTCAACTCGCTCACGGGCGTCAATTCCTCCGCCAGCAGCATTTCGCGGTAACGCGACGTCATCTTCTCGCCCCACGCGGGCTGGCCCTGCCACTCCTCATAGACGGAGATGCCCTCGCTCAACCAGCGCGGCATTTTGTTTTTCGTGAGCTGCAACGTGACGACATGACAGAACTCGTGCCACAGGATCGCCTCCCAGTTCGACGGGCTGCCGGGGCGCGTCTGCGGGCTGTTCGCGGTGATGACCGAGCCGAAGCACACGCCCAGGAAACCCGCGCCGCCCGGCATCCCGAATGTGCGGATGGCGAAATCTTTTTGCTGCGGGAAAATTTCCACCGTCACGCGCTCCTTCAGGTCGAGTCCGTATTTTGCCGTGAGCGTCGTGCGCGCGCGGTCGAGCAGGGCGAGCACGTTCGCGCCGTAGATGTCCGCCTCCTTCGGGTCCATGTGGACGATGAAGTGCGCGTTCGTCAGCGTGCGGAAATGGCTCATGGCGTCCTTGAGCGTGACGAGGTTGTAGGCGAGCACGTCGTAGGGGTCGTCCTTGTTGACCTCCTCGGCGAGCATCCAGCCGTCGGCGTCCTTGCCGAGACGGAGGAGGTCCGTCGCGAGCTGGATCTTGGCGGGGAGAAAATCGGGATCGAACTTGAGCGCCTGCCGCTGCCGTGCCGCGCCCTCGGCGAAACGGTATTTCTGCGAGAGCTTGCGGCCGATGAGATGGTCCACGGCGGGGTTGTTCGTCCAGAACTTGAGCGCGGCGCCGCGGAATTTTTTCTCCGCCGCCGTGTCCGCGTCGAGATTGGCGAGCACGGACTTGTAGGCGAGCGCCTCGGGCGAGTGTGGATTTATTTTGAGCGCGGCGTCGAGGAGGTCCTGCGCTTCGGCGTAGCTCTCGGAGTCAATGTGATAGTCCGCGAGCAGCAGCCGCGCGCCGACGTGGTTGGTGTTGAGGTTAAGCGTCTCCTGCAACGCGTCGAACATTTCCTCCGTGTCGCCGCTGGCGAACGCCTGCGCGTAGCCGAAGCGGAGGTCGGGGTCGTTGGGAAATTGTTTCAACGCCGTCCCAAAAGTTTTGCCAGCAAGCGCGGAGTCATTCTTGTCGAGCGCAAGCTGGCCGGTGGCGAGATAGACGGTCTTGAGCGCGAAGGCGGCGTTGGTGTCGGCTTCTTCGGGTGCCGGTATCAGCACCGGTGGCTTCGCGGCGGGCTTTTTGGGTGCGGGCGTGAGCGACTTCCTCACCGGGTCGTAGAAAAGTTCCAGCACCCGCTTCGGGTCCGCGCCGAGCAGCAATGCCACGCGCCCGAGTGCGACGCGCGCCGGCGGCTCGCGATAGGCCCAACTCCGGCCCGTGGCGAGTTGGTTCACCTCTTCGAGCATCCCGCGCGCGCGCGCCGTCTGGCCGTTGTGCCTGAAGACCTCATGCGCCATCAGGCGGAGGCGGATGGAGTAGGGAAAACTTTCCAGCGCCTTGTCGGCCACGCCGAGGGCATTTGTGTATTGGCCCGTGGCGATGAGTGATTCGAGCAGCAACAGCGGCCACTCCTCGTTGTTCCCATCCTCGGCGACGCCGGTGGTCGCGAGCTTGATGACTTTGGGGAAATCGCCGGTGAGGAGATGTTCGCGCGCCGCCTCGACGCTGTCGGGGGGAAACTTCGGATTCTTCCCCTCGCGTTCGATCTGCGACTGGCGGGTCATTTTCTTCAGCACCTCCGGTTCGGCTGCGCGGGTCTGAAGGACGCTGAACCACAGCGCAACCGCGATCAGGGGGAAATAGGCGCGAGCCGGGGAACGGCTGGTGGCGAGGTCTGGAAGCCCGCGCGGCGACAACATGGAGTCATTTAAGCCGAGCCGGGATGGCACGCAAGGATTGGCCGGAAAAAATTTTCAAAAGCAGTGCGCAAGAATTGCCCCGCCGCGGCGTTTAGATTTCCACCTGCATGCCGAGTTCCACGACGCGGTTGGCGGGCAGATCGAAGAACTGCGTCGCCGACTGCGCGTTGCGTGACATGAAGGCGAAAAGTTTCTCGCGCCATTTCATCATGCCCGGTTCGTCGGTCGGGATGATCGTCTCGCGACTCAGGAAAAAAGTCGTGTTGTTGAGATCGATCGCCTTGCCGTCCACGAGCACGGTGGCGAGCAACTCGGGCACGTTCGGCTCCTCCATGAATCCGTAGTGGCCGACGATGCGCCGGAAGCCGGCCGTCAATTCCTCCACCTCCACGCGGCGCGCGGCGTCCACCTGCGGCACGTCATCCGTCACGAGCGTGAGGAGGAGGTTGCGCTCGTGGAGGACCTTGTTGTGTTTGAGATTGTGGAGCAGCGCGATGGGTGTGCCGTTGGGATTGCCCGCCATGAAGATGGCGCTGCCGGCGACACGCCGCGGCGAGTTGGCTTCGACGTCGGCGAGAAAAAGATCGAGCGGCATCGAGGCGGCGACGAGTTTCGCGCGCACGAGGCTGCGGCCTTTTTTCCACGTGGTCATCGCAGTGAACAGCATGGTCGCGACGACGAGGGGGAACCAGCCGCCGTGGAGCACTTTCAAAAAGTTCGCGGCGAAAAAGGCGAGTTCGACGGCGACGAACACGGCGCACACCGCGCCAGCCTGCCAAGCCGACCAGTTCCAGAGCCGGCGCGCGGCGACGTAGAAGAGCAGGGTGGTGGTGAGCATCGTGAGCGTGACCGCGATGCCGTAAGCCGCGGCGAGGTTCGTGGAGGAACGGAAGCCGAGCACGAGGCCGATGCACGAGAACATGAGGAACCAGTTGAGGTGCGGCAGATAAATCTGCCCACGCGCCGCGCGCGAGGTGTGGCGGATTTCCATGCGCGGCAGGTAGCCGAGTTGGACCGCCTGCATCGTGAGCGAATACGCCCCCGAGATGAGCGCCTGCGAAGCGATGACGGTCGCGGAGGTGGCGAGCACCACCAGCGGGATCAACCCCCATTTCGGCGCGAGCAAATAGAACGGGTTGGCGACGGCGCCGGGATCGCTCAGCAGCAGCGCGCCCTGGCCGAGATAGTTCAGGAACAGTGCGGGCAGCACCATGGCGAACCACGCGATGCGGATCGGCCGGGGTCCGAAGTGACCCACGTCCGCATACAACGCCTCCGCACCGGTCACCACGAGGAACACCGCGCCGAGCACCACGAAGCCGGTCCATCCATTCGCCACGAGAAATTTCGCGCCATGCAACGGATCCACCGCCTTCCAGACTTCCGGCGCGAGCAGGATGCCCTTGATCCCCAGCGCCGCGATCACCGCAAACCACGCCACCATCACCGGACCGAAGAACGATCCCACCTTCCCCGTGCCGTGGTGCTGCACCGCGAAGAGCGCGACCAGCACGATCACGGTGATCGGCAGCACGTAGTGATCGAACATCGGCGTCACCACGTTGATGCCCTCGACGGCGCTGAGCACGGAGATCGCCGGCGTGATCATGCCGTCACCGTAGAGCAGCGCGGCGCCGAAGACGCCCATCGCGAGCAGCGCGGCGCGCCGCTTTCCACCCGAGTCGCCGCTGCGGTCGGGGAACGCGAGCGCCATGAGTGAGAGGATGCCGCCCTCGCCCTTGTTCGTCGCGCGCAACACCACGGCGAGGTATTTCACCGACACGATGATGAGGAGCGACCAGAAGATGAGCGAGAGCACGCCGAGCACATTGTCGTGCGTGGGCATGATGCCGTGCGAGCCGGCAAAACATTCGCGCAGCGCGTAAAGCGGGCTGGTGCCGATGTCACCATAGACCACGCCCAACGCGCCCAGCATGAGCCCCACCCCGTAACGGCCCGAGACCGGTTCAGATTTCATAGTTAATCACCACGGCGGAGGTTGCGCCGCCGGGGCGTTCGATCCGGGAAAACCACCGCGTTCGCGGCTGAAGTTTGCCCTTCCAAATGCCGGCGAGGTTAGCTGACGGGCTGGGCCTTGAAAGTGGCCTGTCCGAACGCATTCGGACTTCGCCCCGGCCCGCGGCTTGCGCCACGGGCAATCGGTTCCCCCGCATCCGGCTGAGGAAGCCAGCCGGATTTAGGCTGCGGGCGTGTGTTTCCCATAAAGGGTGCCCGATGTCAAATCGCCTCCACCGTGGCCCCCGCCGACTCCCCCGAACCCTGAAACGGTGCGAAAAGGACGCTCCGACCCTCGGCCATGCCCGTCCGAACCGGGCCGAGGGGGTTATTAGTAGCTAATTGCCCTTTTGAGAGGCGACGTCGGCCCTCAGAGCCTCAATGCCGAGGCCAAAAGACGCAAATTGCCCAAAAAAGACGCGACATTGAGTCTCCGAGACGCAAATTGCCCAAAATAGATGCGATGCCGGGTCAAAAAGATGCGACGCCGAGGCTCCGAGACGCAAATTGCCCGAAAAACCTTCGGCGGCGAGGCTCCGGGAGTCGTCACCGGCTCGATTCGGCCCGAATCCGGGCTGGATAACCCGCTCGACAGGCCCGGGCGCGTCAATAAACTGTCGCCGTGCCCGCCGCAGGAACCTTGATGGGCCGCAAAGTGCGGTCGGATACATACTGGCATCACGACACATGAGCACACCATGGCCCACCGACTGGAATGGACAGACGCACCTAGATTGTGGCGCGGACGGGCAGGTTTTGACCCTTGTCTCCACATCGAGTCAGCCGACAGGGTTTCATCAGAGGAGCTTTCAGTTGATCATGGAGCGTTGGCAGATAATTTGGCCCGAGTTTAAGGGAGTGATTACGGAGTTGATGGAGTCTTACAAGCAAGCCGCGCCTGATTGGAAGAATGTGCGCACGCTTTACCTGCATATTCCCGATGAGCCTCTTGCTGAGGATGCGGAGTGGGGCATTGACGTAGTATTTTCGAGCTCAGATACGCTGTGGGCGCTCCCTTACAGTGGATGGACCGCAGTGCGAGATCGGGCTCAGGCGATGTGGTGAGTATGAGATCACAATCATTGATGCCTAACTATTGATCCTCGACACGTTGTCCGCAGTCATGCGGGAGTCCCGAAGCTTTGAGCTTCCGTTCATCCGTGGCGCGCACATACTCCGGCCCATGCTCATTCGCCCGCTCGCTCTCGCCGCGTTGCTCGGCAGCCTGACCATCCCTCCCGTCCTCGCCGAGGACTACAAGCTCGGCCCCGACTCGCAGGTGCAGCCCGGCGTGCCGCAGGGCGAGGTGAAGAAGTTCACGCTCGCCGACAGCAAGGCGTTCCCCGGCACGTCGCGCGACTGGTGGATTTACGTGCCCAAGCAATACGACGGCAAGCAGCCCGCGTGCGTGATGTTCTTCTGCGACGGCGGCGGGATGGTCAGCCCCACCGGCGCGTATCGCGTGCCCGTGGTGTTCGACAACCTCATCGCGAAGAAGGAAACGCCCGTGACCATCGGCGTGTTCATCAACCCCGGCAGCTTCCCCTCGTCCGAGCCGGGCAAGGCCGCGCGCAGCAACCGCAGCTTCGAGTATGACGCCCTCGGTGACCTCAACGCGCGTTTCTTCATCGAGGAAATCGCCCCGCTCGTCGCGAAGGATTACCGCCTCACCGGTGACCCGGCGGGCTGGGCGATCTGCGGCAACAGCTCCGGCGGCATCGCGGCGTTCACCGTGGCGTGGGAGCGGCCGGAGAAGTTCGGCAAGGTCGTGAGCCACATCGGCAGCTTCACGAACATCCGCGGCGGCCACGTTTATCCCTCGCTCATCCGCAAGACGCTGCCGGAGAATGCGAAGAATTTTTATCCAAAGGAACAGACCGCGCTGCTCGAAGGCCGCCGCAAGCTGCGCGTCTTCCTCCAGGACGGCGCGAGCGATCTCGACAATCTCCACGGCAACTGGCCGCTCGCCGCGCAGGACATGGCCGCCGCGCTGAAGTATGCCGGGTGGGATTACAAGTTTGTCTTCGGCACCGAGGGCCACAACGGCAAGCAGGGCGGCGCGGTGTTTCCCGACACGATGCGCTGGCTGTGGCGTGACCGGGTGAAGTGAGCGGATGCGCGGAGCGCGGCGTTTACGCCGCTTCAGCGTCCGAGCGGAATGGCGGATACGATTGGCCCGTGGCATCCGAACGTTGAAGCGGCGTAAACGCCGCGCTCCGTCCCGCTCGCTTCGGGGGCAGCCCGAATGCGCCCGGCACGTCGTCAGAATGAAGTTGCGACTCCTCAGCCTTTGGGCATTCTCCGACCTAACCCGGAGAATCGCACCCTGAGTTTATGAAACCATGGAACGCATCGCTAATCGTCAGCTTGCTGACGCTGGTGATTTCCCTGGTTCACGGCCGGATGGATGGCGCGGTCATCGGGGGACCCCTGACGAATCCGGCGAACGGCCACCTTTACTTTTTGCTTTCGTCCAACACCTGGACCGCCTCCGAGGCGGAGGCGCAAACCCTCGGCGGTCACCTCGCCACGATCAACGACGCCGCGGAAAACGGCTGGGTGCTCACGAACTTCGGCAGCTTCGGCGGCGTGTCCCGCTATTACTGGATCGGCCTCAACGACGTGGCGGTGGAGGGAAATTATTCGTGGGTCAACGGCGAGACGAACACGTATCGCAACTGGGCACCGGGCGAACCCAACGCCCTCTTGCCCACGGATGATTACGTGGTGGTGCTGGCCCCGAACAATTCGGCGCCCGGAAAGTGGAACGACACCGGCAACCTCACGAATCTCGGCGGCGCGGGGCTGGATGTCTTCGCGGTGGCCGAAGTCGCCGGGTTGACCAACGTCGTCATCACCAACCAGCCGGCGAGTCAGACGAACTATGTCGGCGCGACGGTCACGTTCAACGTGGGCGTGTCGGGCACATCGCCCTTCGCGTATCAGTGGCGGTCCAACACCGTGCCCATCGCGGGCGCGACGAACAGTTCGCTCGTGCTGACCAACGTGCAACTCACGCAGGCGGGCGATTACTCGGTCACCGTCACGAATCTGGTGGGCGCGACGAACAGTTTCGTCGCCACGCTCACTGTGACGGTTGCCGTTTGCGCGCCCGTGCCCGCGGGCCTCGTCAGTTGGTGGGCGGGTGAGGGGAACTACCTCGACTCAGCGGGCGGAAACACAGTGGTCGTCACCGGCGTGGTCGCGTTTGCGGCGGGCCGGGTGGGGCAGGGGTTCAACTTCACGCAGCCGACGAATTTCCTCCGCGTCCCCGCCGCGACGAATCTCGACGTGGGCCGCGGCGACGGCTTCACCATCGAGACGTGGATTTTTCCGCGCGCCGTCGCGGGCTTCCATCCGATCTGGGAATGGAACGGCGGCTGGCCGTCGAACACGACGCTCTATGGCCCGCATCTCTGGCTCGGCCAGTTCCCGGCGGACAGCGGCAAACTTTACGCGAACCTCATGGACACCAACGGCGGCACGCACATCGTGACCACCGGCAATGGCGTCATCGCCACGAACATCCACCAGCACGTGGCCTTGACTTACAACCGGACGAACGGCGTGGCCCGCCTTTATCTGAACGGTCTGGTCGTGGCGCAGACCAATCTCGGAACCTTCGTCGCGCGCACCTCTGTGGACGCCTACATCGGCCGCCGCCCAAGTGACTCGCCCGGCGACTGGACCTACAACAGTTGGTTCAACGGCGTGATTGACGAGCTCTCGATCTACAGCCGCGAACTTTCCTCGAATGAAGTGCAGGCGATCGTGTCGGGGAACTACGCCGGCAAATGCGGCCCCGCTCTCCCGCCCGTCATCACCGGCCAACCGCAGGGCACCAACGTCATCGTGGGCGGCACCGCGACCTTCGCGGTCCAGGTTTCTGGCACGCCGCCCTTTGCTTATCAGTGGCAGTCCAACAGCGTGCCCATCGGGGGCGCGACGAACAGTTCGCTGGTGTTGAGCAATCTGCAGCTTTCAGAATCCGGTAGCTATTCGGTCGCCATCACCAACGGTTTTGGCGTGACCAACAGCATTCCGGTGACGCTGACGGTCACCGTGCCGACGTGCCTGTCGGCACCGGCCGGTCTCGTAAGCTGGTGGTCCGGCGAGGGCAGCGGCGCGGACAGCGCATTCACCAACCAGGGAACATTGCAGAACGGCGTCGCGTTCGTCGGCGGAAAAATTGGTCAGGCCTTCAGCTTCGACGGGGTTGATGACTTCATGCAGATGGTGCCGTCCAGCAGCTTGAATGTCGGGACCAACGTGGGATTGACGATCGAATGTTGGATCAAGCCCAAGACGGCGACTGGCCGCCAGCCGTTGGTGGAATGGGAAAGCGGTGGAAATGTCGGCACGCAGTTTTGGTTCGTGGACACGCCCAACATCGGCACGCTCTACGCCGACTTGGTGGACACGAACGGCACCAGCCACATCATCAACAGCCCGTCCGGAGTGGTTACGACCAACAATTACCAGCACGTCGCGGTCGCCTACGACAAGGCGAGCGGCGGCGCCAAACTCTATTACAACGGAGCCGTGGTGGCTTCGGCGAACTTGGGGACGTTCACGCCGCAGACGTCCTTCAATCTCTACATCGCCAAGCGGAGGCCGTTGAACGCCGGGCCCATTCACCTTTATCAGGGTGCGCTTGATGAGTTGTCGCTCTATGGCCGTGCGCTCAGCGAGGCGGAGGTTCAGGCGATTTTCACTGCCGATTCACTGGGCAAGTGCCCCTTGTCCAATCCACCCGTCATCACCGGCCAACCGCAGGGCACGAGCGTCATCGTGGGCGGCACCGCGGCCTTCGCGGTCCAGGTTTCCGGCACGCCGCCCTTTGCTTATCAGTGGCAGTCCAACAGCGTGCCCATCGGGGGCGCGACGAACAGTTCGCTGGTGTTGAGCAATGTCCAGTCATCGCAGGCGCTCGGCTACTCCGTCACCGTGAGCAACGTCTTCGGCACGACCAACAGTTCCAGCGCCGCCCTCACCGTCTCGCTTCCGCCCGCACTGGTCCGTCTGCCCAACACCAACGCCGCCGCCGGCGGAACCTTGAACGTGCCGATCGAAATGGTCGCCAACGGAAATGAAAACGCGCTGAGCCTCAGCCTCAATTACGATCCGGCCGTGCTGGTTTACGTGGGAACGAGCGTGGGTGCCGGTGCGCCCGGAGGCACGCTTTACACCGACGCTTCCCAAATCAATGCGGGCCGTCTTGGCATCGGGGTCGTGTTGTCGCCCAGCGACACTTTCGCGGCGGGGGTTCAGGAAGTCGCCGTCGTCAGCTTCGTGGTCGCGGTGGTGACCAATTCGCAAACCACCGCGCTCGCCTTCACCAATCAGCCTTATGCCCAGCAGCTCAGCGATGTCGCGGCGCATGCGCTGGCCGCCAACTACGCGACCGGATCGGTGGCCATCGCGCAGGTGCAATTCGAGGGCGATGTCTCGCCGCGGCCCGGCGGCAACCAGGCGGTTGACCTTCTGGACGTTGTGCAGGTGGGCCGCTTCGCCGTCGGTCTCGATACCGCGGCCAACGGTTCTGAATTTCAGCGCGCGGATTGCGCGCCGCGTTCGACGCTCGGCAACGGCCTCATCACGCTCACCGACTGGGTGCAGGCCGGCCGCTATTTCTCCCACGCCGATTCGAACACCCCGGCCGGCGGTCCGACCAGCCCGGCGTCGTTCGCGGGCGTGGGCGGTTTCGCCAGCGGCGGAAAAGGCGGCGCCAACGCGGGCGGCTCGCGCGTCGTCCGTCTCGTCAACGCAACTCTCCAGCCCGGCCAGACCAACACGGTCAGCATCGAACTCGATTCGCAAGGCGACGAGCACGGCCTGGCCGTGAGCGTGAATTTCAACGGCGCAGTCATGACCGTGGTCAGCGTTGCCGCCGGCTCCGGCGCGGGCGGCGCGACCGTGATCCCGAACACGAACACCACCGGTCGGGTCGGGTTGCTCCTGGCGTTGTCGGGCACGAACACCTTCCTGGCCGGCACGCGCGAAGTCGCGCAACTCAGGTTTATCGTGCCCGCCGAGGCCACCGGTCTTGCCCTGGTGACCTTTGGCGACACTCCGGCCATCCGTCAGGTTTCCGATCCGGTGGCCAACGAGCTTGCCGCCAGCTACACCGACGGCGCTGTTACGCTCAACGGCGGTCTCCCGACCCTGCGCATCGCCGGGACCAACGCCAGCATCATGCTTTCGTGGCCGCTCACCGCGCCCGGTTTCGAATTGAACGCGGCCGATCAGCCCGGATTGCCGACCAACATGTGGAGCGTCGTCGGCGTGCTGCCGAGCCTCGCGCCGTCCGAGTATCAGGTTGTTTTGCCCGTCACGAATTCGCATCAATTCTTCAGGCTGAAAAAGCCCTGACGCGCCGCCGGGAGGCGGACGTTTGCAAAATGCGCCGGCTCGCTTAAAGTGCCGCCATGGCCGAGCCAAAAAAACGAGTCGGACCCGCGGGCAATCCCGCCCGACCCGCCCCCGAGGAGCCTCACCCGCAGATGCCGCCGTTGGGCGACATCCTCACGCGCGAGGAACTCGACGGAATGTCCACGCTCCAGTTGCTCGACCTCATCGCGAGCAAGATTCCGGGACGGAGCAATGCGCTGCTCGACTTGATCTACCTTCGGGAGCGTGTCATCGCGATGGAGGAGTTGAACGACCAGGCGCGCGACGCCATCGAGAAACTTGACGCCATCGTGGAGAAGCTGCGCTCGCCCGCGTTCCGCATCGGCACGTTCCTCGCGCCGGTCGAGCCGGACAAGGCGCACGTGTGCGCGGGCGGGACGGATTACGTCTGCAAGATTGACCCGATGATTCCGCTCTCGTCGTTGCAAGTCGGCCAGCGCGTGCTGCTCAACGAAGCCTTCGTCGTCGTGTTCGGTCTCGGCTTCGAGAAGAACGGCCCCGTGGTGCGCGTGGACGAAATGCTCTCCGACGGCCGCCTGCGCATCGGCCAGGAGGCGGGCCTCACGCCGCTCGTGATTCAGCGCAGCGCGTTGCTCGTGAAGGAAAAACTCAAGCCCGGCATCGAGGTGCGGCTAGACGTGAACCAGCGCGTCGCGCTCGAAGTGCTCGGCATGGGCAAGCGCACGGAGCGCTCGCTCGAAAACGTCACCGAGCTTCCGTGGTCGTCCATCGGCGGGCAGGACGAGGCGGTGCAGGCCATCCGCGACGCCATCGAGATGCCCTACCTTTACCGCGACCTCTTCAAGCGCTTCGACCACCATGTGCCGAAGGGCTTCCTGCTCTACGGTCCGCCCGGTTGCGGCAAGACGATGCTCGGCAAGGCGACGGCGTTCAATCTGCGCGCGCAGATCAAGGACATCACGGGCGTGGATCGGCCGGAATTTTTCCTGCACGTCAAGGGGCCGGAGATTCTCAACATGTGGGTAGGCGAATCGGAGCGGCAGGTGCGCGACCTGTTCATCCAATGCCGTGAGCGCGCGGCGGACGGCGCGCTGTCGTTTCTGTTCATTGACGAGGCCGAGTCCATCCTCGGCACGCGGCGCGCGGGGCGTCATTCGAGCATTCTCTCGACGCTGGTGCCGATGTTTTGCTCGGAAATGGACGGCATCGAGCCGCTCACGAACGTGGTGGTCATCCTTGCGTCGAACCGCGCGGACCTGATTGATCCGGCGATCCTGCGGCCGGGGCGCATTGACCGGAAAATAAAGGTGAGCAGGCCGGATGAAAAGGGCGCCCGCGCGATTTACGAACTCTACCTCGGCGGCAAGCTCCCGCTCGCGGAGCCGAAGGAGACGCTCGCCGAGGCGATGGCGCGCGAGCATTTCGCGAAGGCGGCGGACAACCGCTTCCTCGAAATCGCCTACCGCAGCGGCAAGAAGGATTTCCTCTATCGCGGCGACATGGCGAGTGGCGCGATCATCGCGGCCATCGTCGAGCGCGCCAAGGCGCTGGCCATCCGGCGCACGATTGACTCCGGCAAGGAGACGACGCTCACGCGCGACGATCTGCTCGTGGCGCTGCACCGCGAGTATGCGGAGAACGACCTGTTCCCCGCCACCGACATCACCGAGGACTGGCTCAAGCTCACCGACTTCGACCCCGACAACGTCATCAAGCTTGGTCCCGTGCGCGTGGAGAAAACGGCGGGGCAGAGCGGGGTGGTTTGAATTGACACCGGTGCGCAGCGAACCGAAAACATCCAAGCAATCATGAACGTTACCCTGCCACCTGAATTCGAAACACTGGTTCAACAAAAGGTCGCCTCCGGCAAGTATCGCAGTGCCGACGAAGTCCTGACGGAAGGGCTGCGCCTGCTGCAGGAGCGCGAGCAGATGGGCCGTCCGGATTTCATGGTTGCCAACCGTCACGAGTTGGAGGCGAAGCTGCTCGAAGGTGTCGAGGAGCTTGATCGCGGAGAGCGCATCCCGGCGGAAGTCAGTTACGAGCGGGTGATAAAACAATTGCGGAAACCCGGCGGGTAAAATGGCCAGGGCGTTCCTATCGCCGCGGGCGGATGCGGATGTGGCGCGAATCGCCGTGCGCATCGCGCGGGACAATCCAGCGGGAGCGGTGCGGTTTGTTGAAGCGACGTTCAGCAGTCTCGCGTTGCTGGGGACGCAACCGGAAATCGGGCGGCCGCGGATTTTCAAAAATCCCAGGCTGGAAGCGTTGAGGTCGTGGCGGGTCGAAGGGTTCGGAAACTACCTGATGTTTTACCGGCTGGCGGGTGGCGAAGTTGAGGTGGCCCGCGTGTTGCACGGCGCGATGAATTTTGAAGTCATTTTTGGCGAGCCAGACGAGCTTGAAGATTCTCCAGATGCCTGATGTAACCATCCAGTTCGGCCTCGAAACGGAAATCGGCATCTCACGCGATGCCGAGTCCGAGCTTGATGTCGTGGCCGAATCCATCGCGCTCGTCCGCAGCGCGCTGGAGCCGGGCGTGCGGATGCGATGGGATTACGAAAGCGAGGATCCGCACGCGGACTCGCGCGGCTTCCACGTCCAGGAATTGCGGCAGGACTTCGACGAGGCGAATTATTTCGCCGCCGACGCGCAGCGCGAACTGACCTTCACGGAAATCAAGAGCGATCTCGTCTGCGCCAACGGTGCACGTTTCTACAACGACCACGCGCATCCCGAATACTGCACGCCGGAGTGCTCGACCCTCGCCGAACTCGCCGCGCACGACCGCGCGGGCGAACAAATCCTCATTGCCTGCGCCAAACGCCTGAGCGAGGCGCGCGGCCAGACGGTGCGGCTCTACAAGAACAACACCGACTTCCGCGGGCACAGCTACGGCTGCCACGAGAATTATCTCCTGCCGCGTTCGCTGCCGTGGAATGCGCTTGCGCAGGGGATGCAGGCGTTCCTCGTCACCCGGCAGATTTTCACCGGCGCGGGAAAATTCGCGGTCGAGATGGAGGACCGTTTCGTGTCGCACCATTTCCAGATCGCGCAGCGGAGTGATTTTTTCACCGAGCTGCAGAGCGTGGACACGATGCAGAAGCGGCCCATCGTCAACACTCGCGACGAGCCGCACGCCGACCCGCGCAAGTGGCGGCGCTTCCACGTCATCATCGGCGACGCGAACATGGCGCCGTTCGCGACCCGGCTGAAGGTCGGCACCACCGCGCTCGTGCTGGAGGCGCTCGTGCGCAATCCGCAGGCCGCGCTGCCCGCCCTCGCCCACCCGCTCGGTGCGCTCCGCAGCATCTCACGCGATCCCAAGTTCAAGTGGGAGGTTCTGCTCGCCGGCAAGAAGGTGGCCAACGTGATTGCCGTGCAGCGCCTATATCTGGCCGCAGTGAAAAGTCTGTGCGATCTCGGCGCGCCGGAGACGGCCGCGCTCGTGGCCGATTGGGAGGAAGTGCTCAACGACCTCGAAGCCGATCCCATGCGCTGCCGCGACCGGCTCGACTGGGTGGCGAAACTCGCGCTCATCCGCGAGTTTCAGTCGGCGGAAAAAATTGCCGAAGACGATCCGTGGTTGCAAAGCCTCGACCTCGAATACCACCGGCTCGATGAGGACGAAGGCTTGTTCTACGGCCTGGAGCGCGCCGGAACGATTCGGCCGGTCGCCGGCACGCAGGACTGGGCCGGGGCGATGCTTGAGCCGCCCGCGACCACGCGCGCGTGGATTCGCGGCAAGTGCGTCCAGAAGTTTGCCGACCAGATTGTCTCCGCGCAGTGGGACCACGTGACCCTCGCGTCGCGCAAGGGCGAGTTCAAAATTTCCCTGCTGGATTTGTTCGCCAGCGACCAGCTCTTGCGCTACCGTCAGGCCGTGGATGCGGCCACGACAACCGAAGAGTTGCACCAAAAGCTCACCGAGCTGCATCGCCAAACTTCCTGACCTATGCCCGACCAAGTTCAAAAACAACGACCCATCGCTCCCACGCCCGGCGGCGGCGGCGAAGGTCCCAGCGCGCCGAAAGTGGAAAAGCCCAACACCGAGGAACTCCTCAAGCGCATGCGCAAGGTGGATCCCGACCAGGCCCGCCGTTATCGCCAGCGCACCGGCCAATGAGCGACAAATTCCACCCGCCCGCCATCGCCGGCGATTTCCTGTCGCTGCTCGCGTCCCGGAATCTCACGCCCGTCCAGACCCTCGCCGGCACCGAGGCGCCGGTGCAGACGCAGGCCACGACGGTCTTCGCGTTTCATTTTGCGGACGGCGTGCTGATGGTCGGCGATCGGCGCGCGACCGCGGGCAATGTCATCGTCACCGATCTGGTGGAAAAAATTGTCGAGATTGACTCGCATTCGCTGCTGGCCATCGCGGGCGTGCCGGCGACGGCGTTCGAGATGGCGCGCGTGCTGCAAACTTCCTTCGAGTATTACCGCCGCAGCCAACTTCAGTCGCTCAGCCTCGCGGCGAAGGTGCGCGCGCTGGCGCGACTGCTCCGCGAAAACCTGCCGATGACACTGCAAGGGGTCGGCATCGTCGTGCCGCTGTTCGCTGGCGTGGATCACCACGCGCAGCCGCCACAGCCGCAGATTTATTTTTACGACCCGCTCGGCGCGCAGTTTCAGGCCGTCGGCTACGCCGCCTCCGGCTCCGGGTCGGGGACGATTCGGAGCGTGCTGAGTTTTCAGGAGCGCTACGGCTCGCCGAAGCCCTCGGGGATGAAGCTGGGCGAGGCGGTGAAGTTTGCGTTGCGGCTGCTGATGACGGCGGCGGAGTTTGACTCCGCGACCGGCGGAGTGAATCCGGCGGCACAGCATTTCGCCACCGTCAAAGTCCTGCGCGCGGCCGGCATCGAGGAAGTCACGCCGGAGCAGCAGGCAAGATTTCTCAACGCATGACTGAAGAACCCTATCGTTGGCTTGAAGCCGTCGCAAACCGCCGCGAATACGTCCGTGACCAGCTCAAGGGCGGCTCGCCGGTGTTCGCCGCGTGCCTGCCCGACGGTATCCTGCTTCTCGGCGTCGGCGCGGGACAGTCGAAGGTGTTTGAGTTGTTCGATCGCCACGCCTTCGCGGGCCTTGGCCATCCGGCGGACCTGGAGAAAATCCGGCAGGCGGCGATTGACGCCGCGCA
>JACQFS010000032.1 GCA_016199935.1 Verrucomicrobiota bacterium
CGCGCTGGATTTGGCTACGTTTGACGCGGGCGCGGGCAACGGTCCCACCGCACGGATTCAGGCCAGCGACTCCTCCTATTCCGCCAACCTGGATTTCCAGACCAAAGTGCCCGGCGCGGTCACCAATGCGATGGCGTCGCGCCTCTTCATCAAAAACAGCGGCAACGTCGGCATCGGCACCACCGCGCCTTCCGAGACGCTGCACGTGGCGGGAACGACCTACCTCCACGCACCTGCGTCAGGCAGCCAACTCCGAACCTTAAGCATTGATGTGGACTCCTTCGGAAGCCCTTCCAATGCCAGCAACAGCTATTTCATTCGGGCGCTGGACTTGAGCACGTCCGGCACGCCTTTCATCGTGCGCGGCGATGGCAACGTCGGCATCGGCACGGGCGTCCCCTCCACCAAGCTGGAAGTGGCGGGCACGGTCAAGGCCACGGCCTTCGTCGGCAATGGCTTGGCGTTGAGTCTTAACGCCACCAACCTCGCGGGCACCGTGGCCGACCCGCGGCTCTCCGCCAACGTCGCCTTGCTCAACCGGCCCGTGCAAAGGTTCACCGGCGGCACCAACAGCTTCGCCGGAAGCGTCGGCATTGGCACCACCACGCCCAACACGGCGCTCGAAGTGGCCGGCCCCAACGGCACTTCCATTCGCGTGACCGGGCCGGGCGGCGTAGGCGCGACGGTCGCGCTGGATTTGGCTACGTTTGACGCGGGCGCGGGCAACGGTCCCACCGCACGGATTCAGGCCAGCGACTCCTCCTATTCCGCCAACCTGGATTTCCAGACCAAAGTGCCCGGCGCGGCGACCAACCCCATGGCGTCGCGCCTCTTCATCCAGACCGGCGGCAACGTCGGCATCGGCACCACCGCGCCTTCCGAGACGCTGCACGTGGCGGGCACGACCTACCTCCACGCACCTGCGTCAGGCAGCCAGATTCGAACCTTGAGCATTGACGTGGACTCCTTCTCAAACCCTTCCAATGCCAGCAACAGCTATTTCATCCGGGTGCAGGACTTGGGCGCGCCAAGCACGCCTTTCATCGTGCGCGGCGATGGCAACGTCGGCATCGGCACGGGCAATCCGCAGAGCGCGCTGCACGTGGCGGGCACGGTCATCGCCGACAACTTCATCGGCAGCACCGCACCCCCCGGCATGGTGCTGATTCCCGCCGGTGCGTTCACAATTGGAGACACCCTCGATGGCTTGGGCGATGCCCTCCCGACCAGCGTGACGGTGTCGGCATTTTTCATGGACGTGAATCTGGTGAGCTGGAGTCAGTGGAAGTCGGTCTATTATTGGGCCACGAACCACGGCTACGGCTTTGTGAATGCGGGGGCGGGGAAGGCGGCGAATCATCCGGTGCAGACGGTGGACTGGTATGACGTGGTGAAGTGGAGCAATGCGCGCTCGCAGCAGGCGGGGCGGACGCCGGTGTATTACACGGATGCGGGATTGACGCAGGTGTTCACCAACGGGGAGGTGACGGTCTATGCGAGCTGGGCGGCCAATGGCTACCGGTTGCCGACGGAGGCGGAGTGGGAGAAGGCGGCACGGGGCGGATTGAGCGGGCAGCGGTTTCCGTGGGGCAACGTCATCAGTCAAGATTTGGCCAACTACTACGCAGCCACGGGCAGCTACAG
This sequence comes from Verrucomicrobiota bacterium, assembly GCA_016199935.1. Lineage (GTDB taxonomy): Bacteria > Verrucomicrobiota > Verrucomicrobiia > Limisphaerales > JACQFS01 > JACQFS01. Next base: position 1,645 of record JACQFS010000032.1, read on the forward strand.
CTACGATTTGGGACCGAACGGCTACAACGCAGCGTTCACGAATGGCGGGCCCCCCTACACGAGTCCGGTGGGATCGTTTGCGGCGAACGGGTATGGGTTATACGACATGGCTGGGAATGTGTCCGAGAGGTGTTGGGATTGGTATGCGGGGCCGGCGTATCCGGCTGGCAGCCCGTATCTGGGAGGCAGCGATCCACACGGACCTGCCGGGCCGTTGAGCTGGCGTGTGGTGCGCGGCGGCGGCTGGGGCTACGTCGCCGACTTCGTGCGGTGCGCCAGACGCGTCGACTTCGACCCGGACTACGCCTACATCGGGTTTCGTTGTGTGAGGGGGCTTTAATCTTTAGACTTTTACTTTTTAACTCTTTTGAATGCTCCGCGCAGCGGCGGCACGCCCGTGGTGCTCGCCTTCAACCCCGGCGGCACCCTGCTGCTGGTGGACCGCCAGGAACGCACCACGCGCGTCTTCGACGTGAGCGGCGGAGCGAAGTCGGCGGCGAAGTGAGGTGTGGTGGGGCGAGACTCCGTCGAGCCGTGTTGCCTTTATCCTGACTTGGCTCGACGGAGTCTCGCCCCACCGCCGCCTCCACGCGGCATTGACGACCCGGTTCCCCATTGGCAAAATCCGCGCATGGCCCTGATTGATCTCTCACCGGATGCGCTGGCGCGGCTGGAGGCGCAGTTGCAGGCGGACCTCGACGCGGTGCGGCGCGTGCGCGCGCTGCTGGCGAGGCCCAGGAATGCCGCGTCGGCCATGCCCGCCGCGCCGTCGCCTTTGCCGCCGCCCGCGGAACCGGAGATGAAAGCCGGCGTCGCTCCAGCAATGGAAAACGCCGCGTCACCGGCCGCTCCGGTTCCGCCACCGCCGCCCGCGCCCGCACCCCGTGCGGACGTGAACGCGCTCATCCGCGAGATCATCGGCGGCCTGACGGAACCGTTCGGCATCGGCGCGGTGAAATCCATTCTCTACAAACAACTGCATTCCCTCCCAGCCGACGCATTCATCCGCGGGATCATGAAAAAGATGGTGCAGGAAGGCGCGGTGCGTCTGGTCCGCGCGGATGTCGGTCGCGGCGGCAGCGTTTACGAGCGGGTTCCGCCGCCGGAACCGCCCGGCGGAGCGACGGACGTTCCCGCGTCCGGGGCAACCGCTCCCTGAAATCCACCGCCGCCGCCGGGTTCTGCGATAAAAGCCGGGAGGAACACGGCGCAACCGAATGCATTCGTGCATTTACCGCGACGGAATGCTGTTTTAATGGAAAATAACGGGCATTTGGCTTCCTAAAATGCGCTTTTAAGACTCGGAAATGGCATTAACCCAGACAGGTATCCGGTTTTCCCGTCCGGTTCTGCCATTTTCGGTGAAGCTTTTGTCATTTCAGATGGAGCGTTTGCCATTTAGCCGAGAGGTTTTGCCATTTCCGATGGAAGGAAAATGATTTTCCTGACACCGGAAATGGTTTCGGAGTGAACTGAAATGTCAAATCCGAGAGCGGAAATGATTTCCGTGGAAGGATAAATGGCGAAAGCCCCACCAGAAATGCTTTCCGTGACACCGGAAATGATTTCGGCTGATGGATAAATGGCAAACTGGAGAGCGGAAACGGCATCGGATCGACCGTTTATGGCAAACCTTCCATCGGAATAGGCACCGGAGGGAGCATTTGCGGCAAACCCCAAACCGGAATCGCCATCCGATGGAGCGTTTGTGCCAAACCCCAAATCGGAAACGGGAAGGAATGGAGGTTCCGGGTCGGAAGGCCGCCAGAAATCGGCTGAGGCACGAGGTGTTTGCCCGAACCCGCGAGCGGAAACCCCGCCCGCCGGAGGGGATGGCGCGCAGCCGTGGGCGGATGTGTCGGAGGTGAAAGGAAAGGTTGGAGAAGTGAACGCTCCGCGCGTCGGTTTTAAGCCGGCGGGTCGGCTTCTCATTAGCACCCGGCTTCAGCCGGGTGGCAGCGATCGGGAGATCGCCGAGCCGCTTTAGCGGCTTCACGAGACAGGAAACCGCTGAAGCGGTTGTGAGCCGTTCCGACGCCTGCCACCGGGCTAAAGCCCGGTGCTAATGAGAGAAGGCGTTCGCAATGGTCAAATTTTCTGAGCCTTTCTCTGTGCGCGTTGCGCATGAGTTGGTAGAAATCACCGGGCAACCAGCATGAACCAAAAACCCTCCCGCGAAGAAACGCTGTTCAATGCCGCCGCCGCGCTGCCAATTCCCGCCGAGCGCGCGGCGTTCCTTGACCGCGAGTGCGCCGGGGATGCGGCGTTGCGCGCGGTGGTCGAGGCGTTGCTGCGCGCGAGTGACGGGGCGGGCGGGAGCTTTCTCGGCGCGCCGACCGTCACGATGCACCCCGGCGCGACCATCGCGCTGCCGGGCGGTGGTGGAGGGACCATTGCGCTGCCGGCCGCAGCGGGTGGGACCATCGTGCTGGGCGGAGCGCCGTCGAAGGCCGGCCCGACCGTGACGTTGCCGCCGGAGGAATATCACGTTGGCGGCGAGATCGCGCGGGGCGGGATGGGCAGCATTCTGGAAGCGGAGGATCGCAAGCTCGGGCGCAAGGTGGCGATGAAGGTGATGAAGCTCGAAGCCTCGGCGAGCGACTACGCGCGGGCGCGCTTCGTGCGCGAGGCCACGGTGCTGGCGCGGTTGGAGCATCCGAACATCGTGCCGATTCACGAACTGGGCTGGGACGCGGAGAACCGTTTGTTCTACACGATGAAGCTCGTGCAAGGCCGCACGCTTCAGGCGGTCATCAACGGACTCAAGGAGCGCGATCCGGATTTCATCGGGCACTACACGCTCGACCGCCTGCTCACGATCTTCCGGAAAATCTGCGACGCCCTCTCGATGGCGCACGCGAAGGGCGTGATCCATCGCGACCTCAAGCCGGAGAACGTGATGGTGGGCGAGTTCGGCGAGGTGCTGGTGATGGACTGGGGCATCGCGAAAATTTTGGCGGATGCCAATCAGGTCGCGGAGGAATCGGCGCAGAAGGCCGAGGCCACGGCGGCGGGCACCGCGGGAAAGTTCCGCGAACTGGCCGACGAGGAACTGCGCAAAGGCTCGGCCGAACTCACCCTGGACGGCACGGTGATGGGCACGCCGCATTACATGTCGCCGGAACAGGCGGACGGGCGCGTGACGGAGATTGACCAGCAGTCGGATGTGTTCTCGCTCGGCGCGATTCTCTACGCGCTGATCACCCTGCACACCCCGGTGGAGGCGGACTCGCCCTACGAAGTGCTGGAGTTGATCAAGCGCGGCGAGATCCGGCCGCCGACGACTTACAATCTGCCGACTCCACCCTCGCGCGGGCGGACCGCGACCGGTCCCCGGTCGCAGCGGCCCGGATCGGAGGAGACGCCTGGAGAATCCCCAGACCTCTCGCCAACCGACGCGCTGCGAGCCGGGACGGCTCGCGGTCCGGCGGTGGACCCGAAGAAATATCAGCCGCTGCCGCATTGCCCCGGCGGCAAGGTGCCCTCCGCGCTCTCGGCGGTGACGATGCGGGCGCTGACGGTGGACAAGGCGCGGCGTTACGCGACGGTCGCGGCGTTCGCGGCGGACATTGAGAAATATCAGAGCGGCTTTGCGACGAGCGCGGAGCAGGCGGGCCTGTTCACGCAACTGCGCCTGCTCGTGCAGCGGCACCGGCGCGAGTTCGCCATCGGCTTCGCGGCGTGGCTGGTCATCACGGCGCTCGCCGTGTGGTTCGTCATCAGTTCGCGGGAAAAGGAACGCCGCGCCGTCGCCGAGGCCGAGCGGGCTGCGAAGGCGGAACAAAGCGCGAAAGCCGCCGAAGCCCTCGCCGTGCAGGAAAGGGAGTCCGCGCGCCAGTCCTCCGCCACAGCCAACCTCGCTCTCGCCGAGGCGGCGCGCCGCGAGGGCGACGGCAGTGCCATGCAGGCCGCGCTCAACGACGTTCCCGACGACCTGCGCGACTCCACGTGGAGCTACCTTCTCGCGCAGTCGGACACCTCCATCGCGCGGCTTCGTCTCGGAAATTCCGACATCGTGTCCGCCGTTCCGCATCCGCTGCAACCTGGCGTCTTTGCCGTGGGGAATGCGGCCGGCGAAGTTGCCCTGCTCGAAGTGCGCACGGGGGCGAGGCTGCTGTCCTTCAAGCCGGTGTTTCCGCCGAACAGCGGCGGTCAAATCAGACTCGCCCTCTCGCCGGATGGCGAGCGCATCGCCGTTGGGCGCAACGGCTCCGGCGGCATCGTCATCCACAGCGCGCGCGATGGCAGCAAGCTCCGCGCGTGGGACGCGCCAACAACTGAACGGCTGGAATTCAGCCCGGATGGCGAGCTGCTGCTTCAGGTTTACTCGGATCAAGTTCATGTCTGGAACGCCGGCGACGGCACGACGGCCTGCGTCTTTCCATCGGAACCCACCGGTTCGAATGTGCGCGCCATCTTCAGCCCTGACTCGCAGCTCGTGCTCGTCGCGGACTATAACAACAAGAAGGGAATGCCATTGGTCCGCGCGCGCGGGGGCGAACTCGTGCGGCTGCTTCCCCGCCTGCGGTTCACCGTCCGGGCGATGCTCATGCGCAAGGATGGTCGCGCCCTGGCGGTGGGGGACGGGGGTGCGGTCGACGTCGTGGACTTGCAGGACGGGCACGTGGTGTCGGAGTTCCAGACGGGAGCCCAGCGCACCGATCATGTGGCCCTCACGCCGGATGGAGAAACGGTCGTCACCGGGCTCCCATTGGCGGATGGACGGCAGAGCCTCCGGCTGTGGGATGCGGCCACCGGCCGTCCCGTGCAGACACTCCTCGGCGGCAGCGGCGCGATCGGCACGGTGAGCGTGCATCCACTCTCGGGCGAACTGGTCGTCGCGGGGCCAAACGCGCGCGCGTGGAGCCTCACGGGAACGCCCGCCCGATGGACTCTGCGCGGCACGATTGACGGCACGGCCTTCTTCGGCGGGGACGATCTGATTTTCGGCAACGTATCGGGTTCAGGCTTTGTGCTGCACAAGCTCGAAGCCGGCACCCCGGTCGTGCAGTGGAAGTCCGCGAGCGGAACCTATCGTCTGGCCGTCGTCAGCGCGGACGGGCGCGTCGCCGCGGTTAGCCACACAGTGGGTAGGGAGCCGATCCTGATGCTCCGCAATCCCGGCCCGGCGGTGGAACAGTTCGCCAGCTTGCCGCGCAACCTTACCCTTGATGCGATGAGCCTCAGTCCCACGGGTGACCGGCTGGCCTTGATCCTGGGCGGACGCGGGACGGCGGCGGTTTATGATCCGGTTACGGGGATGCAGCCGGTCAAACTCCAGCAAACGGACGTGAAGAGACGCAGGCAGATCGGCTGGCTCGACGGCCGGCGATTGCTGGGCTTGGTGACCGCCCGTGCCGACCGGGGCAATCCCGGCTCCGAAGAACGGGTAGTCATCTGGGACACCACGACCGGGAAACTGCTCCAGACCGCGACGAACCGCACCGCGATGGACGTGCTTGCCATCGCGCCCGACGGCCGGCGCTTCGCCGAAGCCGGCGCGGACAAGCTCGTGCGCATTCGCGATGCCGCCACGCTGGCTGTGCAGCAGGAATTCCGCGCGCACGACGGCCCCATCACCGCGCTCGCGTGGCACCCGACCAAGCCCATCCTCGCCACGGCCTCGGAGGACCTGAGCATCCGCCTTTGGAACCTGGAGACCGGCGAGCGGCTGGAGGAATTCCGCGGGCCGAGCCTCCCGTCGGTCGGACTGGCCTTCAGCCCCGGCGGCAGGCGCCTTGCGTGCGCGGTCAAGGACAACGGCACGCGCATCTGGGAACCCGAATCGCTCAGCCCGAAGTCCGGGCAAGACGCGGAGCGAGCCACCGATGGGTGGAAAGACCTCCTCGCCTCGCTCACGCCCGCCACCGTCGCACAGACCGGCAACGGCTGGCGCATGAACGGCGGCGCGCTCTTCAGCCCGGGCAAGCAATACGCGACACTGCCACTGGCCGGCAACCCGAGCGGCACGAGCTATCAAGTGCGCGTGAAACTGCGCCAGCTCAGCGCGAAGAATGTCTTTCACCTCGCCCTCCCCGTCGCCGACCGGATGGTGGGCTTCGACTTGGATGGGACTCCTGCGGACGGCTTCTACACCACCCTGCTGCGGGTGAACGACAAGCTGGGCAAGAACGTGCCCGGTGCCCTGCATGGCAAGCAGGTGAAGGATTCCGAGCAGCACGACCTGGAAGTGAGCGTCCGCCTCGACGGCACCAACGCCACCATCACCACCACCCTCGACGGCCAGCCCCTCTACGAATGGACCGGCCCCACCGCCGCCCTCAGCCAGCATGAGAATTGGAAAACCCCACCCGGCACCCTCGCCCTTGGCAGCATCGCCGCCGACTGGGTGGTGTATGAGGTGAAGGTGAAGCGGCTGGGGAAATGATTTGGAAACCGCAGATAAACGCAAATGAACGCAGATATTCTTTCGGAAGACGGCTTCGCGAAACTCCGGAAGCATCTGTGTTTATCCGTGTTCATCTGCGGTTCAAACAATTTTTCCTGAGCCGTTCGCGAACGGAATTGCGCATGACTCCTTGAACGAACATACTGCCAACCACAACGCCAACCTCCTCACACCATGAATTACAAATTCTCCTGCCCCCAATGCGGCCAGCATTTCAGTTGCACCTCGACGCACGCCGGCACGCAAATCCAGTGTCACGCGTGCAAGACGCAGATCACCGTGCCCCAGCCGCCGGTGGATGTGCGCCCGATCAATTCGATGCCCGCCGACGCCACCGTGATGAAGGCGCCGCCCGGCCACACGTGGGACACCAATGTTCCCAAGAAGATGCCGCCCCAGGCCGGCAACGGTCTCAAACTCAAGCCGCGCGGGCAGTGAGGCGGACGTTGAACGTTTCGCCTTTTCCCGCCGTCGCCGGTTCCCTATCCTCGGCGGAGCATGAGCGACGTGACCCTTCTGCTCCACGCCATCGAGCGCGGTGACTCCACCGCGGCCGATCAACTTTTCCCGCTCGTCTATCAGGAACTCCGCAGGCTCGCCGCCGCCAAGATGGCGAAGGAGCGCCCCGGCCACACGCTCCAGGCCACCGCGCTCGTCCACGAGGCGTGGCTCCGGCTCGGCGGTGACAAGTCGCCGAAGTGGGAAGGCCGCGCGCATTTCTTCGGCGCGGCGGCCGAGGCGATGCGGCGCATCCTCGTGGACCACGCGCGCCGCAAGCAGGCCGAACGTCGCGGCGGCGGCGCGCACCCGCACGTGGGCGTGACCAACCTCGACATCGCCGCCGAGCAAACGCAGGACGACCAGTTGCTCGCCGTGAACGAGGCGTTGGAGAAATTTGCCAAGGTGGATGTGGAGAAAGCCGAACTCGTGAAGCTCCGCTATTTCGTCGGCCTCACGCTGGAGGAGGCGGCGTCAGCGCAGGGCGTCTCGCTCGCCACCGCCAAGCGCTCGTGGGCCTACGCCCGCGCGTGGCTGTATCGCGAGATGCAGCGGTAGCAGCCGACGTGAGGAGGCTCCATTCAATCAGTGGTGAAAAGATTCCGCGCCTGCTATCAACGGCACATGGTTCAGAAAGTTCACGCCGTCCTTGTGCTGTTCACACTGCTGCTGTGGCCCGCATGTGTAGCCGTCGCGGCGGCCGGGCCGCTCTTCGAGGAAAACTTTTCCACCGGCCTGAGCGCGCTGTGGAAGCCCGTGGATTTCACCGGCCGCACGCAATACACCGTGGTGGGCGAAGGCACGAACGCGTGGCTCGCCGCGCACGCGGTGAAGAGCGCGTCGGGCCTCGCGCGCGAGGTGCGCTTCAAGCCGGCGGCGAAATTCCGGCTCACGTGGCGCTGGAAGATTGACCGTTGCCCGCCCGGCGGCAGCGAGGATGTGAAGGCGACGTTCGATCACACGGCGCGTATCTTCATCGCGTTCGAGGCGCGCCTCGGCCCGCCGCGCACGGTGAACTACGTCTGGGCCAACCAGCTCGCCGTCGGCGCGACGTTCAATCATCCCAGCTCCGGCCGCGCGCGGTTCATCGTGCTGCAAAGCGGCGACGCGAAGGCGGGCCCGTGGCAGAGCGAGTCGCGCGACGTGGCGGCGGATTGGAAAAAACTTTTCGGCGATCTCGAGATGCCCGACCTCGTGGGCATCGGCCTGATGACGGACGCAGACGGCACGGCTGCGGACGTGACCGGCGGCTACGCGGACTTCCGGCTCACGGCGGAGTGAGGGGCCGAGGGAATTCGAGAGTCACCTCCGCGTTCCTCTGCGTTAAAAATTAGACGCAGAGGACGCAGAGGGTTTCGCAAAGGGCGCAGAGGAAAAACGGGCGCATCCGGGCACTGCCCCGGCGGACCGCGAGCCGTCCCGGCTCGCAGCGGTTGCGAATGGAACAGGTCGTGAAAAGTTTGTGGATCGTTCTGCCAAGGTGGCCGCTGCGAGCCGGGACGGCTCGCGGTCCGGGGCCGTGCCCGGATGCATCCAGAAAAAACTCGTGGCGATGGGCACACTTGTCTTTGCGCGAGCCGCCGGCATACTCGCGGCTCCAATTTTGAAATGAGCACACTGAACTTCGCGATCATCGGCACCGGCGGCATCTCGCTGCAAAATCATCTCCCCGGCCTCGCGCTCTGCAAGGACGTGAAGGTCACGGCGCTCTGTGATGCCAATCCTGCCACGCTCGAAGCCGCGCGCCAGCAGACCGGCACGCCGATCGCGTCCACGAACTGGGAGGACATCGTGAAGCGCGACGACATCCACGCGGTCATCATCGCCACGCCGAACATTTTCCATCCGCCCATCGCCATCGCTGCGGCGAAGAGCGGCAAGCACGTGCTGTCCGAGAAACCGCTCGCGCTCAACGCCGCCGACGCGCGCGCGATGGCCGCCGCGGCAGAGCAGGGGAAGGTGCGGCACATGACGGCGTTCACCTATCGCTTCGTACCCGCGATGCGTTACCTGAAACATCTCGTGGATGAGGGCGGGCTGGGCACGCCGTATCATTACCGCTCGTGCCGGTTGCAGGACTTGGGCACGCGCAACGTCGGCTGGCGGCAGCAGAAGAAAATGGCCGGCACCGGCGAGATCGGCGACATGCTCTCGCACCGGATTGATTTCGCGCACCACCTCGTCGGCCCGATGAAGCGCCTCGTGGCGAATCTGATGACGCTCACGCCCATTCGCGGCGGCGCGCCGAACGACACGGACGACTGGGTGGCGATTCTTTCCGAGTTCAAGAACGGCGCGAGCGGCGTGCTGGAAAGCTCCAAGCTCGCCAGCGGCGTGAACGAAAGCTGGCGCAGCCCCGACCGCGTGGAGATCAACGGCAGCGAGGCGAGCTTCAGTTTCACCACCGGCTGCTGGAATGAATTGCAGTTCGGCAAGGTCGGCGGGCCAGGGCTGAAGGCGTTGCCGATCCCGCGCGAGTTCCACGTCTGGCCCGGCTCGCCGCGCGATCCCAGCGTGGGAGATCCGCTCGTGTCGTTCCGCTACGATCAAGCGGTGGAGTTCGTGAACGCCATCCGCGAGCAGCGTGCGTGCAGCGTGACCTTCCACGACGGCGCACGGATGCAGGAAGTCACGGACGCGGCGGTGAAGTCGTCCGCGACGAAGGCGTGGGTGAATTTGTAAATGCTATGAACAAGACCGCAGTCATCACCGGAGCCGGCAGTGGCGTCGGCCAGGCCACCGCTTTGAAACTCGCCGCGCAAGGCTGGCACGTCGCGCTCGTTGGCCGCCGCGCTGAGGCGCTCAATGAAACCGTGAAGCTCGCCGGAAAACACGGCGGGCAGTTTCTTGTCTGCCCGTGCGACATCGGCGAGGTGAAGCAAGTCGAGGCAATGGCGAAGCAGGTGCTCGCGAAGTTTGGAAGCGTCGAAGTGCTCGTGAATGCCGCCGGCACGAACGCCCCGAAGCGCGCGCTCGAAGTGCTCTCGCTCGAAGATTACCACGCGATGATCAGCGCGAACATGCACGGCGCGTATTACTGCGCGCAGGCATTCCTCCCGCAGATGCGTTCGCGCGGGAGCGGCACAGTGGTGAACGTCGTTTCCGAAGCCGGCAAGTGGGCCTCGCCCAAGGCCGGGCCCGGCTACGTGATGAGCAAGTTCGGCATGGCCGGCCTCACCCAGGCCATCAATGCCGAGGAGCGTCCGCGCGGCATCCGCGCGTGCTCCATTTTCCCCGGCGACATTGACACGCCGCTGCTCGGCAAACGCCCCGTCGTCCCCGATGCGGCGGCGCGGGAGAAAATGATGAAGTCCGAGGACATCGCCGACTGCATTTTGCTGTGCGTGAACCTGCCGGCGCGCGCGGTGGTGGAGGAAATTCTCGTGCGTCCGAAGTGACGGAGCGCGCGGGTTATTCCGCGTTGGCCCGCGCGGCGAAGACGAAGCCCGTGCCGACCACGGCGAGCGAAACCACCACGCTCACCAGCATTCCAAAAACGAACTGCGTGTCGGTCAGTCCCATCCGCGCGAGCGTCCACAGGCTCGCGCCGAGCAGGACGAGGCCGGCGAGGCAGAGCAGCAGTTGGTTGCGGGTGGGGTTGCCCTTGCGCGTCGGGGTGGCCGGACGCGAGAGGCGGGCGAACAAGGCGGTGTTGTTCATTGGTTTTGGGCGACGCGAAACTTCTAAGCCGGCGACCGCGAACGTGCAAGGCGGAATTCGCGTTTTCAGCCGCCGAGGTAGGCGCTCTTGACCTGCGGGTTGGCGCGGAGTTTGGCCGAGGAATCTTCGAGGAGGATGCGGCCCGTCTCCAGCACGTAGCCGCGCGCGGAAATTTCCAGCGCGCGATTCGCGTTCTGCTCGACGAGCAAAATCGTGATGCCCTGCTGGCGGTTGATCTCCACGATCTTTTCAAAAATCGTTTTCACCAGCAGCGGCGCGATGCCGAGTGAAGGTTCGTCCAGCATCAGGAATTTCGGCTGGCTCATCAGCGCGCGGCCGATGGCGAGCATCTGCTGCTCGCCGCCGCTCAACGTGCCCGCGACCTGTTTCGTGCGCTCCTTCAGTCGCGGGAAGACGCCGAATACGTAGTCCATCGTCGTGCGGATGCCCGCGTGGTCGCCGCGGAGGTAGGCGCCCATCTTGAGGTTCTCCAGCACGGTGAGGTTGGCGAAAACCATGCGTCCCTCCGGCACGTGCGAGAGCCCGCGCTTCACGATCTCGTGTGCGGGGAGATTCGTGATCGGCTGGCCGTCGTAGGTGACGCTGCCCCCGCCCGCGCGCACGAGTCCGGAGATGGCGCGCAGCGTGGTGCTCTTGCCCGCGCCGTTCGCCCCGATGAGCGTGACGATTTCACCCTGCTGCACCGTGAGCGAAACGCCGTGCAGCGCCTTGATGGCGCCGTAGCTGACTTGAAGGTCTTTGACTTCCAGCATGGCTCAGTTCGTGGCGGGCACTTCCTCGCCGAGATACGCCTCGATCACCTTCGGGTTGCGCTTCACTTCGGCCGGCGTGCCCTCGGCGATTTTGATTCCGTAGTCGAGCACGGCGATGCGCTCGCAAATGCCCATGACCACGGCCATGTCGTGCTCCACGAGCAGAACGGAAATTTGAAAACGGTCGCGGATCTCGCGGATGAGCCGGGCGAGTTCCTCCTTCTCCGTCGGGTTCATGCCGGCGGCGGGTTCGTCGAGCAGCAGGAGCTTGGGCCGCGTGGCGAGCGCGCGGATAATTTCCAACCGGCGCTGGTCGCCGTAGGGCAGGGACTTGGCCGGCTCGTTGCGGAATCGGCCGAGTTTGAAAATCTCCAGCAGTTCCATCACCTGCTTCTCCACGGCGGCCTCGCCGTCGCGGAAACCCTTGCCACGCCAGAGGGCGTTGCTGATGCCGTGCGGGCGGTGGAGTTGCACGGCGGCGCGCACATTGTCGAACACGCTGAGGCTGGCGAAGAGGCGGATGTTTTGGAACGTGCGCGCGATCCCGCGTTTGGTGAGTTGGTGCGGCTTGAGTCGCGCGGTCGCCTTGCCGGCGAAGGAAATTTTTCCCTCACTCGGCTGATAGACGCTGGTGATGAGGTTGAACACCGTGGTCTTGCCCGCGCCATTTGGGCCGATGAGTCCGACGAGCTCGTGCTCGCCGATCGCGAGGTCGAGTTCCGACACGGCCGTGAGTCCACCGAAACGGATGGTCGCGCGGTCCAGTTGGAGCAGGGCGGCGCTCATGTCTTCGCGGTGCGCTTCCAGTTCAGCAATCCCTGCGGGCGCGCCAGCATCAGCACGATGAGCAGCAGCGCGTAGAGCAGGGGACGGTAGGCTTGGAGCGGGCGCAGGAATTCGTTGCTGAGCGTGAGCAGCACCGCCGCTGCGATGACGCCCGGCGTGTTGCCCATGCCGCCGAGGATCACAATGACGACGATCTCGATGCTGCGGTTGAAGTCGAAACCCTTGGGGTCAATCGTCAGCGTGAAGTGCCCCGACAACCCGCCCGCGATGCCCGCGAAGAACGCGCTGATCACGAACGCCGCGATCTTGCAGCGCGTGGTGTTGATGCCCATCGCCTGCGCGGCCACCTCGTCGTCGCTCGTGGCGAGAAAGCCGCGGCCGTAGGTGCTATTGACGAGCGCGGTGACGACGTAGACGGCGAGCGCGGCGGCGGCGAAGACCCAGAAGAGATTGGTGCGCGCGGGAATGCCGTTGAGCCCGAGCGCGCCGCCGAGCGATTCGACATTGCGGAAAATCACCGAGATGATTTGTCCAAAGCCGAGCGTGACGATGGCGAGGTAATCACCCCGGAGCCGCAGGGACGGCGCGCCGACGAGCACGCCCGCGACGGCGGCGGCCCCGCCGCCGAGCAGCAGCGCGACGAGAAACCACGCTTGCGCGATCATGGCCGGCGGATTGTCCCCGACCACTTTCGGCCCGGCGAACATTGTCACCGCCGCGGCGGTGTAGGCGCCCACCGCCATGAAGCCCGCGTGGCCGAGACTGAACTGGCCGGTGTAGCCGTTGATGAGGTTGAGGCTGACGGCGAGGATGATCGCGACGCCGATGCGCGTCAGCACGTCGGCGAAATACAAATCCATCCGGGGTTGAAACAACCCCAGCACCACACTCACGGCGAGGGCGGCGAACAACCAGCGTCTGGCTCCGGCGAAGTTCATGACGGGCGGCTCACACTTTCTCCGCTTGAAGTTTTCCCAGCAGTCCGGCGGGCCGGAACAGCAGGATGAGAATGAGGAGCACGAACGCCACCGCCTCCGTCCACGTGCTCCACCGGCTGCCTTTCAGGAATGTCTCGATCACTCCGATGAGCAGCGCGCCGAGCGCGGCCCCGGTGATGTTGCCGATGCCGCCGAGCACGGCGGCGACGAACGCGGTGAGGCCGGGCATCGTGCCCATCAGTGGATCAATCTTCGGAAACTTGTAGGCCCACAACACGCCGCCCGCCGCCGCGAGCGCGGAGCCGAGGCCGAAGGTGAAGCTGATGACGACGTTGAGATTGATGCCCATGAGCTGGGCCGCCTGCGGGTTGAAGGCGACGGCGCGCATGGCCGTGCCGATCTTCGTGCGGGCCACGATAAATTCCAGCGCCGCCAGCAGCGCGAGCGTGAGACCGAGCACGATCAGGTCTTTGCTGGAGACGATCAGCCCGCCGAGTTCGAACGAGCGCGTCGGGAAAATTTCAGGGAACGGCTGCGGGTTCGCGCCAAAGAGGATCTGCCCGGCATTTTGCAGCAGCAGCGAAACGCCAATGGCCGTGATCAGCACCGTGAGCTTGGACCGTTCGCGCAGCGGGCGGTAGGCGAGGCGCTCGATGAGGATGCCCAGCACCGCGCTTGCCACCATAGCCCCGAACATCACCGCCGCCCCGCCAAACCACGATGTCGTCGGGGCGACGCGGCCCAGATACATCCCAGCGAACGCGCCGACCATGAAGACCTCGCTGTGCGCGAAGTTGATGAACCGCAG